>JAMFTA010000052.1 GCA_026225565.1 Caulobacter sp. | reverse complement strand
GAACAGCCGCCCCACCACGTCACCCATGAACAGCAGCGGGATCAGCACGGCCAACAGCGACAGGGTGAGCGAGATGATGGTGAAGCCGATCTCGCCCGAGCCGACGAAGGCGGCGGTCTTGCGATCCTTACCCATCTCGATATGGCGCGAGATGTTCTCGATCATCACGATGGCGTCGTCGACCACGAAGCCGGTGGCCACGGTCAGGGCCATCAGGGTCAGGTTGTTGAGCGAAAAGCCCAGCAAATACATGGCCCCAAAAGTACCCACCAAGGACAGGGGCACGGCGACGCCGGAGATCAGGGTGGCGGCGATGTTGCGCAGGAAGAGGAAGATCACCAGCACCACCAGCACCACCGAGAGCATCAACTCGAACTCCACATCCTTCACCGAGGCGCGGATGGTGACGGTGCGATCGGTGGTGACCGCCACATCAACGCCGGCGGGGAGGGATTCGCGCAAGCTGGGCAACAGCTTTTGGATGCGGTCCACCACCCCGATCACATTGGCGCCCGGCTGGCGCTGGATGTTGAGGATCACCGAGGGCGTGGTGTTGTTGAGGGCGCTGAGCTGGTTGTTCTCGGCGCCGTCGATGATCTGCGACACCTGACCGAGGCGGATCGGAGCGCCGTTCTTATAGGCGATGACCAGGGCGGCGTAGTCGGCGACCGAGGTCAGCTGATCGTTGGCGTTCAGGGTGTAGGCGCGCACCGTGCCGTCGATAGAGCCCTTGGCGCCGTTGACGTTGGCGCTGGAAATAGCGGTCCGCAGGGTCTCCAGCGTCAAACCGTAGGAGGCTAGCGCCAGGGGATTGGCCTGGATACGCACCGCCGGCCGCTGACCGCCGGAGACGCTGACCAGGCCGACGCCGGCGATCTGGGAGATCTTCGACGCCATGCGGGTGTCGGCCAGATCCTCCACCTGGGTCAGGGGCATGGTCTTGGACGAGAGGGCCAGGGTCAGGATCGGTGCATCGGCCGGGTTGACCTTGGCGTAGATCGGCGGGGCCGGCAGGTCGGAAGGCAAAAGGTTGCCTGCGGCGTTGATGGCCGCCTGCACCTCCTGCTCGGCCACATCGAGGCTGAGGTCGAGCCCGAACTGCAGGGTGATGATCGAGGCGCCGCCGGAGGAGACCGAGCTCATCCGCGAGAGGCTGGGCATTTCGCCGAACTGCCGCTCCAGAGGCGCGGTGACCATGGAGGTCATCACCTCCGGGGAGGCGCCGGGATAGAAGGTCTGCACCTGTATGGTCGGGTAGTCGACCTCGGGCAGGGCCGAGAGGGGCAGAAACTGAAAGCCCACCACCCCGGCCAGGAAGACGGCGATCATCAACAGAGAGGTGGCGATGGGCCTCTTGATGAACAGGTGCGAGGGACTCATCGCGCCGGCCGCCGCGGCATCGTTGGGCTGTCCGCGCGCAGCGTCGGCGGCGCGCTGGCGTGCGTCCTCATCGATGAACGGCGGACTGCCGTCGACACCGCCAGCGGCCGCCCCGCCGGCGCCTGGACGCGGCGGGTCTTCGGGTTGGCCCGGATCGCTCATTGGTCGGACGAACCCCCGCCGGCCGCTTCACGTTGGGCGCGCCGCGCCGCCATGTCCGCCTGCATCTGGGCAAGCTTGGCCTTTTGGTCGGGGCGCAGGATGGCCGCCAGCTTGGCGAAGGCCGCCTGCATGATCGGGCGCGGATCGTCGCTGGCTTGCGCCTGTTGGCGGGCGGCGTCGAAGATGGCCTTGGCCTGGGCCTGCTGCGCCGGATCGAGATTCAGCGACAAGATCATCGCCTGCATCCGCCCCCCGTGTCCGCCGCCGCCTTGACCGCCGCCTCCGCTGGGAGGGCTCTCTGGCGAGGGGACCGGCGCGGCGGCTTGCGGCGCTGGGGCGGCGGCCGGAGCAGGCCCACTCCCGGAGACGGCCGTGGTCCTGGTGGTGTGAGCGACCTCGGCGGTGGTCGTCGATCCCGGGGCGGGCGGAGCGCCGGCTGCGGGCGCCGCTGGGCCGAAGTTGAGGTTGAAGGCGCTCGCCCCGCCGCCGCTGAGGAGCGAGCTGGGGTGCTGCCCCGGCTTGCAGCGCATGGCCGCCATGGGATCGACCGCGGGCTTTTTGGCGAAGAGGCCGAAGAAAGCGCCGCCACCTTTCGCCGCCCCACTTGCGCCTTGGCCGCCTGCAGCGCCAGCGCCGCGATGGCGCCCGCCGCCGCCGGCGCCGCCCATTCTCGTCCCGGCCGGCAGGCAGTCGCCGGGCAGAATCACCCGCGCGCCCTCCTTCAGCCGGTCAGAACCGTCGGTGACGATCACCGCCCCGGCGTCCAAGCCCGAAAGAATGGCCGTGTTCTCCCCCGCCGCCGGACCGAGCTTGACGTTGGTCACCGCCACCGTGCGATCCATCTGCACCGAGTAGACGAACATGCCGTCCGGCCCCTTCAGGATGGCCGAGGTGGGGACGATCACCACGTTTTTCAGGGTGTCCACCGTCAGGCGCACATTGACGAACTGGTTAGGGAAGAGGGCGCTGTTGGCGTTGTTGAAGCGCGCCTTGGCCCGGATGGTGCCTGTGGTGGTGTCGACCTGATTGTCCAGGGTGGAGAGCTGGCCCATCGCCAACTGGGTGGTCTGGGCCCGATCGAAAGCGACGACGGGCAGAACCGCGCCCGAGCGCATACGCGTCGCCACCTGGCTGAGATTGTCTTCCGGCAGGGTGAACAGCACGTCCATCGGATCGATCTGTGTGATCACCACCAGCCCGTTGGTTGTGTTGGCGGTGACATAGTTGCCTGGATCGATCTGGCGCAGACCCACACGGCCGGAGATCGGCGCGATGATGTGGCAATAGATCAGGTTGAGTTTTTGAGTGTCCACCGCGGCCTTGTCACTCTTCACCTGCGCCTCGTCCTGGCGGACGGTGGCGGCCTGGGTGTCCAGGGTCTGGCGGGCGAGGGAATCCTGAGCCACCAGGGTCTGGTAGCGTTTCAGGTCGATACGGGCGTTGACGAGCAGGGCCTCGTCCTTGGCCTCCACCCCCTCAGCCTGGGCCAGGGCTTGCTGATAGGGGCGCGGATCGATCTGGGCCAGGAACTGTCCCCTTTTCACCATCTGGCCTTCGTGGAAGCCCACCGACAAAAGCTGGCCGGAGATTTGCGCCACCACCGTCACCGTGGCGGGGGGCGTCGCGGTGCCGAGCTCATTCAGATAGATGGGGATGTCGCCTTGGGCCGCCTTGGCGGCGTTCACCGCCGTGGGCAAGCCGCCAGCGCCGCCACGACCTCCACGTCCACCACCGCGACCGCCGCCCGCGCCGCCAGTCGCCGCCGGTTGGGTGGCGCCGTAGATGTACCAGAGCACTAGGCCCAGCAGCACGACGCCGAGCACGATGAAGATCCAGCGCCTGCGCCGGCCCCCCGTCGCCTTTGCGGGCTTCGATCCATAAACCGTGTGCGCGCCAGACTGCGAGGGCGGGCGAGAGTCCGTATCCGACACGCTTGGGTCACTCCTGGAGGTCTAATTCGCCGGGTCTGGCTGGCGCGGCGCACCATAGCGGATCAACCACCCTCTAAGTATTTCAGTTTCAATACCTGAAATATTGTTCATGAGGCAGCACCGAGGCGGCGAAGGGCGATCGCCCCATGGCGGCCTCAAGATCGCCGCTTCGTTGCCATTTTGCTACAAGCGGATCGCAAACGATCAAGCACCGCGTGTTGGGCTTTGACCTCGGCGGATTCCCCGGTCAGATGGCTGCAACAGACTTCGGTCTGGGCGAGCATGTCTGCGGTGGTGGCCGCAGACTGGGGCGAGCGGGGCAAGGGCGGGTCATGCAAATGGCCCGCCCTATTATTTTGTCCGCGGGCGGGCTGTAGTGATCGGCTGCCGCTGCTTCCCCTGTCAATCTCATCTGAAACGCCATCGGGCCCCCGCGACGGAGGCCCGACCGATGCTCAGAGGGTTTCGATCCCGGCTTGGCCGAGTCTAGCGGTGGCGGCCGACCGAACAGCCGCAGCCGCTGGCGTGGCCGCCGCCGGACTTGTGCCCGCCACCCCAGCCGCCGCCGCCGACGCCGCCGCCCATCCAGCCGCCGCCCGAATGGCCGCCGCTCGTGTGACCGCCTCCCATCCAGCCTGAACCGCCGCCGGAGCCCTTGCTGGGGGAGGTGCAGCCGCAATCGGACGAGCCGCCGCCTTGGTGGCCGTGACCGCCGCCCCGCATCCCGCCGCCGTGGCCGCCGCTATGGCTGGAACTGTTGGAAGAGGAGGAGGAACTGGACGATGAAGAAGCCGAGGCGTTGACGTTCACGTTCACGCTGGAATTGCTGGAGGCGTTGGCCCAGGCGCCTGCGCGCATGTCGGAGACAAAGCCGGAGATATCGCCAAAGCCGCCGCTGGAGGCGCCGCCCCCCCCGCCCCCGCCTTCCACATCGGTGATGCCTACGCCGCCGTTGAACTCACCGGAGACCGGCACTTCCTGGGGCTGGTAGGCGGGCTGGGGCGGATAGGCCGGCGCGCAGCTATAGGCGCAGGGCGCTGGCTGTTGATAGACAGGCGGCTGGTAGACCGGCGCCTGATAGATGGGCGGCTGGTAGATCACCCGCGCCGGGCCGCAAGGACCGCAAGGGGCGGGTTGTTGGGCGTAGCCGTAGCCAGAGGCCTGAGCCTGATAGGCCGGCGCCGCGTAGGCCTGTTGATAGCTCTGGGCCTGATAGGCGTAGGCCTGGCCCTGGTAAGCTTGGCCCTGGTAGTCCGCCGAAGAGGCGAATTGATAACCGGGGGTGGCGGAGACCCAGGCCCCGCCGCAAGCGGCCCCCTCGCATCCGGCGAAGGCCGCCGTGGCGAAAAGGGATGCCGCTGCAGCGGCGATGGCTGCGAGAATGGTGGATCCGATAGGCGACTGCATCGCGCCGCTCCCAAAATAGAACAAGTTGGGAGCAGAGGTTCAAGACCGGCGCCGCCCGGTTCAGGACGGCGGGGAGGTCAGCCCGGGTCGTGCTGGGCGATAAAGTCGCGGACGCGGGGATAGATTTCCTCAGCGAAGCGGCGGCCGTTGAACACGCCGTAGTGACCGACCCCCGGCTGCACATAGAGGGTGTGCTTGTCATCGGGGATGCCAGAGCAGAGGGCGTGGGCGGCCTGAGTCTGCCCGACGCCGGAGATGTCGTCCAGCTCCCCCTCCACCGTCATCAGGGCGATGTCGGTGATCCCTTCGGGGCGCACCTTGCGGCCGCGATGCTCCAAAAGACCCAGAGGCAGGAGGTGGCGCTGAAAGACGATGTCGATGGTTTGCAGATAGAATTCTTCTGACAGGTCCAGCACCGACAGATATTCGTCGTAGAACTCCAAATGCTTGGCCGCCTGGTCGCCGTCGCCCTTCACCAGGTCGTCGAAATAGCGGCGGTGGGCGTCCTTATGGCGCTCGGCGTTCATGCTCATGAAGCTGTAGAGCTGCACGAACCCTGGATAGACCCGGCGCATGGCGCCCGGATAGGGCGGCGGCACGGTGTGGATCATATTGGTCTTGAACCAGGCGAAGGGGCGCTCTTCGGCCAGGAGATTGGTCACCGTCGGCGACAGGCGCGCGTCCATGGGCGAGCCCATAAAGGTCATCGAGGCGGGGCGGACGGGGTCCTTATCCTCGGCCATCAGCGCGGCCGCCGCCATCACCGGCGGGCCCGGCTGGCACACCGCCACCACATGGGCGCGCCGTCCGAGGCTGGCCAGCATGGCGCGTACAGCGTCGACATAGTCGTGGAAATCGAAGCGTCCGTCCAACAGGGGCACCTCGCGGGCGTTCATCCAGTCGGTGATGTAGACTTCATGGTCGGGCAGAAAGGTCTCCACCGTGCCGCGCAGCAGGGTGGCGTAGTGGCCGGAAAGAGGCGCCACGATCAACACCGCCGGCTGGGTTTCGCTGACCCCGGCCGCCGCCAACGCCGCGGCGTCACGCTGGAAATGCACCAATTTGACCCAGGGCGAGGACCAGACTGTCGTCGGTGCGACGCCGACCGGCTTGCCGTTCACTTCCGTGGAGGAGATGCGCCATTCGGGTTTGCCGTAGCGGCGGGTGATGTTGGTGAAGAGATCGGCGGCGGCATAGACCTTGCGGCCCACCTCGCTCCCCGCCGCCGGATTGGCCGGCGAACTCCAGAAGTCCCGCGCCGCCCGCGCCGCGAGGCGCCAAGGTGTGGCGGCGTAGTAGCCGAGCTCGTTCAAGGCGTAGAGCATGAGCTGCAAATCCAAACGGGGTGCAGCGCAATATATAGAACTGTGCTTGTGAAAACGCTAAGCCGGATCGTGCGCGACGATCCGCCTCAGGGGACGCCTCTACGGCTAGTCCTGCTGCGCGGCCCTGATCTGCTGGGCGATCAGGGCTGGCGCCATATCGTGGGAAAGGGGCCGGGCGAAGCGACCCTTGGGGTCCATCAGATAGACGGCCGCCGAATGGTCCATGGTGTAGTCGGCGCCCGTCCCGGACCGGGCGTAGTAGACCCCGTAAGCCTTGGCGATCGCCGCCACCTGGGCGGGCGTGCCGCTGAGACCGATGGCGTGGGCGGGAAAGCCCTGGCTGGAGAGATAGGTCTTCATCTGCGCCGGGGTGTCGCGCGCCGGATCGACGGTGACGAACACCACCTGGAACGGAACGGCGGATCCCAATTGGCGCGCTGCCGCGCCCAGGGCCTGCAGGGTGGCCGGGCAGGTGTCGGGGCAGAAGGTGTAGCCGAAGAAGACCGCGCTCCAATGGCCATCGAGGATATGTTGGTCCACCGGACGGCCGTCCTGGTCCACGAGATGGAAGGGACCGCCGATAGCTGGGCCGGCGTCGGCCAGGTGGGGTGCGGGGTTTCGCCAGATCAGCGTTCCGGCCGCGGCGGCCAGCACGGCGACGAAGGCCAGTATGGCGAGGCCGAACAGCGCACCGGGCCGACGGGGCGGGTTGGATGCTTCCCCCGGGGTCTTATCGGGTCCAGACTTGCGCATAGAAACCTCGTCGTTCGCCTTTAACCCGCGCATATCGGCTTTTCATGGCTCCCAAGTCGTTCCCGATCCAGTGGCCCAAGGGGTCCGCCGACGCGAGACAGGCGGGGCTTTTCGATAGGCCGCAGGACATGACCTGGCAAGGCGAGGACGACGTCTTCGATCAGGTGGCTTGGGACTACGAGCAGGGTCGCCGGGGCCTTCGCCTGCGCACCTTGATGCTGATGCGTTGGGTGTCGATCGCCGGCCAGACGACGGCCGTCCTGGTGACCGACTTCGTGCTGCATTTCGATATCCTCACCCTGCCCTGCCTGATGGTGATTGTGGCGGCGGCGTTGATGAATATGTCGTTCGGGGCGGCCTGGTCGGGCGCGCGTCTCGCCCGCGAGCGTGAAGCGCTGATTCAGCTTACCTTCGATCTGATCCAGCTGTCGGTGCTGGTCATGCTCACCGGGGGACTGGCCAATCCCTTCCTGCTGTTGGTTCTGGCGCCGGTAGCGGTGGGCGCGACCACACTGCCGACCTGGCATACTGCGACCTTGACCGGCATGGCGCTCATATTCTTAGGGCTGATGGCGGCCTGGAGCGCGCCCCTGCCCTGGATCCCCAACCACCCGCTGATCCTCCCGTCCATCTATACGGTGGGACTGGGCGTGGCGACCTTAGTGGGCATCCTGTTCACCGCCGCCTACGCCAGCCAGGCCCAGGCGGAAGGGCGACGGATGGAGCTGGCGCTGGCGGCGACCCAGGCGGTGCTGGCCCGCGAGCAGCGGCTGTCGGCCCTGGGCGGACTGGCCGCCGCCGCCGCCCACGAGCTGGGCACGCCCTTGGCCACCATCCAAGTGGTCACCAAGGAGATGATCCGCGGCATCGATCCCGTCTCCCCGCTCTACGAGGATGTAGAGCTGCTGATCTCCCAGGCCGAGCGGTGCCGCGAAATCCTGCGCCAACTCTCCCGCCAGCCCGAAGCGGCTGACAGCCACCACGGCCGCATGAGCCTGACCCAGCTGTTGGAAGAGGTCACCGTGCCCCATGAAGGGCCGGACATCCTCATCAACATCGACGTCACCTGCGCCCCCGGCGCGACGATCCTGGAAGTGCGGCGACGGGCGGAGATCCTGCACGGCCTGACCGCCTTCGTCGAAAACGCCGTGGATTTTGCCGAATCCATGGTGGAGATCACCGCCTATTACGATGCCGAGCGTCTGACCATCACCGTGCGCGACGACGGACCGGGCTTCTCTCCCGACGTGATCGCCAAGCTGGGCGAGCCCTATGTGACCACGCGCAGTCAGGGAGAGAATTCCCGCTCCGGCCATCTGGGCATGGGCCTGGGATTCTTCATCGCCAAAACCCTTTTGGAGCGGTCCGGAGCTCGGGTGGAATTCCATAATGCGCGACGCGGAGGCGCGGTGATCGCCGCCAGATGGGCGCGGCCCCGCATCGAAGCCTTGGACGAAGCGTAGTTTTTTCCGACATCCATCGGTTGTGTCAATGAGCGCGCGATACACGGTGGATAAAAGGTGTCAAGGTTCCGTCAGAGAACCGACATTAGAAGTTCATTGGGGAGAGAAGTGTGATGACTGATATCGCCACGGCCATCGGGGCCTTGCCCGAAAGAACCGTTCTTGTGCTGGACGACGACGCCCCTCTTCGCACGCGATTGGGGCGCGCACTGGAAACCCGCGGCTTTGAGGTCACCCTGGTGGGATCCGTCGCCGAGGCCATGCAGGCGGTGAAACACCACGCCCCGGCCTTCGCCGTGCTCGACCTTCGGCTGGAAGACGGCAACGGACTGCAGGTGGTGGAGGTGATCCATAACGAGCGGCCGGACGCCCGGGTGGTGATGCTGACCGGTTACGGCAATATCGCCACGGCTGTGGCGGCGGTGAAGGCGGGGGCAGTGGACTACCTGCCCAAGCCCGCGGACGCGGACGACGTAGCCCGCGCCCTTCTGGCCGCCCGCGACGGCACCGCCCCCCCGCCGGAAAATCCCATGTCGGCCGACCGGGTGCGATGGGAGCACATCCAGCGCATCTATGAGCTCTGCGGGCACAACATCTCCGAAACCGCCCGCCGGTTGAACATGCATCGCCGCACCCTACAACGCATCCTGGCCAAGCGCGCGCCGCGCTAAGCCGGCAAGGGCTGCGGGCCGCATCCTTATCCGGTGAAGGCGTCCTTGGCGGCGCGGACGGCGGCGAAGGCTTGGGCGGGGGCGGCTCCCTTCAGCCCTAGTCCGGCGGCGAGCAAAGGTGCGCGCAGGAAGGGATTGGCGGCCTTTTCCGCGCCGATGGTGGTGGGGACGGTGGGCTCGCCGCGCGCGCGGGCGGCGAACACCTGCTCGGTGCGGGCCTTCACCACCGGATCGTGATCTACCGACAGGGCGAAGCGGGCGTTGGCGGCGGTATATTCATGGGCGCAGTAGACCGCCGTCTCGTCAGGCAGGGCGGCCAGCTTGCTGAGGCTCGTCCACATCTGCTCCGCCGTGCCCTCGAACAGCCGTCCGCAGCCGAGGGCGAACAAGGTGTCGCCGACAAACACCGCATGATCGGCCGCATCGTAATAGCTGATATGGCCGAGGGTGTGGCCGCCGGTGTCGATCACGGTGAAGGCGGCCTCCCCCAACATCACCGTCTCACCCTCGCTGAGGGCCTGATCCAGCGGTGCGATGCGGGTGACCTCCTGCGGCCCCACGATCTTCGCCCCCGTCGCCGCCTTGACTGCGGCGTTGCCGCCGGCGTGGTCGGGATGCCAATGGGTGTTCATGATCAAGGCCAGCGGCCAACCGGTGTCCCTCAGCGCCTGCAGAACCGCGTCGGCGTCGGGCGTATCGATGGCGGCGGCGAGGCCGGTGGCCTCGTCCCGCACCAGATAACCGTAGTTGTCCGACAGGCAGGCGAATTGATGCACGCGGATGGGCATGGAAGATCCTTGTCGCGGGCCTGGGTTCTGGGGCCCTTTACTCCTATATGGGCGTCTTGTGGAATACGGCGAGGCCGATGCGGCGCAGCGTTGACGATATGGGCGCCTTCTACGCCAGCCCCCTGGGGATGGCGGCGCAGGCCATGATCGGCCGCAAGATCGCCGAGGGCTGGCCGGATGTGCGCGCGCTGGACGTCCTGGGCCTCGGCTACGCCCTGCCGTATCTTAGCCTCTTTCAAGGGCACGCGCGGCGCACGGTGGCGGCCATGCCCAAGGGGCAGGGCGTATCGGCCTGGGCGCCTGCCGGCCGCAACCTGACATGCCTAGCTGACGAAGAGGCGCTGCCGTTTCCCAACGCCCTATTCGACCGGGTGCTGCTGGTCCATGCCCTGGAAGAGAGCGACGATCCCGCCGGGCTGATGATCGAGGCGCGGCGGGTATTGTCGCCGTCGGGCCGGCTGATCGTGGTCGCCGCGTCGCGCCGGGGCCTTTGGTCCCACGCGGAGAACACCCCCTTCGGCTTTGGACGCCCCTACAGCCGCAGCCAACTGGAGGCGGTGGTCAACATTGCAGGGTTGGAGCCCACTGGCTGGTCCCGGGCCCTTTATGCGCCCCCCCACCCCGTCTTCGTCCCCTATGCGGAGATGTTCGAGCAGGTGGGTGCGCGCCTGGCCCCCCCCGTCTCCGGAGTGATCCTCCTGGAAGCGGTCAAACAGGGCTTCGCGGTGAAGCCGCGCGGGGCAAAAGCGCCCGCCTTCACCGTCCCTTCTTTTCAACCTTTGCCGGTCGGCGCCGCGTTTAAGCCTTGGAAAGGGCAAAAAATTTCGCCATAGCTGTCGCGAAACCGTCTTTTGGGGATAGGAGACGCGGACAACGGATGAAATTCATCATAGCCATCATAAAGCCGAGCCGCTTGGACGCGGTGCTCGATGCGGTGACCGAAGCGGGGGCCTCGGGCATCACCGTCACCGAAGTGCGCGGCTATGGCCGGCAAAAGGGCAAGACCGAGGTTTATCGCGGCGCCGAATATGAGGTGAAGCTCCTGCCCAAGGTGAAACTGGAGATCGCCGTCCCCGCCGATATCGTCGAGCGAGTGGTCGAGGCCATCACCCGCACCGCCAACACCGGCAAGATTGGCGACGGCAAGGTCTTCGTGCTGAATCTTGAAGCCGCCCTGCGTATCCGCACAGGCGAGCAGGACGCCCCGGCTATATCTGGGTAAGGGTCGCCCCAATCTGTCGTCCCGGCCGCAGCGGAGCGGAGAGCCGGGGTAACAGCTTAGGTAAAGGCTTGGGTGAAGGGCCGACGCTAAGCGCCGACCCTGCCTCAATCTTACGCTTCGGTCGTCTCTTCGGCCTTGGCGGCGGTCTTCACCGGCGCTTGACGTTCGGAGATGCGGGCCGATTTGCCGCGACGGTCACGCAGGTAATAGAGCTTGGCGCGGCGGACGGCCCCGCGACGCTTCACTTCGATAGATTCGATCATCGGCGACATCACCGGGAACACCCGTTCGACGCCTTCGCCGAAGCTGATCTTGCGCACGGTGAAGTTCTCGTGGTGGCCTTCGCCGGCGCGGGCGATGCAGACGCCTTCATAGGCCTGGACGCGCTCGCGCTCGCCTTCCTTGATCTTGACGTTGACGCGCACGGTGTCGCCGGGTTGGAATTCGGGAATGGTGCGAAGGGCCAGAAGGCGGTCGGCCTCTTCCTTCTCGAGGGTTTGGATCATGTTCATGGTCTATTCTCCGTCGGGCTTGTCCTTCACTCTGAAGGGGGGCCCTTTAGCTGTTGATTGGCGAGGTGAGCGGCCCAAAGATCGGGCCGCCGCTCCCGCGTGGTGCTTTCCCGTTGCGCCTGCCGCCACGCCGCCACCTTCTGGTGGTGACCCGAAAGCAGGACCTCGGGTATCTCAAGCCCCTCGAATTCCCGCGGTCTTGTGTACTGCGGATGCTCTAGAAGCCCGTCTTCAAAGCTCTCGTCCGTGATGCTCGCCTGGTTGCCGAGAACCCCCGGCGCCAGGCGCACGCACGCCTCGATCGTCAAGAGCGCCGCCGCCTCGCCGCCGGCGAGCACCGCGTCGCCCACGGCGACCTCCTCGAACCCGCGGGCGTCGAGCACCCGCTGATCCACCCCCTCGAACCGCCCGCAGAGGATGACCAGGCCAGGGGCCTGGACCCATTCGCGGACCCGAGCTTGCGTGAGGGGGCGACCCCGCGCGCTCATGCATAAAAGCGGCCGTCCCGCGACTTCGACGCTGTCCAGCGCTGCCGCGATTACGTCCGCTCTCATCACCTGTCCCGGGCCGCCCCCTGCAGGGGTGTCGTCCAGGAAGCCGCGCTTATCGGTGGAAAAGGCGCGAATGTCCACTGTTTCCAGCGCCCAGAGGTTCTGTTCGCGCCACGCGGCGCCAATCAGGCTGACCCCGAGGGGACCGGGGAAGGCGTCCGGAAACATGGTCAGCACGGTAGCGAGATAGGTCATGGCCTCGTATAAGCCGAGCCATGAGTGAAATGAACTCCGCGCCGGCCCCTCTCCTCGCCGATCCTTTAGACCTCGTCTCCTCCCTGGCTCTGGAGACCTTGGAGCTGAACCTGTTTCGCGGTTGGGGGCCGCGCGATGACGAGCATTTCTTCGGCGGCCACGTGATCGCCCAGGCCCTCTTGGCCGCCTACGCCACCATCGAGGGGCGGATCTGCCACTCCCTGCACGGCTATTTCATCCGGCCAGGGGACACCCGCATTCCGGTGATCTACGAGGTGGACCGGGCGCGGGACGGGGGCAGCTTCTCCACCCGCCGGGTGATCGCGATTCAGCACGGCCAGCAGATCTTCAATCTCGCCGCCTCCTTCCAGGTTCCGGAAAAGGGGTTCGAGCATCAGTTTCCCATGCCGCCGGCCGTCGACCCGGAAACCCTCTCGGAAGACCCATGGGGCGTGACACGCCCCATCGATCTGCGCTGGGTCGACCCCCATTCCCGATCTGAACCGGTGGCGAAGGCGCCACGAAAATACGTTTGGATGCGGGCCAAGCGGCCGATCGCCGCGGATCTGCACCTGCACCAGGCGCTTTTGGCCTACGCTTCGGACATGGCCTTCATGGAGACCGCCCTTCGGGCTAACGGGCTGGCCTGGGACACGCCCGGCCTACAGACCGCCAGCCTCGACCACGCCATATGGTTTCACCACCCCTTGGATTTCAACGAGTGGCACCTCTACGATCAGGACAGCCCAGCCACCTCTGGCGGCCGGGGTCTGGTGCGCGGCGAGATGTTCAGCCGGGACGGCAAGCTTGTGGCCTCCATCGCCCAGGACTGCCTGATGCGGATGAGGTCGACCAAAACCTGACGCTGTGGCGCGCGCGCCCATCGATCACAGCCGCAGAGGTCTTCATGAAGACGCAAGCGATCCGCGCTATCGCGCGCCAGACATTCAAGGAACGTATTGTTTCGTTTCTAGAGGGCGGCTACGACCTGAAGGCGCTCGGTTGTTTGTCGCCGCGCCTGTGCGGCCCCCGGGGGAGGGGTAGGCAATTCATGGTTGAGGCGACGGCTGCGCCCGCGAAACAAGGCGCCATCGTCCTCGCTCGCCACGGCGAGCCGGCGTTGTCTCGGCGCATCCGTCTGAACGCCGATGGCTATCGGCGCTGGTGGGCGACCTATGAAGCGGGCGGCATCCTAGAAGATCAAGCCCCGCCCAACACGCTCCTGGCGCTGGGCAGGGAGGCCGATGTGATCTTCGCCTCCACACGCAAGCGGGCGATCGAGACGGCGAATGCCGTGGTCCAGGGCAAACCGTTCACCTGCGAGGCCGTCTTTGTCGAGGCGCCGCTGCCGCCGCCGCATTTTCCGTCCTTCATCAAGCTGAAGCCGCGCACCTGGGGCGTGATATCGCGCACCGCCTGGTGGTTCTTCGCCCACACCGAGGGGGCGGAGAGCAAGCGCGAGGCCAATCTGCGCGCCGACGCGGCGGCCGAACGCCTGGTCGCCGCGACTGAGGGCGGCGCGACGGTGCTGCTTTTAGCCCACGGCTTCTTCAACCTGATGGTCGGGCGGGCGCTGAAGCGTCGCGGCTGGCGCCAAGCCGCAGGGCGCGGCTACAAATATTGGGCGACCCGCCGCTTTACGCCCGGTCCTGAGGCGCGCTAGGAGCCGCGCGCGGCCGAACGGCCCACGACAACCCGCTCTCAACAAGGGGCGTTGCCGCTTCAATCCACCCTCGTTAGGTTGTGGCCATGGCATCTCCTGCGTCCCCCTCGCCCGACATCCAGGCCCTTTCCTTCGAGCAGGCTCTGGCCGAGTTGGAGAAGATCGTCGCCGAGCTGGAATCCGGCCAGGCGCCCCTGGAGCGCTCCATCGAAATGTACGAACGCGGCGCCCTTTTGAAGGCCCATTGCGAAACCCGGCTGCAGGCCGCCCAGATGCGGGTGGAGAAGATCGTGGTGGGGTCCGGCGGCGATGCGGTGCGCGCCGAATCCGCTGAGTTCAGCTGATCATGCCGGTGGTCGCCCCAGCCCGACCCTCCCTAGAGCGCCGGTTAGCCGAGGCGGCCGATCTGGTCACTGTCGCCCTCGATCAGCTTTTGCCACGAGGCGAAGGGCCGGAAGCGCGCCTGACCGAGGCCATGCGGTATGCGGCCCTTGGCCCTGGCAAGCGGCTTCGGCCCTACTTCGCTCTCGAGACCGCGCGCCTGTTCGATGTGGAGGAGCGCAGCGTCCTGCGCGCCGCCTGCGCCCTGGAATGCATCCACGCCTATAGCCTCGTGCACGATGACCTGCCGTCCATGGATGACGACGATGTTCGCCGGGGCCGCGCCGCCGTGCATCGCCAATACGATGAGGCCACCGCCATTCTGGCGGGCGACGCCCTGCAGACTGCGGCCTTCGAGATCATGGCCCACCCCGACACCCACGAGGATGGCGAGGTGCGCTCTGAGCTGGTGTTCAAGCTGGCCAAGGCCTCCGGCGCCAAGGGAATGGCCGGAGGGCAGATGATCGATATCCTCGGTCTCAACGGGGATCTTGGGCAGGCGGCGCGGATGCAGCGGATGAAGACCGGCGCTCTGATCGCCTTCGCTTTTGAGATTCCCGTGGTGATCGCCCGCGCCGAAGACGCCAAGCGAATCGCCTTGCGCGGCTTTGCCCAGGATCTCGGCCTCGCTTATCAGATCATCGACGATTTGCTGGATGCGCGGGGCGAGGCCGCCCTCCTGGGCAAGGCGGTGGGCAAGGATGCAGCCAAGGGCAAGGCCAACTATGTGACCCTTCTGGGCGCCGCAGCCGCTCGCGAGCGGGTTGAGCTTTTATCGTCACAATGCAAAGCGCATCTGGATATTTTCGGCGAAGAGGCCAAGTATCTGAGGGAGAGCGTCGATTTCGTGCTAGATCGGCGGGCTTGAATTAGAGACGCCAAAGGCGCCCAAAGCGGGTTCGGGGTTCGATGCTGACAAAAACGCCCATTTTGGACACCGTCCAAAGTCCTCTCGACACCCGAGAGTTTTCCATCCCGCAGCTGAAGCAGCTGGCTGACGAGCTGCGAGCGGAAACCATCGACGCGGTCTCCACCACAGGCGGCCATTTGGGCGCGGGCCTGGGCGTGGTCGAGCTGACCGTCGCGCTTCACCACGTCTATGACACGCCTAAGGACATCTTGATCTGGGACGTCGGCCATCAGGCCTATCCGCACAAGATCCTCACCGGTCGGCGTGATCGCATCCGTTCGCTTCGCCAGGGCGGCGGCCTTTCCGGGTTCACCAAAAGGGCCGAAAGCGAATACGACCCCTTCGGCGCGGCCCACGCCGCCACCTCCATATCGGCCGCCTTGGGCTTCGCCGCAGCGCGCGACGCCAAGGGCGAGGACAACCGCATCGTGGCGGTGATCGGCGACGGGTCCATGAGCGCCGGCATGGCCTATGAGGCCATGAATAACGCCGCCGCCACCAAGCAGCTGACCGTCATCCTCAACGACAACGACATGTCCATCGCCCCGCCGGTGGGGGCCATGAGCGCCTATCTGGCGCGTCAGGTGTCGGGCGGCATGTACCAGTCGATCCGGGCCTTGGGCAAAACCGTCAGCTCGATGCTGCCCAAGCCCTTGAAGGAAGTGGCCCGCAAGGCCGAGGAATATGCCCGCGGCATGGTCGCTGGAGGCACCCTCTTCGATGAACTCGGTTTCTATTATGTGGGGCCGATCGACGGGCACAATCTCGAGCACCTGGTGCCGATCCTGAAGAACGTGCGCAACATCACCGACAAGCCGGTGCTGCTGCATGTGGTGACCCAGAAGGGCAAGGGCTTCGTGCCCGCCGAAAAGGCGGCCGACAAATATCACGCGGTGGTCAAGTTCGACGTCATCACCGGCCAGCAATCCAAGCCCAAGGCCAATGCGCCGAGCTATCAGAACGTTTTTGGCGCCGAATTGGTCAAGCGCGCTGAGCTGGACCCCACCATCGTCGCCATCACCGCCGCCATGCCCTCGGGCACCGGCGTCGACCTCTTCGGCAAGCGCTTCCCCGAGCGCACCTTCGATGTGGGCATAGCCGAGCAACACGCGGTGACCTTCGCCGCCGGTCTCGCCGCCGACGGGATGAAGCCCTTCTGCGCCATCTATTCCACCTTCCTGCAGCGCGGCTACGACCAGGTGGTGCACGACGTGGCGATCCAGTCGCTGCCGGTGCGCTTCGCCATCGACCGGGCCGGATTGGTGGGCGCCGACGGCCCGACCCACGCCGGCGCCTTCGACATCGGCTATCTGGGCGCCCTTCCGGGTTTCGTGCTCATGGCGCCTTCGGACGAGGCGGAACTGGCGGCGATGATCGCCACCGCCTGCGAGATCGACGACCGCCCCTCCGCCTTCCGCTATCCGCGGGGCGAGGGCGTGGGCGTCGACATTCCGGATCTGGCCTCGCCGCTGGAGGTCGGTCGCGGGCGTGTGGTGCGCGAAGGTACAGCCATCGCCATCCTCTCCCTCGGCACCCGTCTGGTGGAATGCCTGAAGGCGGCGGATCAACTGGCGGCGCGGGGGCTTTCGGCCACCGTGGTCGACGCCCGCTTCGCCAAGCCTTTGGATGAGGCGCTGATCCTGCGGATCGCCCGCGAGCACGAGGCGCTGATCGTCGTCGAAGAGGGCGCTGTGGGCGGCTTCGGCGCCTTTGTGCTGCAGCTGCTGGCGTCCAGGGGCGCTCTCGACAAGGGCCTGAAGGTACGCACCCTCACCTTGCCCGACCGGTTCCAGGATCAGGACAAGCCGGAAGCCATGCTGGCGGAAGCCGGGCTCGACGCCGACGGCATCGTGCGATCCGCCCTCTCTGCCCTGGGCGCCGCCGCCAAGGGCACGCTGAGGGCCTAAACGCGTCCAGACGCCGGGTCAGGCGTGGTCGCAGGCGGCGAAGAAGCGCTCCACCCCCGCGCGCTCCGACGCCGAGGCGGCGATGCCATAGGTGGTCTCGCCGTAGGCCACGTCGATCTTGCCAGAGCGCCGGAACGCCTGCAGTGGCGCCGAATCGCTGGAGATTCGGGCGGTCAAGAGAGGCGCGCCGTCCCCCATGCTCGTGGCTGTCGGTATAGCGGTTTTGCGGCCGTTGGACGCCAGGATAAGCTTCGACGCGGCCCCGCCGGCGCGCGCAGCGTCCGATAGATCGACCACATGTGAGCCCTTGGCGCATTCCATCATCAGACCGACGTCATCGGAATTGGGAGCGCCGTAGGCCAGTTTCGCCGACGCGCCCTCGTCCATGTAGAAGAGCGCAAACCCTGGCGTCGAAGCGGCTGGCATGGCGCTTTGTCCCCTGTCCTGAACGCAGGCCGCGACGCCCAGGCAGGCCAATCCGGCGAGCAGGACTATCGCGCTGGCGTGGCGTTTGCGAAGGGGCATCGTCTTGGTCCGCGCCGCCGCACTCATTGCGGCGGTTGGATATTTAACCTCGACCTTGGGATTTGGTTCCTAGCCGCAGGCCGACCGCATGTGCGTTAGAACGGCGAGAACTTGGTCACTAGCTGTTGGCCGACCGGGACGTTTTGCACGCTCGAAATGGCGCCCTTGCCGCCGTAGGAGACTCGCGCCTCGGCGATCTGGGTGTGATTGATGGTGTTGGAGGAGGTGATGTCCTCGGGACGCACGATGCCCGCCACCGTCAATTCGCGCACCTCCTGGTTCACCTTCACTTCCTGGCGGCCCTGGATCACCAGATTGCCGTTGGGCAGAAGGCTGGAGACGACGGCGGCGATGGTCAGGGTCACCGCTTCCGAACGGTTGACCGACCCCTTGCCGTCGGACGCGGAGGTGGAGGCGGTGTTGAGGGCGGTGGACGGGACGAAGGCCTTGGGCAAAAGCCGGCCAAGGGTGGATTCAAAGCCGAACAGATTGGTCAGTCCCAGGCTCCCCGACGCCGCGCGATTGGCCACCGTCTCGTTCTGCACCTGGGCCGAGTCGTTGATGGTGATCAGCACCGTCAGGATGTCGCCCACGTGGGCGGCGCGCTGATCGTGGAAGAAGGTGCGCGACCCGTTGCGCCACAGGGAGTTGGCGGAGGCGGGACGCGGCCCATCGGAAGGCTCCAGCACCACCTGTTTGGCGGGAACGAGGGCCGCCGGATAGGAGATCGGACTCAGTTGCGGTCCTTTGATCGTCTCGCTGATGGAGCTGCAGGCGCCCAGCGGCAGAGCCAGGGCGGACAGGATCGCGAGGGTGTTGCGCGTGCGGAGGGACATGGGAAACCTCAATGGAGGGATGCGGTGAGGAGGCGACCCTGGCCGCCGGGCTGATAGCTGGCGGCGCGGATAGCTTCGGCACGGGGCCCGACCACCGCTTGGCCGGGTCCGGTGCAGGTGGCTTCGATGACCTTTTTGGACTGGGGATTGGTCACATCCAGGGTGTCCCCGACGCTCGCGTCGGCCATGGCCTTGGCTTGCAACGTGAGACTGATCCCCTCATCCTCAAACACCACGGAGATGACATCGTCGCGCTTGATCACCTTGGGCCAGACGAGATCGTGCACGGCGGCTGGGGCGCCGGCCCGTAGGGCGTGGCGGGCGGCCTTGCCAATGGCGGCGTCCGGGTCGGACACCCCGTCGGCGGGCGCGACGGCGTCGCTGCTCCACACCAAATCGTCCGCGCTGACCATCTCGCCGGCCATGATATTGCGGGCGTAGGTCAAGGCCTGGGCGGCGCGGCCCCGGCGCGGCGCAGCCGCCTTGGCGCGAACGGGCCTTGCGCCGCTAGAGGAGGCGGCCTCGCCGGCCAGGGCGTTGACGATGATGCGGTGGTAGCCGGTCTCATTGGCCCAATCGTAGCCGAGCCGCCGCGCCGCCTGCTGTACGGCTTCCGCGTCGAGCACAGTGTCCAGGCCCGGCTGGGCGGCGTGGCCGATAACGGCGACGGTGGCGGCGCCTTGCACCCCGTCGAACACGTCGCCGAGGGTCACGCTGTCCCCGTGGGATACCGGCTGGCTGCGTAAGGTCACCGCGGTTCCCGCTAGCGCCAGAGTCGGAACGGCGACCGCGAGAAAACAGAGAAGGGCGAGGGAGCGGATCATCGGTCTATTGCTTCAGCTGGGACGTGGTTTGCAGCATCTGGTCGGCGGAGTTCACCACCTTGGAGTTCATCTCATAGGCGCGCTGGGCGGAGATGAGCGCGGTGATCTCGGTGACCGAATCCACGTTGGAGGCTTCGGTATAACCCTGCTGCAAGCTGCCGTAGCCGATGGCCCCCGGCTGGCCGACGGTGGCTGCGCCCGAAGCGCTGGACGCCAGGAACAGATTGCCGCCCTGGGCGTCCAGCCCCGCCTCGTTGAAGAAGTTGGCGAGCTGGATCTGACCGACGGTCTGGGGCGCGGTCTGGCCGGGGATGGTGACCTGCACTAGGCCGCTCTTGGAGATGGCGACGGCGGTGGCGTTGGTGGGGATGGTGATCTGGGGCAGCACCGTATAGCCGTCGGCGGTGACGATCTGGCCGGTGTCGCTCGGAGCGAAATTGCCGGCGCGGGTGTAGGCAGTCTCGCCCGAAGGCAGTTGCACCTGGAAATAACCCCGACCGTTGATGGCGAGATCGTACTGGTTGCCGGTCTGGGTCATCGAACCCTGCTCGGTGATGCGATAGACGGCGTTGGGCTTCACGCCCGAGCCGATCTGGATGCCGGTGGGGACGATGGTGCCGGCGTCCGACGACTGGGACCCCATGCGCTCGACGTTCTGGTAGAGCAGATCCTGGAATTCCGCCCGTTGGCGCTTGTAGCCAATGGTGTTCATGTTGGCGATGTTGTTCGAGATGACCTCGACGTTCATCTGCTGGGCGGCCATGCCGGTCGCGGCGGTGGAAAGCGCTCTCATGGGTTAATCCTAAGCGGCCTTGCCGAGCCGCTGGATAGCGGTGTCGGACAGGTCTTGGGTTGAGCTGATCATTTGGCTGACCCGATCGTAGGCGCGGGTGATGGCGATGAGTTGCACGATCTCGGACACCGACTGGACGTTGGATTTCTCCACCATGCCTTGGTGAATCTGAGCGTCCGGGGCGGGCTGGGGGGTCTGGCCGCCCGCGGCCTGGTAGAGATTGTCGCCGTCTTTGGAGAGGGCGGAGAGGTCGGTGAAACGCACCACCCCCACCCGACCGACGTTGATGGTCTGACCGGTCGGTGAAATCTGACTGACGGTTCCGTCTTGACCGATGGCGGGGCGGCCATTGAGCGGATCGATGCTGATCTGCCCGCCGGCGATATCCAGCACCGGATCGCCCTGCTTGTCGGTCAGCTTGCCCGAAGGATCGACGGTGAAGCGACCGTCACGGGTGTAGCGAGGGCCAGCCGCCGTCTGCACGGTGAAGAAGCCGGAGCCGTCGATGGCCAGATCGTAGGGGTCGCTGGTCTGGTCCATGGCGCCCTGGCCGAAATTTCGCGCCAGCCCATGGTCGAGCACATAGTTGATCGGCTGCGTCGCAGGCGCCGAGGTCGGGGTTTCCGGATCGGCCTGCACCATTAGGGACTCCACCTTGAACCCGGCGGTGTCCACGTTGGCGATGTTGTTGGCGGTGACGTCGAGGGCGCGTTGCAGCGTCATCTGCCGCGACAAACCGACATAGAGGGTGTTATCCATCGGACGAGCGAACTCCTTAGCCCAACCGATGTGTGCAACCGGCGGGCCATGAAATTAGTCAATATAATCAACAAACTTTAAGGTTAACGGCGGGCAATTTTCCGCTTACGCCCGGCAAGTTCTGCCGCGTGGGCGGACCGCTCCGTTTCCAATCGTTAATTCCCCAACCAATCGTTAACCAGCGCAGCGCTTTATCGGCGAAAGGGACGGCGCCGAGCGCCTTCCACCACCTTTGCGATGGTCGAGATGGCGAAAGACAAGGGCAAAAAAGACAAGGACAAGGACGAGGCTGAGGCCGAGGCCCCCGCCGTCGACGCCGACGGGAACCCGATCGAGGCTGGCAAGAAGAAGCCGCCGCTGGTGATCCTGATCGCCGCTGGCGTCGGCGCCCTCGTTATCCTGGGCGGCGGCGGCACGGCGGCCATGCTGATGCTCGGCGGCAAGCACGACACCACAGCCGAAGCCAAGAAGGAAAAGCCGAAAAAGCCCGAGGCGGCCAAGGGCAAGGACGCCAAGGACGCCAAGGCCTCGCCCATCACCCCGGGGCCGGACGGGGTGCTCTTCTACGCCATGCCCGACCTTGTCGCCAACATACAGACCGCCGACGGCCGCCCGACCTTCCTGAAGCTGAAGCTGGCGTTCGAGGTGCCCGACCAGGATTCCGCCGACGCCATCACGCCCAACGCCCCCCGCCTGAACGACATGTTCCAAACCTTTCTGCGGGAACTCCGTCCTGAGGATCTGTCGGGCAGCCAAGGCACCTATCAACTGCGCATGGAACTGCTTCGCCGGGTCAATCTGGTGATCGCGCCAGCCAAGGTGAACGCCGTGCTGATCCAAGAAATGCTCATCCAATAGCCTTCCTTCCCTAGTTCTCGCCCACCCCCCTCACCCGTTTTCCGAGTCCAAGCCCTTGAGCGATGTGAACGAAATTCAAGAGTCCGCGCCCGGCCGAGACGAGGCCGATTGGGCGATGAACGCCGCTACAGGCAACGTCGGCGAGCGGGTGCTCAATCAGGACGAGATCGATAGCCTGCTCGGCTTCGACATCTCCGAGGAAGACGACGATGACGCCTCGGGTATCCGCGCCATCATCAACTCGGCGCTGGTATCCTATGAGCGCCTGCCGATGCTGGAGATCGTGTTCGACCGCCTGGTGCGGCTGATGACGACCTCGCTGCGCAATTTCACCTCGGACAACGTGGAGGTGTCTCTCGACAACATCTCCTCCATCCGCTTTGGCGACTACCTGAACTCCATCCCTCTGCCAGCGATCCTGGCGGTGTTTCGGGCCGAAGAGCTGGACAACTACGGCCTGCTCACCGTGGATTCCAACCTGATCTATTCCATCGTCGATGTGCTCCTGGGCGGCCGTCGCGGCACCGCCGCCATGCGTATCGAAGGACGCCCCTATACGACCATCGAGCGGGTCCTGGTGCAGCGGATGGTCGAGGTCGTCTTGGCCGACGCCAGGGCGGCGTTCGAGCCCCTGACGCCGGTGAACTTTGTGCTGGACCGGCTGGAGACCAACCCCCGCTTCGCCGCCATCGCCCGCCCGGCCAACGCCGCCATCCTGGTCAAGCTGCGCATCGATATGGAAGACCGGGGCGGGCGGATTGAGCTGCTTTTGCCCTACGGGACGCTCGAGCCGATCCGCAAGATGCTGCTGCAGCAGTTCATGGGCGAGAAGTTCGGCCGCGACAATATCTGGGAAAGCCACTTGGCCACCGAGCTGTGGAGCACCCAGACCGAGGTGCGGGTGGTGCTGGACGAACAACAGATCAGTCTGAAGCGGGTGCTGGAGCTCAAGGTCGGCGACACCCTTATGCTGAACGCCACCCCTGACAGCCCGGTCGAGCTGCGCGCGGGGGCCATTCCCTTGACCAAGGGGCGAATGGGTCGGCGCAACCACACCATAGCGGTCAGGGTCGATGCGCCCCTGCCCGCAGCCGCCAAACGCGCCTTGCAATCGCGCAATTAGAAGGGAAGCCACATGAATCCCATCACCATTGGCCTGGACGTCCTTTTAGCGCTGCTGCTGCTGGCCGCCTTGGGCATGGGCGCGCGGCTGAACGGCCGACTGAAGGCGCTGCGGGCCAGCTATCAGGGCTTCGCCAAGGCGGTGGGCGATCTGGACGCGGCCGCCGGCAAGGCCGATCGGGCGCTGAAGGGCCTTCATGTGGCCACCGAAGAAGCCCACGATAGTCTCCTGGCCCGCATCGAGACGGCGCGTGCTTTGGTGCTGAAGTTGGAGGCGGCTTCGGACACCGCCCAAAAAGCCGCCCTCCATGCCGAAGACGCCGCCGCTCGTGCGCCGATGGCGGCGCCGTCCGCACCAGGAGGCCAACCGCGCCGCTCCCTGACCGAACTGCTCGCCGCCCATGCCCGACCCAGCGCGCTAAATCCCGCGCCGATCGGTCCGCGCGTCGGCGCAGAACCAAAGATCCTTTACGGCGGGCGCGAGGTTCGGCCAGAACGCGAGGCCCTGGCGCCTGCCGCGGCGGCGGCGTCGCCCCGGCGGCGTCCCATGGCGGACGAGGATCTGTTCGCCGAAGCGCACGCCGATGTGCGACCTGAGCTTTCGGGTCTGATGCGACTTAGCCTGGGACGCGCCCGATGAGCAAAATCCCCCGCATCCTGCCCCTAGTCGGCATCGCCATCGGCGGCGTCATCGCCGCCAACGCCCTATCCGGCGCCCACGCCATTCCGCAGATGCTTTCGGCCACCCGCGCTATGGCGGAAGAGGCGATCGGCCCCAAGGGCGGCAAGCACGCCAAGGGCTCCGCCGACGCCGCCCCGCCGGTCGAGCAAAGCAGCCTGCCCGTCGGCATGACCAATCAGCCCGCCGCCGCTGTCATCGCACCCATCTGCGCGCCCTCCGCCGCTGAACTGGCCAAGGCCGCCGGTCTTTCGCCCGCCGAGCTGCAGGTGCTGCAAAGCCTGCAGAGCCGCCGCGGTCAGATCGACGATCGGGAGAAGGATCTCGACACCGAAGTGCAACTGCTCGCCGCCGCCGAGACCAAGCTCGATTCCAAGCTTAAGGCCATGGCCGGGCTCAAGGCCGATATCCAGGCCCTGATGGGGCAGGCCGATGTGAAGACCCAAGGGGAGGTGGACCGCCTTACCGTGGTCTATTCCAAGATGAAGCCCCAAGACGCCGCAGCCGTGATGGCGCAGCTGGACGACAAGGTGCGTCTGCCCATCGCCGCCGCCATGAAGCCCGCCGTGCTCTCCGCCATCCTCGGCAAGATGGGAACCATGGAGGCCAAGGACCTGACCGAAAAGCTGGCCCACCGCTTCGCGCCCGTGCAGGCGCTGGCGCAAGCGGCGAACGCGCCCCCAGCCCCAGCAGCGCCACCGGGCGCCGCGCCAAAGGCCGCCAAAGCCCCGCCGGCGGCCGCCGACGACGACCAGGCCGCGGAGGGCGACGTCGCCGACGCCTCCCCGGTCAAAAAGCCAGCCGCCAAGGCAAAACATGTGGCTAAGGCCGCGCCCAAAAAACACCGCCCCAAGGCTGTGAAGCCCGTGGAGCAGGCCAAGGCGGGCGATGCCGCACCCTCCAAACCGCTGCCTTATACGGCAGTGAAGGACGTGGCCCCCGCCGCCAGCACATCGGCGCCAGCCAGCGCCAAATCCAGCTAAACCACGACCTGACCGGTTCCAATCGTCCGGCCAGGGGTGGTGTTAACCTTGATCTAACGCGGCGCGGGCAAAGTCCCGCCTCGTCCTTGGGAGCGCCCTTTTCATATGCGCCCACTGCGCCAAGCGCTGAGTCTGGCCATCGTCGGGAGCCTCCTGCTTGGGGGTGGCGGCTTTGCGCCTGCCGCCTGGGGCGAGACGCCAGCCCCCTCGCCGACGCACAAGACCGCCCACAAACAGAATGCCCATCTGCGGCGGCCCCATGGCAGACCTGACCATAAATCGCCTACCCACGCACGGGGTTCCGCCACCGGTCCCCTGGCTGTGCGCATTGGCCAGACCAACGGTCTCACCCACATCGATTTTCCAGGCGCCGCACCGAGCGCCACCCGTCGCGACGGCCAGAATTTGGTGCTGACCTTCGCTCACGCCGCCATGTCCGAGGATCTGGTGCATCTGAAACTCGATCCCACCCGCTATGTGAAGGCGGTGGCGGTGAAGGCTGTGGGCAAGGGGCTGCAACTGGACCTCGCCCTGGCTGACGGCGTAGACGCCAAGCTCGGCCCGGTAGACAACGCCTGGGCGGTCAGCCTCTTCGCCAAGGGCCCCGCGGCCGCCGCCACGCCAAGCGGATCGGCCAAGAACCAACTGCCCGGACCCCGCTCAGATCCGGTTCCGGCAGGCGGTCGGGTGAAGATGCAGCCGGAGTTGCAGGGGCAGAACCTGTTGCTGAAGTTTCCCTGGCGCGCGCCACTGGGGGCCGCCGTGTTCCGGCGCGGCGACGCTGTGTGGATGGTGTTCGACGCCAAGGCTGCAATCGACATTTCCACCGCCCCGCGCGGGCAGTCGCAGTATCGCCGGATCGAGGCTTTCCAGGGCCCTGACTACGCCGCCATCCGTATCTTGGCCCCCGAGACCACCTTGGCCAGCGCCAGCGCCCAGGGGGGCGTCTGGACCCTGGCCCTGGGGCCCACGGCCGCGCAATTTCCCGGTCCGGTAAAGATCGGCCGCGACGATCAGACCGGGTTCGCCTTCCTCACTGCCGAAGTGGCGGGCGCCACGGGGGTTTTCTGGGTCAGCGATCCGGCTGTAGGCGACAAGTTGGCGGTAGTGACGGCGCTGGCGCCAGCCAAGGGCGTGCCGGCGTCGCGCGCCTTCGTGGACGCCACCCTTCTTTCTTCCTCGCAAGGCCTGGCCATTTCGCCTGCGGTGGACGATTTGCAGGTGACCACCGACGGAGATGTGGTGCGCATCGGCCGGCCCAAGGGGCTGGCCCTGTCTTCCGTCCACGCCGCAGCGCACGAGGTGGCTGCGTCCTTGGGTCTGCCGCAACCCGCGCCCATGGCGGCCTTGGTGGATTTCGACGGCTGGTCCAAGACCGGCGGCGGTGGTTTCCTCGCCCGCTACAACCAGCTTCAGACCATAGCGGCGGACGAGGAGGGCAAGGGCAAGGCCGGCGGCGTCGGCGCCCGTCTGGCTCTGGCTCGCTTCCTTGTGGGCTCGGAATTGTCCTTCGAGGCGCTGGGGGTGCTCGACATGGTGTCTCGCGCCGATCAGACCATTCTCGGCGACGCGGAATTTCGGGGCCTGCGCGGGGCGGCGCGGGCCATGGCGGGACGCTACAAGGACGCTCAGGCCGATTTTTCCTCCCCCGTGCTCGCGGACGATCCGGCCAGCGCCCTCTGGCGCGGCTTTATCGCCGAGCGCACCGGCGATCACACGGGCGCCCGCCAGCAGTTCGCCGCCGGTCGCCGGGCCATGATCTCCTTCTCCGAAAAATGGCGCGGCCGGTTCGCCATGACCGATGCGGAGGCCGCCCTAGAGGTGAACGACTTGGCCACCGCCCGCAACGAAGTCGTGCTGGCCAGCGGCCTCAGGCTCGATTCCATCGACGCCAACGCGCTGAAACTGGTTCAGGCGCGGCTGATGGAAGGCCAAGGGCGGACGGACGGCGCTCTGGCCCTCTACGATCAGGTGGCCGCGAGCGACTATGGCGCCCTTTCCGCTCCCGCCGCCCTGCACGCGGTGCAGATCCGCCTCGTCCAGGGCAAGCTGAGCCCAACCGACGCCGAGGCGACCCTGGGTTCATTGCGGTTCCGCTGGCGCGGCGACGCCACCGAGCTTGAAACCGTGCGCGCCCTCGGCCGCCTCTATCTGGCGCAGGGGCGGTATCGGGAGGCGCTGGAGGTGCTGCGATCGGCCAACGGCCGTCTGCCGGAGCTGGCCTCGGCCATGTCCATATCCAGCGACCTCAGCAACACCTTCAAGGCCCTGTTCCTGAACGGTCAGGCGGACGGTCTGCAGCCGATCCAGGCCTTAGCCCTCTTCTATGACTTCAAGGACCTGACCCCGATCGGCGCCGATGGCGATCAGATGGTGCGCAAGTTGGCGCGGCGGCTGGTGAGCGTAGATTTGCTCGATCAGGCGGCTGAGCTTTTGAAATACCAAGTCGACAACCGTCTCGACGGGGTGCCCAAGGCGGAAGTTTCCACCGATCTGGCCATGATCGACCTTATGGCCCGAAAGCCCGAAGACGCCCTCGGCGCCCTCAACAACTCCCGCACCACCCTTCTACCCACCGCCCTGAACGCCCGTCGGCGGTTGATCGAAGCCAGGGCGCACTTGGCGCTCGGCCGTTACGACAACGCCTTGGAGCTGGTGCAGGGCGATAAGTCCCTGGAGGCGTCAAACATCCGCGCCGAAATCGCCTGGAAGCAGAAGAACTGGCCCCTGGCCGGCCCCCTGTTCGAGGCCGAATTGGGCGACCGCTGGAAAAATCCTTTGCCCTTGGCGGGAGAGGAACAGGGAATGCTGGTTCGCTCGGGAACAGCCTATAGCCTCGCCGGTGACGACAAGTCGCTCAGCCGATTGCGCGAACGCTACGGCAAACTGGCGGATGCGGCCAGCGCGCCCAACCTGATCAAGATAGCTCTGGCGGGTGTCGACGCCGGCCAGCTCACCGCCACCGATTTCGCGCGGGCGGCCTCGGACGCGGCGGTCTTCTCCGGTTGGGTGGCGGCGATGAAGAAGCGCTTCGCCGACTCGCCGAGCCCGTTCAGCGGCGCCCCGCCGCCGGTGGTCGCCGCCCAGGCCGTCCCGCCCAAAAAGCCCGCCGCAAAGCCGCCGTCCAAACAGGGCGCCTGAGCCCCTTCCTTGCCGCTTACGCCTTGATCCGCTAGGGAGCGCGGCTCATACCGAGACCGTTCCCGATGACCGACGCCCCCGACTCTCTTGGCGCTCCCCCCGGCGATTTTCGCCCGCAGGCCCGCCTTCCTCGCGGGCTGCAGGACCGGCGCGGCCGCGACGTGGCGATGGAGCGGGCGCTCCTGACCCGAGTCACCGCCGTCTATGAGCGCTATGGCTTCGAACCTCTGGAGACCTCGGCCTTCGAGTACGCCGATGCGCTGGGCAAATTCCTGCCCGACGCCGACCGCCCCAACGAGGGGGTGTTCGCCTTTCAGGACGATCCGGGCGACGAGACCGCCAGCGAATGGATGGCCTTGCGTTACGATCTGACTGCACCGCTCGCCCGTTTCGCCGCCCAGAACTGGGAGACCCTGCCCAAGCCCTTCCGCCGCTACGCCTTTGGACCGGTCTGGCGCAATGAGAAGCCCGGCCCCGGTCGTTTCCGCGAATTCACCCAGTGCGACGCCGACACGGTCGGCTCCGCCCGCCCCGAGGCGGACGCCGAGATCATCGCCATGGCGGTGGAGGGACTTGAGGCGGCCGGCCTGCCGCAAGGCTCGGCGGTGGTTAAGATCAATAATAGGAAGCTCCTTAACGGCCTCCTGTCCGCCGCCGGCGTGCAGAGCGAAGGCCAGAAACTGGCGGTGCTGCGCGCCGTGGATAAGCTCGATCGCCTCGGCCCCGACGGGGTGCGCCTCTTGCTCGGCGAAGGCCGCAAGGATGAAAGCGGCGACTTCACCAAGGGCGCGGGTCTCGCCGCCAAGGGCATAGAGGCGGTGCTGGCCTTCACCCGCGCCGGCGCCGGCGGCCGCTCCGCCACGCTCGACGCCATCGCTGAGGTGATCGGCGGCTCGGCCGAAGGGGATCAGGGGCTGGAGGAGCTGCGCGCCATCGGCGCCGCCCTCACCGGCATGGGCGTGGACGAGACGCGGGCCATGTTCGATCCCTCGGTGGTGCGCGGGCTGGAATACTACACCGGTCCTGTGTTCGAGGCCGAACTGACCCTTTCGACTACTGACGACAGGGGCCAGCCGGTGCGCTTCGGCTCGATCGGCGGCGGCGGGCGCTATGACGATCTGGTGGCCCGCTTCACCGGCCAGCAGACCCCGGCGACGGGCTTTTCTTTCGGCGTCTCGCGGCTGGTCTCGGCCTTGAAGGCTGCTGGACGGGATCAGGCCAGCCAGGTTCGCGGCCCCGTGGTGGTGATCGCCTTCAATGCTGAGCACATGGCCGACTATTTCGCTGTCGTCAGCGCGTTGCGAAACGCCGGTATCGCAGCGGAGGTCTATCTTGGATCCTCGGGCATGAAGGCGCAGATGAAGTACGCGGACCGCCGCCTTTCCCCCGCCGTGGTGATGATCGGCGACGACGAGCGCGCCGCCGGCGCGGTGACGGTGAAGGACCTGGACCTTGGCCGGGAGCTCGCCTCCAAGGTCACCGACAACGCCGAATGGCGCTCGGGCCGCCCGGGCCAGGCGACCATTCCCAGAGATGAGCTGGTGCCCTTCATCCAACGCATCCTCGGAGCGGCCTGACATGACTGCCGCGCCGACCCAGACCCTCGCTGCCATCCGCGCGCGCTTTGAAGCCTTCGGCGGCGCCTGGACCGACGCGCCGGTGTTGCAGCCCCTGGGCCTCTTGCTCGATCTGGCTGGCGAAGCGGTGCGCTCGCGGCTCTATGTGGTCTCGGGCGGGATTGAGGAGCAGGCGCTGCGTCCTGACTTCACCATCCCCATTACCCGCGCCCACATCGCCGGCGGCCACGCCGCCGGCCGCTACCTCTATGAGGGCAAGGCGTTTCGCGCGCCGGCCACAGCCACTGAGAACGAAACTGAATTCCTGCAGATCGGCGTTGAAGCCTTCGGCGGCGGAGAAGACCCGGCGGTGGAAGACGCCGCGGTGGCGGCCCTGGCCTGGGCGGCGTCGGCGGCGGGCGGCCGCAAGGACCTGTCGATCCAGCTCGGCGACATCGGCCTGTTTCGCGCCTTCCTCGTGGCCTTGAAGCTGCCAGACACTACCCAGGGCCGCCTGGTGCGAGTGTTCGCCAATCCGCGCGCGCTCTGGGCCGAAATCGGCCGGGCCCAGGCGGTGGCGGGGTCGACAGCAAGCGCCGGCGGGCGTCTTGCGAGCCTGCTGGCCGATCTGCCCGAGGCCGAGGCCACCGGCGTTCTGGAGGAGCTTTGGGGGCTGGCCGGCATCCAGCCCGTAGGCGGTCGCTCCGCCGCCGAGATCACCCATCGCCTGGCCATTCGGGCCGAGGCCGCGCGCACCCCGCCCCTCACCGCCGCCGAAGCCGACCTGATCGAGCGTTTCCTGAAGGTGTCGGACCGGCCCCGCCACACCCTGGATAAGGTGGAGGCGCTGGCGGCCGAGGGCGGCGGCGATCTCTCCGCTGTCACTGAACACTGGACCCGCCGTCTGAAGGCCCTGGTGAAGGCCGGCGCGCCGGAAAAGGCCCTGACCCTCTCCACCGCCTTCGTCCGCCCCTTCGGCTATTACGACGGGGTATTGTTCGAGGTGCGCAGCGCCGCCTTGGGTCCCGATGCGCCGGTGGCGGCGGGCGGGCGCTACGATGGCTTGCCGGCGCGGCTGGGCGGTCACCCGGGGGCGGTGGGTTGTATGGTTCGTCCTGGCCGGGCTTTTGCGGGGAGCGCGGCATGAGCGAGCTTTTGATCATCGCCATCCCCTCCAAGGGGCGCTTGAAGGAGCAGGCCGAGGCTTGGCTGGGCGACAGCGGGTTTCGCTTGGAGATCGACGGCGGCGCGCGCGGCTATTCGGCGACCATCAGGGGTCTGCCGGGGGCCGAGGTGCGGCTGTTGTCCGCCTCCGACATCGCCGCCGCCTTGGACGCCGGGGAGATCCACCTGGGCGTCACCGGCGAGGACGTGATCCGCGAGCGGGGCGGGGATGTGGACGCGCGGGTGATGCTGCTGCGGGCGCTCGGTTTCGGCCGGGCCGACCTGGTGGTCGCCGCGCCGCAAAGCTGGATCGATGTCGACACGATGACCGACGTGGAGGAGGTGGCTCACCTCTTTCTCGCCCGCACCGGCCAGCGCCTGCGGGTAGCCACCAAATATGGGGTTCAGACCCGCGCCTTCTTCACCCGCTGCGGCATCGCCGACTACCGCATCGTCGACTCGCAAGGCGCCACCGAGGGGGCTCCGGCCGCCGGCGCCGCCGAGTTGATCGTCGACATCACCACCACGGGCGCGACCCTGCTGGCCAACAATCTGAAGATCGTCTCCGACGGGGTGATCTTGAAAAGCGAGGCGCAGCTGGCGGCGTCGCTGGCCGCCGTTTGGTCGCCGGCGATTTTCGCCGCCGCCCGCCGCCTGCTCCGAGTGGTGGAGGCGCGGGGACGAGCCAAGGCCTTGTCGTCTATGGGCTGGCCGGCGGAGTTCGACGGTCCCGCCAGCCGGGCGGTGAAGCGCTTCCTGGACCAGGGCGCCACCCGCCGCTCGGAAGGCCTGTTCATCCCCGCCGGCGACATGTTCGACGCCGCCGAAGCCCTAACCGACGCCGAAGTCGGTCCGGTCAGCGTCAGCCGGCCGGACTATGTGTTCGAGGCGGCCTCGCCGATCATCGACGCCCTGGCCGCGCGATTGGGCCTATCGCCCGTCATCTGAGCCAATTTCCAGGCCACGCCCGTCAGGATCAAGGGGGCGATGACGATATGCACTGCCTGGGCGGCGATCATCACCACGGGGAGGGCCCAGAGCGCCAGGGATAGGCCCCGGGCGAGGGCGCCCTCGTCTCGCCGCCACAGCACGAGCGCCGCCGCCGCCGCCGGGATCAGGTCGTAGTTGAACACCTGGGGCGAGGCGACGGCTGTCGCCGCCGCCAGCACCGCCGCCTTTAGCAGGGGATCCGCGCCGCTGCGGTAGGCGCGCCAGACCAGCCAGGCGGCGAACAGGGAAAAGGGCGCCTGAACCGCCATGGCCAGGTCGGCCCGCGCCCCCAGCACCCGCGCCGCCATGAAGGCCGAGGGCATCATCCACTGGAACGGTCCCATACCTTCGCTGAGCATGGTCTTCTGCATCGTCAAGGTCGGCCCGAAAAAGCCGCGCCACGCCTCCACCCCAAACACCAGGGTGGACGCCAGCAGCACGGCGACGGCGACGGCGGCGGCCCAGAACATGGTGCTCCAGCGCCGCTCGGCGAGCACCGCGATGGGAAGGAGGATGGCCAGCTGCGGCTTGAAGATGAGCAGGCCCAGCAGCACCCCGGACCAACGCGGGCGATCGGTCCATAGGGCGAGACCGCCCAACATCAGCGCCCCGGTGAAGGCCCCATTCTGTCCAAGGGCGATATTGATGGCTGCCGCTGGGGCGGCGACCAAGAGCCAGCGATCCTTGTCGTCCTTGAAGAAGGCCCGCGCCGCGGGGACCAGCGCCACGATCCCGGCCAAAGACCAAGCGATCAGGCCGGCGATGTAGGGAAACAGCGCCAGGGGCGCGACCAGGAACAGCGCCGGCGGCGGATAGGACCAGAAGTGGAACGGCAGGCGCGGATCGAACAGCCGATGCTCCCACCCGAGGAACAGGTCCGGTGTGAAGACGTCGAGCCTATGGGGGGTGAAGACCAGATGACCGGCCGTCCAATAGTTGACAAAATCGCGACCCAAGGCGTGACGGGTCCAATCCAGATGCCCATGCGCGGTCATGATGTAGGGCAGGAGCAGAAGCCAGGAGAGCGCGCAAAGCTCCCATAACATCAGGTCGGGGGTGAGAAATCGGCGCAGCTTCACGGCTTGGGCGTCGCCGGCTTCACGCGGAAGACTTCCAGATTGGAGTGTGGCGGATTGACCCGCTCCAGCCAGTCCGGCTGATCCTTATCCTCGTCCAGACGCTTTTGCAGGGATGTCGCGGCCATGCCGTCACGGTCTGCGTGGCGGCGATGGTTGTTGCATTCGAGGACGTAGCGCACGCCCAGAGCCCGGGCCTTGGCCTCGGCGGTTCCGTCGGCGGCGTTCGCCGACAACACGCCCCGGGCGGCGATCATGCCCCAGCTCATCCGGTGGTAGGGCGCTGCGAGGGCGCTGTCTTGGGTGTTGGCAAGGATGAAGGGTCCGAAATCCACCTCGCTGAGCACCAGCCCCGGCGGACCGGCGCCGGCCAGGGTTCGGTAGGGGGCGGTTTGGAAACAATGGTCCGCAGGCTTGGCGGCCTGGGGCTTAGGCTTGACCCGGCTGAACTTGGCGACCGTATTGGTCAGCCAAAGCGCGCCCGCAGCGGCGGACACAGGGGTGACGAGGAGCCCCGCGATGATCACTGTGATCAGACTCTCGCGCCGATGCCGGCGCGCTACGGTCTCGGCGGCGTCAGCGGCGGCGGCGGCGATCACCGGGATGGCGATCCAATCGGCGTAGCCGCACATACGCACCCCGCTGAAGCCCGCCGCCATGGTTAGAAAAAGCAGGCCTGCGGTCAGCCGAAACGCCGAAGCTTGACGGGTCTCGCGGCGGCGGCCTAGCCAGAGCAGACCGATCAGGCCCATGACCGGCGCGGCGGCCAAACCGATGGCGTCCTCGGGCTTTTGCTTCAGAGCCGCCGGCCAGGGCCTCATCTCCTGCACATGCGACAGCCAAAAGACTTTGATGGCCGGATCGACGTCGGCGAAGGGCCCCTTCAGGCAGTGCGGGTCCAGGCCGACATAGGCGCCAGCCGCCACCGCCGCGCCTATCGCCAGCCCGATGAACCGCACCAGCGACGAGCGGGCGCCGGTGAATCGGGTGGGGGTGAATTGGGCGACGGCGGCCACAGCGAGACCGGCGACGACGATGGCTGCGGTGGAGTTGAAGGCCAAGGCGTCGCAGGCCGCAGTGATCCAGCGCCAGGGCGGCGTCTGGATGCAAAAGGCCAGCAGCGTGGTGATCGCCAGGGCGAGGCCGTAAACGCGCAAACGCCGGGCGTCCCGCGCATCGAAGACGAAGCGCAGGGCGATCGCGCCGCCGATCGCCGCTTCGAACACCAGGGCCTCCAGTCCGACGGCCAGGCCGAGGGCGGTGGCGACGCCGGCGAGGAGCGGGCCGCGCGCACTCGGGCCCCGTTGAGCCGCCCCCGCCAGAGCCAGAAAGCAAAAGCTCATCTGCACGTCGTGATGATCCACCCGCCCAGGGTGGAACTGCAGATAGAGGATGTAGTTGGTGGCGAGCAAAAAGGTCGCGATCAGCACCGCTCCGCCGCTCTTTTCCCCGTTCGCCCGCTCGCTCAGCCGATCCGCCAATGAAAGCATGGCGAGGGCGGCTGGGAAAATCCACAACAGCGGCCAGATCAATCGGGTCAGCCATTCGGCCCTGGGGCCGCCGACAAAGGGGGTGAAAACCCAATCGAGCGCCGCTATGCCCCCGTCCAGCAACCGGGACCAATGCATGTAGACGCCCATCGGGGGCTGCAGACGCATCAGATGCTGATCCCACCAGCCCTGGCCGTGCAAGAGGCCGCGCACCAACACCAGCCGCATGGCGTCGTCGGTGTCGCCCAAGGCGCGGCTGAGATCGGACGCATCGCGCAGGCTGAGCACAAGGCCGACAACAAGGGTCACAAACAGCGCCGTCAGGACAAGCCACCATCGCGGACGGCCGAGGTCTGGCGGTTCGGGAAGCATCATGCTTGGGTGAGGCCCTTTCGTCGCAGTCATAGGCGCAGTTCACGATTTCGCGAGCGACTTCGTTTATACCGCTGGCCGACGTTCCCGTTTTGAGGTTTACGAGTGCTCAAGTTCATCGGGACGCGTGCGGACGCACCTCCCAATCAGGCGGCGTTGATGTCATATATGAGAGCGGCGGTCGAACGCGTTGAGCGTCTCGGACTGCCGATTCCCAAAGGTTTGCACAAGTTTCTCGCCGTGGGACTGGTGGGGCTGGTGGTCCATACGAGCGTGTTCACCTTGCTTTACAAGCTGAACGATCATCCGCTTGTGTCGAAATTTACGCGCTTTCTCGGCGACACGCCCGCCGCCAGGGCGCTCAACAAACTGACCATCCAGCACTCGTGGGCTTGGTTGACCGGATTGATCATAGCCACCAGCATCACCTGGACGCTCAATCGCAAGCTGACTTTCGCCGCCACGGGGCGCAAATTGCACCATGAAGTGCTACGCTACGCCGTCGTCACCCTCGTTTCCCAGTCTGTCAGCTATTTCGTCTTTCATGCCTTGGTGGAGCGCATGAAGCAAATTCCTCCGCCGGTGGACGTGGTCATCGGCGCCGCCGTTGCGACCCTTTTCTCCTACTTTGGAAGCCGTTTTTTCACCTTCGCCCCGCAATCGGCGCAGAAGGGCGATAAGTGAACCCCATGCCGTATGACAATGCCGCCGCCGACACCGACATCCTGATTATCGGCGCGGGGCCCGCGGGTCTCACAGCCTCCTACCTCTTGACCAAGGCGGGCAAGAGCGTGCGGGTGATCGAGCGCGATCCAGACTATGTGGGCGGCATCAGCCGCACCGTGCGCTATGGCGACTTCCGCTTCGATATCGGCGGCCACCGCTTCTTCTCCAAATCGCGCGAAGTGGTCGACCTCTGGGACGAGCTCCTTCCCGACGACTTCATCGATCGGCCACGCCTGTCGCGCATCTTCTACGGCAAGAAATATTACGCCTATCCCTTGAAGGCGTTCGAGGCGTTGATGAACCTGGGGATCGTCACCTCCACTGCCTGCATGATCTCCTACGCCTGGGCCAAGGTCACCCCGATCGAGCCGGCCAAGACCTTCCACCAATGGGTGCGCAATCAGTTCGGCGAGAAGCTGTTCTCCATCTTCTTCCGCACCTACACCGAAAAGGTGTGGGGCATGAGTTGCGACGATATCTCCTCGGATTGGGCGGCCCAGCGGATCAAGGGGCTGAGCCTCTCCGCCGCCGTCTGGGACGGGGTCAAGCGCTCCTTGGGCCTGCACCAAAAACCCGCCGCCGAGCTTGGGCATCAGGGCGGCGTCAAGAGCCTGATCGAGAGCTTCCGCTATCCGAGGAAGGGCCCCGGCATGATGTGGGAGGCCGCCGCCGCCAAGATCAAGGCCCAAGGGGGCGAGGTGATCATGGACCGCGAGCTGACGGCGCTGAGCTTCGACGAAGCCCGTCAGCTGTGGACCGTGACCACCACCTCGGCCGCCGGCGAGACCCACGTCTATTGCGCGCGCGAAGTCATCTCCTCCGCCCCGATCACCGAGCTGGCCTCCGCCCTGCAGCCGACGCCGCGCAGCGTCAACGCCGCCCTGTCCCTACGCTATCGCGACTTCATCACCGTGGCCCTGATCGCCAAGGCCGCGTCCACCTTCCCCGATAACTGGATCTACATCCACGATCCCAGCGTGAAGGTCGGCCGGATCCAGAACTTCCTCTCCTGGTCGCCGGAGATGGCGCCCCAAGGCTATGCCTGTCTGGGCCTGGAATATTTTTGCTTCGAGGGCGACGGCGTATGGACGTCCAAGGATGAGGACCTGATCGCGCTGGCCACCAAGGAGATCGCCCAGATCGGCCTCTTGCAGCCGCACGAAATCGTCGACGGCTCGGTGGTGCGCCAGGCCAAGGCCTATCCGGTCTACGACGACGCCTATCAGACCCACGTGGACGCAGTGCGCGAGGATCTGGAGACCAACTACCCCACCCTGCACCTGGTCGGCCGCAACGGTATGCATAAGTACAACAATCAGGACCACGCCATGATGACCGCCATGCTGACGGTGGAAAACATCCTGGCCGGCCAGCGCCAGTTCGATGTCTGGCGGGTGAATGAGGACGCGGAATATTCCGAGGCCGGCTATTCCGGCGCCGAAGACGCCCTGACCAGCGAGCGGCTGGTGCCCCGAAAGGTGGCGGCGTAGCAAAGGCGATCCCGTGCGCTTCGAAGGCCGATCTGGGATCGGCGACGCGCCGTGCGGAAAGTTGAGGCGCCCAAGGACGACGCCCTAGGACGTAGTCAGGATTTAAGGGCTGTGGGATTCCCTGGCGAAGGGAGTTGTGATTCAAGGCTGATTTTTGGAGATCAGTCCTGATGGCG
>JAMFTA010000051.1 GCA_026225565.1 Caulobacter sp. | reverse complement strand
CGGCGCATAGGCGTTGGCTTCCAGATAGAGAGTGTCGTCCCAGACGCCGTAGAGGCCCGCGCCCGCCACCACGCCGCCAAGGCCGCCGTCGATCAGCGCCGACGCCTGCTGACCGGGGGCCAGGCTGGATCCGTTATAGGGAAAGCCCCAGGCGGGGGTGGTGTTCCATACGTCTTGGACGCTAGGATTATTGTTGAAATCGAACCCCACCACGGCGTCGCGCCCGAACAGGGTGACCTCCTTCACCTTGCGAACGTCGACATTGTCGAGGTTGAAGGCGCGATCGACGCCGCTGTAGGTCGCCTGGGCGAAGACGCCGAATCCCAGGGGCGCGCGGCCGGCGTAGAACATCGACACCTGGTCGACGGCGAAGTTGTCGTTGTCGCCAAAATGCGGCGCGGGCGGCGGCGACTGGTCGGCGCCTGTGTGGGTGACCGAAGTCTGCACCATAAATGCGATCGCCAGTTCACGGCTTTTGTTGTCGCTGCTCTGGTAGCCGTAGAGCTTAAAATCGCGGCCATAGGGCTTCAGCTGGGGACCAAACGCGCCGACGTGGCAGGCCTGGCAGGGCTGGCCGGTCTGTTGAGCGAAGCTCGGAACGGCCAAGGCCGGCGTGTAGCGGATCAGCGAGATGGCGAGGACCAGCAAACCCAGCTGGATCAACCGGGGCGAAAGTGCGCAGAGCCGTTCCGATTTTTTGATGCGCACGAAACCCTCCCCAAACCCAATGGATCGAAAGTAGGTATCAATGATAAATATTGGCATAATGATTTGGCATGTTCATCTGTATTAGATGGTGCTACACGTTGTCATTACTTGACAAGGTGGATGCGACAATTTGCCCATAGAAATCTATTCCTATGTACATTTTCTGGAAGCGCGCGCCTCCGAGCCTTCCTTGTTGCTCGAGGAGCTGGAAAGTCTAAGCGACCCTCGCCGCGAAGCGCCGCTCCCGTTCGCCATAGGCGAAAATCTGTGACGCTTGACCGAAATCGGCAGGGTCAAATTCATCTCTAAGGTGCGCCAGGCCGCAGGTCGGAGCGCTTCTAACGTTGGGCGTCCCGCACCTCGCCGGGGGCTTTATCCGGGAGCCGCCCTGGGGCGGCGGCGTTATGGGTGGGCCCGGCGCCCGCCCTCGGAACCTCTGAAATGCCCAATTACGAGCTCTACTACTGGTCCGTGCCGCTCCGCGGTCAGTTCGTGCGCGCGGTTTTGGCCTATGCCGGCGAGACCTGGACTGAGGGCGGCGACGCGAAGATCCAGACGCTGATGGCTGGGCGGGTGAAGGACATGCCGGTCCCGTTCATGGGCCCGCCCATGCTGATCGACAAAAGGGCGGACTTCGCCATCGCTCAGATGCCGGCTGTCGTCCTCTACCTGGCTGAGACCCTGGACCTCATGCCCACCGCCCCCGCCCTGCGCGCCTTGACCCTGAAGATCGTCAACGACGCCAACGATGTGATCGACGAGATCACCTTGAATGGCGGCCGCGAGATGTGGACCGAAAAAAGCTGGCGGGATTTCATCCCTCGCCTGAAGAAATGGATGTCGTTCTGGGAGGAGACAGGGCGCCGCCACGGCCTGAAGGCGGACTCTGGCTTCCTGTTGGGCGAGGCGGCGGGCGTGGCCGATATCGTGACCGCCACCCTGTGGTCGACCATGGCCGAGCGCTTTCCCAAGATCGAGGCGGTCCTTGAGGACGCCGCGCCCATGACGGCCGCCCTGAGCCGGCGGGTCGCGAATCTGCCGCCCTTGGCTAAGCTGGCCGCCAAGGCGCGGCAAGACTATGGCGACGCCTATTGCGGCGGCCAGATCGAGGCCTCGCTGCGCAAAGTCCTGGACGCTTAAATGCCCTGAGGACGGGGATCGGGGTTGGTCCGGGTCACGCCGCATTTTCCATCGCGGCGATATTTAAGACGTGTCCGATGGCGTTGAACAGGTCGGGCGCCGTGAAGGGTTTGGAGAGGTGAAGGTCAGCGCCAGCAGCCTTCGCGCTGGCCACATGCTCCGGCAGCGCGTTGGCGGTCAGCATGATGGCGGCCGTCCTCGGAAGGCCAGCGGTTTGTTCGTGACGTCTGATGGCCGAGAGCGCGGTGAGGCCGTCCATGATCGGCATTTGCATGTCCATAAGGATCAGGTCGAAGGAGCCGCTGCCAAAAGCTTCCACGGCTTCGAATCCGTTCTCCACGCACGTCAGCTCCGCCTGCCCCTCAAGCATCAGCTGAACGACCTGCCGATTGGTCGGATGGTCGTCGGCAAGGAGGACGCGCAACGGAAGACCCTCTTCGTCGGCCGCTACCTGCTCTGCGACGATGGCGGCGGCAGAATCATGCTCAGAGCGCGCCAAAGGCAGATCCATCCAAAATCGCGATCCAACCCCTGGCGTGCTGTCGCAATCGAGTTCGCCGCCCATCAGCGTCGCGAGATTGCAGCAGATGGAGAGACCGAGGCCCGTCCCGCCGAAGCGGCGAGTGATGGAACTGTCCGCCTGCTCAAAGCGTCCCAAAACCTTGGCCTTGTCCGCCACAGCGAAGCCGACGCCGGTATCGCTCACCGTGAAGCGCGCCAAGCCGTTCGCAAGCCGCTCGGCGGTTAGACAGACCTCGCCTTTGTCGGTAAATTTGGCGGCGTTGGACAGCAGGTTGGTGATGACCTGGCGCACCCGGACCATGTCGCCAAGGACCATTTCGTCGATCTCCGGTCTGATCTCCACCTTCAGCCGAACGCCCTTTTCGTCGCACTTCAGCTGCGACAGACCGGCAACGGCGCGCAGCATGGCGGTGACCTGAAAAGGAGCAGTTTCGATGGTGATCTTGCCGCTTTCGATCCGAGCCATATCCAGGATATCGGAGAGGAGACGCTGCAGGGTGTCGCCCGATGCCCGAATAATCTCCGCCATCCCTCGCTCCCTGGCCGGCAGATCTGCACGGGCCAGCATGTCGGCGACGGCCACCACGCCATTCAGGGGCGTGCGGATTTCATGGCTCATATTCGCCAGGAAATCGGACTTGGCCTGGGTCATGGCCTCGGCGCGAACTCGGGCGTCCGCAAGCTCGATCGCCTGCGCCTCCAGCTCCCTAGTCTGAGCTTCGAGCACATCCTTTTGCGCCTGCAGGGCGTGGGTCCTCTCCACCACGAGTTCTTCGAGTTCCAGGCGACGGCGATCGAGATAGGCCGTGCGCCAGCGTATCAGAAGGAGAACAGCGGCGATGGCGACGAGCTCTTCAAATGCGCGAAACCACCAACTCTGATTCCAGGCCGGCGATACGCTTATCGGAAGACGCAGCACCTGAGGCCGCCAATCTCCGGAGGGGCTTGCGGCTCTAATCTCCAGAACATACGAACGCGGCGCCAGATTGCTGAACGAGGCCACCCTGCGGGTGACGTCCACCTCGGTCCACTCAGAGCTCGCGCCCTGCAATCGATAGGCGTACTGCACGCGTTCAGGCGCTCCGAAATCGAGGGCGGCGAAGCCTACCTGCAGACCCCCGCCGCCGGGCGGCAGTTTCAAGGCGGCGCCAGGCGCCAGCCCCAAAAAGGGATTGCCCGCCAAAGCATGGCCCTGGGTGCGGACTTCGGTGATCCTGAGCGACGACGGCGTTTTCTGGATGGGCTTGAGCAAGCCAGGCTGCACCACCTCAAGGCCGCCGCGACCGCCGAACAGCAGGTCTCCCTGAGCGGTCGCCACACCGGCGTTGTTGAAGAAGCTGCCGATCGGAACACCCTCGGCGAGTTGGAAGGTCTGCACACGCCATGTTGCTGGATCGACGCGCGCCAGGCCGCTGTCGGTGCTGACCCAGATGAAGCCCGCGCGATCTTCCAACACCTTGTCTGTGTTCGAGTTGGGAAGGCCGTCGGCGACATCCAGCTTACGAAACCGTTGCGCTTTGGCGGCCTCAAGATTTTCCGCCACCGACACGCCGTGGCCGAAGGTGGTCACCCATACGCGGCCGTGACGGTCGAAATAGATGCTGGAAATAAAGCCCCGAGGCGCGGTCGTATCGCCTGCTTCCGGCTCAAAATGCCTCAAGACGCCACGTTTGGGGTCAAAAACGTTGAGGCCGTTGTCCGTCCCAATCCAAAGCATTCCGGAGCGATCGAGCGCGGTGACTTCGATGCGTCGGTCGCTGAGCGCTTCGGGGGCAATAGCCCGCTCCAGCTTGAGGTGATCGGTGGCGTCCAGGACATAGGACCAAAGCCCGTCTCTGCCGCCCAACCAGAGACGACCGCCATCCCGCAGCAGGGTTTGGACCCTTGCGTCCGGCGCTCGCCCAGGCTGAGCCAATCGTTGCGCGTGTCGGCGTTCAGCGTCCATCGCGTAGAGGCCGCTATCAGTGCCGATGATGACGCCCCTACGACCCGCAATGATTGCGCGAACTGGCGCTTCAGGCAGGCCGCTTGCCTTGGGACCCGCATGTGACAGACGGCCTGTCTGTTGATCTAGAATATCGACCCCATGGCTGATGTAGCCGATCCAGACGCGATCTTGCCCGTCCTCTAGGAAGGAGACGGGCGTCCGTTCGGCGAGGACTGCGGTTGGAGCGTCGCCGCCCATCAAGGCGGTGAAGGCCGTATGGCGGGGGTCATAACGGCTGATTGCGCCGTTGGCGGCGACGAACACCTGGCCACCCGGAGCCCGATGCAAGGCTCGAATGTTTTGATCGCCATAGAGAAGGGCGCCGTTGCCCAGGCGAACGCGTTGGCTCTTCAGTGTGGCGGCGTCCACCGAGACGACCCCGTCGTCGTAGGTGCCAAGCCAAATTTCGCCGGGCTTGATTTCCAAAATAGCTCTCACGCGCATACCCGCGCCATCGAGGCCTTTTCGAAGCGAGCCCTCGATGGCTCGAACAGATTGCCCATTTCGCTCGATCGCGAATGCGCCCGCGCCCTCAGCGCCGACCCACAGCCGGCCCGCGCTATCGATCATGAGGGCGCGGATTGAGGGTTCGTTTGCCGAACCCAGTCGAATAGCTGCGGTCGCGCCGGTTTTTAGATCGCGACGAATCAGACCGCGGTTTGCGCCGATCCATAGGGTGTCGCGATCGCCGACTAAGGCATTTACGCCGGAGGCCAAGATCTTGCGAACCTCTGGATCCGCTGTGGCGCCTAAATTGACGCTCCGCGCAAATCCCGTTTCAGGCGTCAGCTCGTCCAGGCCGCCCTCGGTTCCCACCCACAGATGCCCGTTGGGCGCGTCCAAGACAGCGTGCACTCCATTGTGGCTAAGCCCTCCCGTCTTCGCTGCGTAGGTGCGAAATCGGTCATTGCGGGGATCGTATCGCGCTAGGCCGGCCGACAAGGTGCCCACCCAAAGATCGCCTCGCCGATCGACATATAAGGTGTCGACCTGGCTGTCAGGCAGGGCGCCGGGGGCTGCGCTCGCGCTGAAGGTGTGAAACTGCAACCCGTCCCACCGGGCCAAGCCGTTCTGCGTGCCAACCCAGAGAAAGCCTCTTGGGTCGCTCGCCAGAGCCATCGGAATGGCGGAATTTGGAAGGGCGCCATCCACAGCAACCGGTTGAAGCAGCTCGGTGCCGAAAGCGCGCCAATCTGCCGCAGAGACCGGGGTCGAACATGTCGCACTGAATAATGCTGAAGTAATAATCGTGCAGCAGGCAATTTTCAGGGATTGATAAAGATTTGCGGTTCGCATACCAAAACGCATTTATAAATTCCCAAAATTACGCTCCACCTTAGGCATTAGCAGTCAATATTATCTTACGTTGTTCGACGATAATTTTATGTTATGGTTAAGCATTTGAAAGCAAGATCGTGCCGATCCTGCTTAACCTCGATGGGCAGCCGCTCAAAATTCGCGGCGCAGATCGGGGAAGCGAGCCCCGACACGCTTAATCTGAGACGCCCTTGCGTGCATTGCCGCCAGGGTACGAAGGCGCTGCCTGCACAGGCTAGTCCGCAGCCTGCGGCGGCTTGCCGCCCGGGGCCCGCTGCGCCACCCTTTTTGACGAAAATAAGAAGACCCGACCCTTGACGGTCAGGGTTTGTGACATTGGGGCGGAAAATGCATTTCTCAAAGATCCTCTTGAGCGCCGGCGTGTGCGTGGCCGCGCTGGTTCCCGTCGCGGCCCTGGGCCAGCAGGCGGCTCCGCCGCTCATAGCGCCAGCTCAGACCGGGCCGACGGCCGGCGACATTATCGTCACCGCACGCAAGCGTCAGGAATCGATCCTGAACGTGCCGGTGATCGAAACCGCAGTCCCGCGGGCGCAGCTGGAGCGGATGCAGACGTCCGACCTGTCAGACCTGGCGACCCTGGTTCCTGGCCTTTCGACCGGACAGGCGGTGCTGTCGATCGGCACCCAGGTCTCCATCTGGGGTGTCGGACCCAGCTCCCTCGACGCCGGCGTCGACCAATCGGTCGCGCTGAATATCGACGGCCTGCCGACCAGCCAGGGCCTCGCCTACTCCAGCGGCCTGTTCGACCTGCAGCAGGCCGAGGTGCTGAAGGGACCGCAGGCGCTCTATTACGGCAAGAACAGCCCGGGTGGGGTCATCTCGCTGCGCACGGGGGATCCCGGCAATCAGTTCGAGGCCATCGGCCGCTATGGTCATGAATTTGAGGCCAACGAGAACCGGGAGGAGATCATCGTCTCCGGCCCGGTGACCGACACCCTGGGCCTGCGCCTCGCCGTCATGAACGACACCTCAGACGGCTTCTTCAAGAACGCAGCCGTCCCGCTGGTCGCCACGGGCGCCGCGGCCCCCACCAGCCACTCCAATCCGCCAACCGAGAGCTACGTGGTCCGCGGTACGGCGGTGTGGAAACCCACCAGCCAGTTCAGCGCGCGCCTGAAGCTCAACGTGGTCCGCGACAAGGTGACGGAGCCGGCGGAGCAGATGGTTTCCTGCCCGGCCGGCGTCATCGCACCGGACGGCATACCCTTCCTCGGCGGCGGCGAGGACTGCAAGAAGGACCAGACCCTGCGGGTGGTCGATCTCAACCCGTCGGCCTTCCCGGGCATCGCCCACAACGGGGTTCCCTACACCGACACCAAGCAGCAGTTCGGCACCCTGGAGCTGAACTACCGCCTGCGTCCGGACCTGACCCTGACCTCGACCACGGGGTACTATAACGTGGCTTCGTCGAGCATGATCAATGCGATCATGACCACCTATGCGGCGCCGCCGATCGACGCCGAGAATAGCTTCCACCGGCATGACTTCACGGAGGAGTTGAGGGCCAACTCGGACTTCGCCGGCTCGCTGAACTTTACCGCCGGCGCCTTCTACCAAGACGCTAACCTCAGCAACCTGATCACGCTGCGCGGCAACACCGACCTTGGCTTGCCGGCCCTGTTGAGCAAGGGCAGCCACAACCTCGACATCAACTCGACCTCAGTCTTCGCCCAGGCGCGCTATAAGGTGATTTCCAACCTTGAGATCGCCCTCGGCGCCCGCTGGCAGGACGAGAAGCGCAGCGACACTCCCGAGAACCTGATCACCGGCGTGGCGGTCCCAGTGACCCTGGTCGAGCCGAAGATCCATTCGGACAACGTCTCGCCCGAGCTCACCATCACCTATAAGCCGACCCAGGACATCACGGTCTTCGGTTCGTTGAAGCGCGCCTACAAGTCGGGATCCTTCACCGTCACCGTTCCTGTCAGCAACGGCGACGACAATGCGTTCGGCGACGAAAAGGTGCAGGGTGGCGAGTTTGGGATCAAAAGCCGCTGGTTCGATCGCCAGCTCCTGGTGAACACCTCGTTCCACGACTACCGGTTCAGCGGCCTGCAGGTCGGGGCCAACTCGCCGGCCGCCGATGGCTTGCCGGTGGTGCGGACGGTGAACGCGGGCTCGGCCCTGATCTATGGCGTCGACTTCGACGCCGCATACCAGCCGCGCCAGATCCAGGGCCTGAGCCTTCAGGCCGCGGTTGGGTGGAACCATGCCCGGTTCAAGGTGCTGAACAATGTTCCGTGCTGGGGCGGTCAGACCGTGGCTGAGGGCTGCAACCAGTTCAAGGACACCACCACCGGTCTTTACACCTCCCAGAACCTCGGGGGGCTGCCCTTGATCCGCGCGCCCGACTGGCAGGTCAACCTCGGCGCCACCTATGAGGTGCTGCTCCGCAGCGGTATGCGGATGATCTTCAGCAGCAACAACCAGTTCTCGACCCGCTATCTGACGGACCTCGGCCTGCGCTCGGACTTCTACCAACCGTCCTTCTTCAAGTCGGACCTCAGCGCCACCCTGCAGGGCCCCAGCGACAAGTGGGAGATCGCCCTCATCGGCAAGAACCTGAACAACGCCCTGACCACCGGCAACTGCACCAACGCCAATGTGCAGAACGGACAGGTGCTCGGCGGCCAGACCACTGGCGGCGCAGCCTCCGGCCCGGCCGGCCCCGATACCCTGCTTTGCTTCATCGACCGCGGCCGGGAGGTGTGGCTGAGGCTGACCCTAAGGCCGTTCAATTGAGGCGGGGGAGCACCCCGTTTCACCCACTCGCCAGCGCTTGCACCACGGCCTTAGCCTCAGGGCTGGACCAGTCGGCGTCGCCCTGTAGCACCCCCTTCAGCCGCCCCCCACGGTCATAGAGTAGCGTGGTGGGAAAGCCTTCGATGTGGGGGGTGATGGCGGAGGGGACGGCGAACTTGGCGTCTTGATAGAAGTCCAGCGGGGCGTGGGCGGCGATGAAGGCCTTGGCCTTGTCGGTCTGGCCGGCGCTGTCGGCTGAAAGCGCCACCACCTTCACCCCCTTGCCGGCGAAGGCGGTCTGCAGGGCGGCGAGGGTCGGCATCTCCTTTACACACGGGGCGCACCAGGTGGCCCAGAGGTTCAGCACCACCGCCTGGCCCTTGAAGTCCGTCAATTTCACCGGCTTGCCGGCCCCATCCACGAAGGATGCGTCCGGATAGCTCGCCGGCGCCGCCGGCGCTTGAAGTTTGGCCATCGCTCCGTGAGCGAGCGACGCGAGGCCGGGCCCGGCCGCGACGTCAGGTCCAGGTTTGCAAGCAGCGAGCCCCATGACGTATAGAGCCGCGATCGCGCCTGCGCCCACAAAGCCGGTGATCGCGGCGGTGATCGCGCGTCCCATGCCCGCCGCTTTGGCGGATGTGTTCTTATCCGAGGGCTCTATTCCGCTCATGTCCGACGACGCCTCAAAAACAAACGCGGACGAGACCGCAAAAGGGCAAAGCCTGTGGGGCGGCCGATTCGAGAAGAAGCCCGCCGAGCTGATGCAGGCGATCAACGTCTCGATCGGCTTCGACCGCAGGCTGGCGGCGCAGGACCTGGCTGGCTCTCGCGCCCACGCCGCGATGTTGCACAAGGTCGGCGTGCTCTCAAGCGCTGACGCAGGGGCGATTCTCGGCGGCCTGGACGTCATCGAGGCGGAGATGGCGGCGGGAACCTTCCCCTTCCGCGACGAATTCGAAGATATCCACATGAATGTGGAGGCGCGCCTCTCAGAGCTGATCGGCGCCGCCTCCGGCCGCATCCACACCGCGCGCTCGCGCAACGATCAGGTGGCGCTCGATTTTCGACTATGGGTGCGCGACGCCTGTGACCGCACGGTGGCCCAGATCGAGGCCCTGCAATGGGCGCTCCTCGGCAAGGCCGAGGCCAATGTCGAAACCCTGATGCCGGGGTTCACCCATCTGCAGCCGGCCCAGCCGGTCACCTTCGGCCACCACCTGATGGCCTATGTGGAGATGTTCGGCCGCGACGCCGCCCGTTTCCGCGACGCCCGCGCCCGCATGAACGAGAGCCCCCTGGGCGCCGCCGCCCTGGCCGGCTCCCCCTTTCCGATCGACCGGCACATGACCGCTGAGGCGCTCGGCTTCGACCGCCCCACCGCCAATTCGCTGGACAGCGTGTCAGACCGCGACTTTGCCTTGGAGGCGCTCTCGGCCGCCTCCATCTGCGCCGTCCACCTGTCGCGCATCGCCGAGGAGATCGTCATCTGGGTGACGCCGCAATTCGGCTTCATCAGCCTGTCGGACGCCTTCACCACCGGCTCCTCCATCATGCCGCAGAAGCGCAATCCCGACGCCGCCGAGCTGACCCGCGCCAAGACCGGCCGGATTCTCGGCGCCCTGACCCAGCTGACCGTGGTGATGAAGGGCCTGCCGCTCGCCTACTCCAAGGACATGCAGGAGGACAAGCCGCCGGTGTTCGAGGCCTTCGACGCCCTGGAGCTCTCGCTCCTGGCCATGGCCGGCATGATCGACGACCTGACCCCCAACGTGGAGCGCATGGAAGCGGCGGCGGGCGCCGGTTTCTCCACCGCCACGGATCTGGCCGATTGGCTGGTGCGCACCCTGGAT
>JAMFTA010000009.1 GCA_026225565.1 Caulobacter sp. | reverse complement strand
TCGCCGCCGGCGCCGGGCAGCTTCATGTCCGACGACCAGCGCAAGTGGCCGCTGCAGATCACCGCCGAGCTGCACACCCCGGTGCTCGGCCTCTATGGCGGCAAGGACCAGGGCATTCCCCCCGCCGACATCGATAAGATGCGCGCCGCCCTGCTCGCCGCCGGCCAGACCGAAGATCAGCTGATCGTCTATCCGGACGCCCAGCACGGCTTCCACGCCGACTACCGCGCCTCCTACAATAGGACGGCGGCGGAGGACGGCTGGGCCCGGGCGCTGGAGTTCCTGAAAGCCCACCATATGGAGCCGGGCAAGCACGGCATGTTCGGCTGAGCCCATGCATAAGCTGAACTTCGACTTGGACGCCTATCGGGAGCGGCTTGGCGAAAAGGCCTTCTCGCGTCACCACAACTATCTCAATGGACAGGTGGAGCTGGCCGGCATCGATGAACGGCGCCTGTTCGCCTGGGTGGCCGGCACCGACGATCTGCCCTATCAAGTGGAGCTAGTCGAGGACGGCTTTGAGTTCTGCTCGTGTCCGGCCTTCGATGAGTCGGGGGTTTGCAAGCATCTGGCCGCCGTCGCCCACACCGCCAACGCGCTGGGCGGCGACCAGATTCGCAGTCTTTCCGGCCGCTTCGAACGCTTGCGCGAAAGCCTTTCTCTCGAAACCCCGCAAGCCTTGATCGATCGTCTGGCCACCCTCGCCAAGCGGGTCCCCGGTGTTCTGGAAGCCTTGGAGGGGGAGGAGGAATAGCCGCCTCGTTCCCTCCGACCCGCCCTCACGGCGAAAAGGTGACGCTTGCGTCGTTTAACTTGACTGATCGCCTCGAGGGCGCATTTCTTATTGCGGATGGATGTGGCGCGATCACAGGCCGCCCACAGCAGGAGAGAGCAACAATGGTCGATGGCAACATCACCAAGGACGCCATGTACGACGCGGTGGCGCCCGACGATTTCGTCTCCATGCTGGAGCTGGATCGTTACAGCAATCGCTCCAGCGCCTTCGACCGCATAATCTCGGCCACCCACGACCACTTCTGGGATCCGCTAGACACCAGATACATCGACTTCTCTGAGCCGTTCGACATGGAGAACCAGGCTCTGATGCCGGAAGAAATGTTTCCGGCTCTCAAGACCGACTATGTGCAAAGCGCCCTCTCCGATCCCAAGGACCGCATCCGCTTCATCAACGAATCCACCCGCTGGAGCCTTTCCTCCATCCTGCACGGCGAGCAGGGCGCGCTGAACCTGTCCGCCTCGCTCTGCCATGTGCTGAAGGACCAGGGCGCCCAGGAATACGCTGCCAACCAGGCCCGCGAAGAGGCCCGCCACGTCACAGCCTTCGCCAAATACATCAAGGCCCGCTGGGGAACGCCCATGGCCTGCGGCCCCGTCTTGCAGAACTTGCTGGTGGAGATCATCGGGGCGCCGGAGGTCTATAAGAAGATCGTCGGTATGCAGATGCTGGTGGAAGGGCTGGCCATGGGCGCCTTCGCCACCTTCTTCACCAAGACCAACGATCCCCTGATGAAGAAGCTGATGCAGCTGGTGATGACCGACGAGGCCTTCCACCACAAGTTCGGCAAGATCTGGGCCGACCGCACGGTGCCCAAGCTCACCACCGAAGAACACGCCATCGTCGAGGATTGGGCCGCCCACTGCTTCCAGACCCTGCTCTTCAACCTCGTCGCTCCCCACCAGCAAAAGCCCATGTACGAGAGCTTCGGCATGGACGTGGACAAGGTGATGGAGGAGCTGCAGCTGATCGCCACCGATGACTTCCGCCGCGAGGAGATGAAGGAATCCGCCAACATCTTCCGCGTGTTGATCAAGACCCTGCTGAACGCCGGCATCATCACCGACCGCACCCGCGGCTTCTATGGCGTGTATGTGGATATGGAGGAGCTGAAGGCCGAGGGCGATGTGATGGTCGGCGACGCCATCGCCGAGGAGGGCATCAAGTATCTGCAGGCGATCAACTTCAAACAACAGACCCACCCCCGGTTGGTCGCCGCCGAATAGCGCGCGCCTTCGCGTCACCGGATAAGACGCCCATCCGCCCCGTTGCGCCTCACTCAGCGAGCCGCCTCTTGACGGGCTGAACGAAGGCGGAACATGATCGGCACATGGAGGCCGCCGTCGTTCTGCAAACCGCCGTCCGGGAACTCCGGCGGCCCGACATCACCCTGGAGGTGACGCGCGGTGCGGCGCGGCTGCTGGTCGGGCTGGGCTTTGCGCCGCTCGCCGAGGTCTGCCTGCCCAACGGCCGGCGGGCGGACCTGATGGCGCTCGGACCCAAGGGCGAGGTGCTGATCGTCGAGGTGAAATCCAGCCCTGAAGATTTCCGCGTCGATCGCAAATGGGGGGAATACGCCCCCTTCTGCGAGCAGTTCTATTTCGCCGTCGCGCCGGACTTTCCCCGCCGCATCCTTCCCGAGGGGCCAGGGTTGATCGTCGCCGATGGTTTTGGCGGAGCTATCCTCACCGACAGCCCGGTGGTTCCCCTGGTCCCGGCGCGGCGCAAGGCCCTGACCCTCGCCTTCGCGCGGCTGGCGGCGATGCGGGCGCTGTAAGCCGCTTTCGGCGGGCGCCGATTCGGGATACGAACGGAGCATGAACGGACTGATCCTCGCCCTCCTGCTCGCCCTTGTCATCCTCCTGGCGGTCGCGGTCGCCTGCACCCTCTTGATGCTGAGCGAGCGTCGCCGCGCCAACGGTCTCGTCGCCAGCCTGCAGGCCGCCGCCATCGATCTCGCCCGCGAGCAGGAGCGAGCCCGCAATATGGAGGACAGCCGCGAGACCATGGCCGAGTATCTGCGCGCCCAGGCCGCCCATTCGGCCCAGGCCGTGGCCGACCAGATGGTCGCCCGCGCCTCGGAAAGCTTTCGCGCCCAGGATTTGCTGGCCCAGGCCCGCATCGACGCCCAGCTGAAGCCGGTGGCCGACACCTTGATCAAGTTCGAAAGTCAGGTGGCCCTCATTGAGAAGGCCCGGGTGGAGGAGACCGGCGGGCTGAAGGCCCAGATCGCCGCCCTGATGCAGGCTTCCGTCGATACCCAGACCGAAGCCCGGCGCCTCTCGAGCGCCCTTCGCCGTGGGGCCGGGGTGCAGGGGCGATGGGGTGAGCAGACCTTGCGCAACGTCTTGGAGATGGCCGGCCTCTCCAACCGCTTCGATTTCGAAGAGCAGTTCAGCGTCGACACCGAGGAGGGCCGCCGCCGCCCCGACGTGAAGGTGCGGATGCCCGGCGGCGGGGTGTTCGTGATCGACGCCAAATGCTCGCTCAACGCCTTCCTCGACGCTCAGGAGCAGCCGGACGAGGCGGGACGCGAAGCCGCCTATCTGCGCCATACCGCCAGCGTGCGCGCCCATATGACCGGGCTTTCCGCGAAAGCTTATTGGGACCAATTCCAAAAGGAGGGCTCGCCCGACTTTGTGGCCATGTTCGTGCCGGGCGACGGCTTCCTGGCGGCGGCGCTCGACCGCGCGCCGGACCTGATGACCGAGGCGATGGACAAGCGGGTGCTCTTGGTCACCCCCACCACCCTCTTCGCTCTTTGCAAGGCGGTGGCTTATGGGTGGCGGGTGGAGGGCCAGGCCAAGAACGCTGAAGCTGTCGCCAAGCTCGGCAAGGAGCTCTACAAGCGCCTGGCGGTAATGGGCGCCCACGCCGGCTCGGTCGGCAAGGCCTTGGAGGCGGCGGTCAGTCGCTACAATCTGTTCGTCGGCTCCCTGGAAAGCCAGGTGATGAGCCAGGCCCGGCGCTTCGAGGACCTGGCCGTCGATCACGAAGGCAAGGAACTGCCCGAGATCATGCCGGTGGAGACAGGGGTGCGGCCGCTGGCCAAGCTGGCGGCGGCGGGGGAATAGCCCCGCGACACCCCGCCGGTCTTGACGCTCAGCGAAGGCCGACCTACCTCCCCAGCATGGCTATCCGAGACATTCTCACCGTCGCCGACCACACGCCGACCCTGAAGCAGAAGTCCGCGCCCGTCGAGGGACCGGTCACCGATGAGCTGCGCGTCCTGATGGACGACATGCTGGAGACCATGTACGCGGCGCCCGGCATCGGCCTCGCCGCCATCCAGATCGGCGTCGCCAAGCGCGTCATCGTCATGGACCTAGCCCGCAGCGATGAGGATCCCCAGCCCCGCCACTTCATCAACCCCGAAATCCTCTGGCGTTCCGAAGAAATCGCCGTGGCCGAAGAGGGCTGCCTATCGGTGCCGGAAATCTATGACGAGGTGGAGCGCCCCGCCAAGGTGAAGCTGCGCTATCTGAACTACGACGGGGACACCATCGAGGAGGAGGCTGAGGGTCTCTACGCTGTCTGCATCCAGCACGAGATGGACCACCTGGAAGGCATATTGTTCATCGACCACCTGTCGCGCTTGAAGCGCGAGCGGGCGGTGAAGCGGGTGAAGAAGGACGCCAAGGCGGCCTGACGGCGCCACGCCTCACGCGCGGGCGCTCTTAACGCGGCCCCCGCCCTCCGCTAACACAGCCCCATGCGCATCGCCTTCATGGGAACCCCAGATTTCGCCGCCCGGTTGCTGACCGAGGTCGCCGCCGCCGGGCACGAGATCGCCGCCGTCTACACGCAGCCGCAAAAGCCCCGCGGCCGGGGCCAGGCGGTGCGCCCCACCCCGGTGCAGATGGCCGCTGAGCGGCTGGGCCTGACCATGCGAGCGCCCAAGTCCATGCGCGATCCGGACGAGATCGCCGCCTTCGCCGCCCTCGACCTGGATGCGGCGGTGGTGGTGGCCTATGGCCAGATCCTCAAGGCGGGGGTGCTGGAGGCGCCGCGGCTCGGCTGCTTCAACGTCCACGCCTCGCTCCTGCCGCGCTGGCGGGGGGCGGCGCCGATCCAGCGGGCGATCATGGCTGGGGACGCGGTCACCGGGGTGCAGGTGATGCGGATGAGCGAGGGGCTGGACGAAGGGCCCGTGCTCTCCACCGCCACCGTCGTCATCGAAGCCGACGACACTGCTGGGACCCTGCAGGACAAGCTGATGGAAGCGGCCGCCCGCTTGCTCCCCGCCGCCCTGGCGGAGATCGCCGCCGGCCGCGCGGTGGAGACGCCGCAATCGGACGACGGCCTGACCTACGCCAAAAAGATCACCCCCGCCGAGGCCCGCATCGACTGGACCCGCCCGGCGATCGAGGTGGATCGGATGACCCGGGGCCTGTCGCCCTTTCCCGGCGCTTGGTTCGAGCTTGAGACGCCCAAGGGCCCGGTGCGGGTCAAGGCCCTGCTGTCCCGTCCCGGTCTAGGCCAGGGCGCCCCCGGCGAGGCCCTGGACGACCGCCTGCTGATCGCCTGCGGCGAGGGGGCGGTGCGGCTGCTGCGGCTGCAACGAGAGGGCAAGACGGTGCAGAACGCGGACGATTTCATCCGTGGCTTGGGCAATACCCACGACCTGCGCCTCCTCTGATGCCTCGCTACAAGCTGATCGTCGAATACGACGGCGGGCCCTATAACGGCTTCCAGGCCCAGGCCGAGCAGCCCTCGGTGCAGGCCTCGTTGGAGCGAGCCATCGCCGCGTTTTCTGGCGAGACCCCACGCATCCATGTGGCTGGCCGCACCGACGCCAGCGTACACGCCACCGGCCAGGTCGCCCACGTGGATCTGGAGCGCGACTGGAGCGCCGACGTGGTGCGCGACGCCGTCAACGCCCACCTGGTCCCCGAACCCATCGCCGTAATCGCCGCCGAAGAGGTCGACGCGGACTTCCACGCCCGCTTCTCCGCCATCGGCCGCCGCTATCTCTATCGGGTGTTCGACCGCCGCGCGCCGGCGGTGCTCGACCGGGGCCGGGTCTACTGGATGAAGACGCCGCTCGTCGCCGAGGCCATGCATGGGGCGGCCCAGGTCCTTTTGGGCCTCCACGACTTCACCACCTTTCGCGACGTGCGCTGCCAGGCCAACAGCCCGATGCGCACCCTGGACGTGGCGACGGCGGCGCGGGTGGGGTCGGAGGTGCATCTGACCTTCGCCGCGCGCTCCTTCCTGCACCGCCAGGTCCGCTCCCTGGTGGGGAGCCTGGTGGAGGTCGGCGTTGGCCGCTGGTCGGCGGCGGATCTGAAGGCGGCGCTAGAGGCCAAGGACCGCGCCCGCTGCGGGCCGGTGGCGCCAGCCCAAGGGCTCTATCTGACCGGCGTGGACTATCCCGATCAGGCGGCGGCGAAGCGCGAGAAATAGCCCTCGATCACCCGTTCATAGATATCGGTCAGGGCCAGGATCTCAGACACCGGCGCCCGCTCGTCCACCATGTGCATGGTGGTTCCCACCAAGCCGAACTCGATCACTGGGCAGAGCGCCCGGATGAAGCGGGCGTCCGAGGTGCCGCCGGTGGTGGAAAGTTCCGGCGTGCGGCCTGCGCCCGCGGTCACCGCCGCGGCCACCACGTCGGTGAAATCGCCGGGCGCGGTCAGGAAGGCCTCGCCGGAGATGGCGGTGCGCAGCTTCACCTCGCCCTTGAAACCGACGCCCGCCGCCTTGCAATGTTCGCTCAGCCAGCGGACCAGGGTCTGGCCGCTATGGGCGGGATTGAAGCGGATGTTCAGTCGCGCCTCCGCCCGCGCCGGGATCACATTGGTCGCCGGATTGCCGACGCTGATATCGGTGACCTCAAGATTTGAGGGCTGAAACTCTGGATAGCCGTCGTCGAGGATATGGGATTGTAGGCGCTGCAATAGGGCGATCAGCACCGGCGCGGGATTGGCCGCCCGTTGGGGATAGGCGACGTGCCCCTGCATCCCCTCCACCGTGATCCAGGCGTTCAGGCTGCCGCGGCGTCCGACCTTGATCATGTCGCCGAGCAGCGCGGCCGACGACGGTTCGCCGACGATGCAGTGATCTATTCCCTCGCCCTGGGCCAGCAGGGCCTCCACCACCCGCTTGGTGCCGTCAACCGCCGCGCCTTCCTCATCCCCGGTGATCAGGAAGGACAGGGAGCCCTTGGGCTCGCCCCGCGCCAAGACGGCGGAGACGGCGGCGACAAAGGCGGCCACCGCGCCCTTCATGTCCACCGCGCCGCGGCCGTGCAGCATGTCGCCGACGATGGCGGCCTCGAACGGATCCTCGCTCCAGGCCGCCGCGTCGCCCACTGGCACCACGTCTGTATGGCCCGCGAAACAGAGGTTGGGCGCAGCGGTTCCGCGCCGGGCGTAGAGGTTCTCGATCTCGCCGAACGTCATCCGCCGGCAGATAAAGCCCAGGCTTTCCAGGGCGCGCTGCAACACGTCCATGGCTCCGGCGTCGATGGGAGTGACCGAGGGGCGGCGGATCAGGGCCTGAGCCAGGTTGATGGGATCGATCAAGATTTTTCCTCCTCGACATTGGGTTTAGGCTAGGCGCCAAGGCCGCGCAAACCGCGGCGCCGGGAGGACTTGATGAAGAAGATCGATGTAGCGGCGGCGGAGACGCGCACCGGCTCCCGCTATCCGGCCCCGTTCGATGCGACGGGCAAGGGCAAGTTTCGCCAGCGCCTGGGCCGCGCCGCCGGCCTGACCCAGTTTGGCGTCAATCGGCTGGAGCTGCCGCCCGGCCAATGGTCCAGTCAGCGCCACTGGCACACCCATGAGGATGAGTTCGTCATGGTGCTGTCCGGCCAGGCCACCCTGATCACCAACGCCGGAGAAGAGTTGCTGAATCCCGGCGACTGCGCCGGCTTCAAGGCCGGGGAGGCCGACGGCCACCACATCGTCAACCGCTCGGCCGCCATGGTGGTGTTGCTGGAGGTGGGGACGGACCACCCTGAGGACCTCTGCGACTATCCCGACATCGACCTGCGCGCTACGACCACCGCCTTTCTGCACAAGGATGGGACGCCGTACTGATGTCATGCCCCCGTCTGGGGAGGGGTAGGCGGCTATTGGGCGGCCGGTCCTACCCCAGCGCTTCGGCGGGATCGGGCTCCTCAAGGGGATGGGCCAGGCGGGAGAGCATCTCCTTGGGGCAGACTTGCCAGAACTGCCCGAGCAGCAAATCCCAGTCCCGCAGCACTCCTTCGGCGACCAGGGAGCCGGTCACCAGTTCGTGCTCGACGATCAGGGCGCGTAGCACCCCTTCCCAGTGGGGCGAGGTCACCCGGCGTATCACCACGTTGTCGGGGTTCACCTGGCGTTCGAAATCGCCGTCCATATCGAGCACGAAGGCCATGCCCCCGGTCATGCCGGCGGCGAAGTTCGGGCCTACGTGGCCCAGCATCACCACCGTGCCGCCGGTCATATACTCACAGCCGTTGGCGCCGCAGCCCTCGACCACAGCAACGGCGCCGGAGTTGCGCACCCCGAAGCGCTCCCCCGCCCGCCCGGCGGCGAACAGGCGCCCCGACGTCGCACCGTAGAGGATGGTGTTGCCGATCAGGGCGTTGTCGGGTTCTTCGGCGGGGAAGGTGGAGGGCTTGACGATGATGGTGGCGCCCGAAAGCCCCTTGCCGACATAGTCGTTGGCCTCGCCAGTGACTTCCAGTCTGAGGCCCTTCACCGCAAAGGCGCCCAGCGACTGACCGGCGGAGCCGCGCAGCTGCACGGTCAGGTGCCCGTGGGGGAGGCCCGCCATGCCGAATTTGCGGACGATGTGGCTGGAGATGCGGGCCCCGATCGCCCGCGTGGTGTTGCGCACCGTATAGGTCAGTTGCATCTTCTCGCCGCGCTGCAGGAAGGCGGAGGCGTCGCGGATGATGTCATCGTCCAGGGTCGGCAGCACCTCGTTGCGCCCCTCCACCGTGCAGTAGGGCTTGTGCGGACCGGGATCGGCCCGGACCAAGAGAGGATTGAGGTCGAGGTCGTCCAGATGCTCGCCGCCGCGCGACACCTGGGCCAGCAAATCGGTGCGGCCGACGATGTCCAGGAGCGAGGTGAAGCCGAGGTCGGCGAGGATTTCGCGCACCTCTTCGGCGATGTGGCTGAAGAGGTTGACCACCTTTTCCGGCGAGCCGCCGAACCTGGCGCGCAGGGCTTCGTCCTGGGTGCAGATGCCGACGGGGCAGGTGTTGGAATGGCACTGGCGCACCATGATGCAGCCCATGGCGATCAGGCTCGCGGTGCCGATACCGAACTCCTCGGCGCCCAGCATGGCGGCGATGATGATGTCGCGGCCAGTCCTCATGCCGCCGTCGGCGCGCAGGGTCACGCGGTGGCGGAGGTTATTGAGGGTCAGCACCTGGTGGGCTTCAGAGAGGCCCATTTCCCATGGCCCGCCAGCGTATTTGATCGAGCTTTGCGACGAGGCGGCGGTGCCGCCGACGTTGCCGGAGATCAGGATCACATCCGCTTTCGCCTTGGCCACCCCGGCGGCGATGGCGCCGATGCCGGTCATCGACACCAGCTTCACGCATACCCGAGCCTCGGGATTGATCTGCTTTAAGTCATAGATGAGCTGGGCCAGATCCTCGATCGAGTAGATGTCGTGGTGGGGCGGGGGCGAGATCAGCATCACGCCGGGGGTGGCGTGGCGCAGGCGCGCGATCATTTCGGTGACTTTGAAGCCGGGCAGCTGGCCGCCTTCGCCGGGCTTGGCGCCCTGGGCCACCTTGATCTCGATCTCGCGGCACTGGTTCAGATATTCGGCGGTGACCCCGAAACGGCCCGAAGCCACCTGTTTCACCGCCGAATTGGGGTTGTCGCCGTTAGGCAGCGGGCGATAGCGGGCGGAATCCTCGCCGCCCTCGCCGGAGACCGACTTGGCCCCAATGCGGTTCATGGCGATGTTCAGAGTGCCATGGGCCTCGGGCCCCAGCGCGCCGAGCGACATGCCGGGAGTAAGGAAGCGCTTCCGAATCGCGTTCACGCTCTCCACCTCGTCCACCGGGGCCGGCGGCAGGTCGGACCGATAGTCCAGCAAGTCCCGAAGCTGGATCGGCGGCAGGGTGCGGATGGCCTTGGAGAAGGCCTTATAGAGGGGATAGCTGCCGGTCTCGCACGCGGTCTGCAGGGTGTGGATCATGCGGGCTTCGAAGGCGTGCGCCTCCCCCGAACGGCGGGCGCGATAGAGGCCGCCCACGGGCAGGGTGACGGCCGAGGAATCCCAGGCCTTCTTGTGGATCTCCACCGCCTTGCTCTCGATGCCGGCCAGCCCGATGCCGGAGATGCGCGACGGCATACCGGGAAAGAACTCAGCGACGAGCGCCCGGGACAGGCCCACGGCCTCGAAATTGTAGCCGCCGCGATAGGAGGCGATGACCGAGATTCCCATCTTGGAGATGATCTTCAAGAGCCCCGCTTCGATGGCGGTTTTGTAATTCAGACAGACGTCGTGCAGGTTGAGGTCGCCGCACAGGCCCCGCTCCAGGCGATCCTGGAAGGCTTCCTGGGTCAGGTAGGCGTTCACCGCCGTGGCGCCGACGCCGACCAGTACGGCAAAGCCTTGGGTGTCCAGGCACTCGGCGGAGCGGACGATGATGGAGACGTAGGAGCGCAGGCCCTTGGAGACCAGCCAGCTGTGCACGCCGCCCGTGACCAGCACCATGGGCAGGCCCATGCGATTTGCGTCCGAGCCCTCGTCGGTGAGCACGATCTGGCTGCAGCCCTTCAGAGCCGCCTCTTCCGCTTCGCTGCGGATGCGGTCGAGATTGGCTCTAAGGGCGTCGCCAGGGCGAGCCTCGTTCACGGGGAGCGGCATGGTGCAGTCGACCACCGCCACATTGGCCTCGCCGATCACGGCGATGATCCGCTCGTACATGCCGGTGGTCAAAACGGGGCTTTCCAGCACGTAGACGTCCGTTTGCGCTTCGTCCTGGGCCAGGATGTTGCCGAGGTTCTTGAACCTCGTCTTCAGACTCATCACGCCGGTTTCCCGCAGGGGATCGATGGGCGGGTTGGTGACCTGGCTAAAGTTCTGGCGGAAGAAGTGCGACAGGGGCCGGTAGCGCTCCGACAGCACGGCCAAGGGCGTGTCGTCGCCCATGGAGCCGACCGCCTCCTTGCCGTCCTCCACCATGGGGGCGAGGAGCAGCTCCATGTCTTCAAGCGAGACGCCGGCGGCCAGCTGGCGGCGGATCAGGGCTTCGCGATTATAGCGGCGAGGCTCGGGGCCGGGGGCGATCTCGGCCTCCAGGTCCACCATATTGCCGAGCCACTGGGTGTAGGGGTGGGCGTCGGCGAGCAGATCGATAATTTGATCCTCGCCATAGAGTTTGCCCTCGGTGAGATCGACGGCGATCATGCGGCCGGGGGCGATGTGCAGCTTCCTGGTGATCCGCTCCTCGGCCACCTGGCACATGCCTGCTTCCGAGCCCATGATCAGCAAACCATCGGAGGTGGTGGCGACGCGAAGGGGGCGCAGGCCGTTGCGGTCCTTGCCGGCGACCACCCAGCGGCCGTCGGTGGCGCAGATGGCGGCCGGCCCGTCCCAGGGCTCCATCACCGCGTTGCAATAGGCGTAGAGGGCCTGGTGGCTCGCCTTCATCGCCTCGCCAGACTTGGAGCTGGCGCCCGACCAGGCTTCGGGGATCAAGAGGCTCTTGGCCATGGGGGCGGTGCGGCCGGCGCGAACCAGCACCTCGAAGGTGTTGTCGAGCGATGCGGAATCCGAATTGCCCGGCTGGATCACCGGTTTCACGTCTTCCTGGTGAACGCCGAAGGCGTCGGCAGCCATGCGAATCTCATGGCTCTTCATCCAGTTGACGTTGCCCTTCAGCGTGTTGATCTCGCCGTTATGGGCCAACATGCGGAAGGGCTGGGCCAGGCGCCATTCGGGGAAGGTGTTGGTGGAATAGCGCTGGTGGAAGATGGCCACGGCCGAGGCGAAGCGATCGTCGCGCAGATCGGGATAGAAGGCGTCGATATGCTCAGCCAGGAACATGCCCTTGTAGACCAGAGACTTGGCCGAGAGAGAGCAGATGTAGAAGCCCGAGAGGTTGGCCGCAGCCACCCGCTTCTCGACGCGCTTCCTGCACAGGAACAGGGCCCGCTCCAGGGTCTCGTCGTCCATGCCGGGGGGCGGGGCGAGCATGATCTGCTCGATCTCGGGACGGGCGGCGATGGCCTTCTCGCCGATCACAGTGGTGTCCACCGGCACCTGACGCCAGCCGTAGATATAGAAGGAGAAGCGCAGCACTTCGGTCTCGACGATGGTGCGCGCCGCCTCCTGGGCGCCGAGATCCGTGCGCGGCAGGAAGATCATGCCGACAGCGATGCGGGGCTCGCGCAACGTATGACCGGCGCGGCGCACCTGGTCGGCGAAGAAGTCGGGTGGGACGGACAACAGCACGCCCGCGCCGTCGCCGGTCTTGCCGTCGGCGTCCACCGCGCCCCGGTGCCAGACGTTCTTCAGGGCGCGAATGGCCAGCTCCACCACCTCGCGGCGGGGCTTGCCGTCGATGGCGCAGACCAGGCCCACGCCACAGGCGTCATGCTCCATGGACGGATCGTAGGCGTGGCCGTCGATCAGGGTCTGGCGGTTTTGCAGGTAGCGTTCGGTTTCGGTCTTCAGGGTCATGGGGCTTACTCCGCCGCCATCAAGGGCTGGGCCTTGGCTTCCAGGTAGCGGTCGATGGCGGCGGCGGCGTCCAGGCCGTCGCGGATCGCCCAGACCACCAGGGATGCGCCGCGCACGATGTCGCCGGCCGCGAAAACACCATCGAGAGAGGTCATCATGGTCTTGAAATCGGCCCTGACCGTGCCCCAGCGGGAGACGGCGAGATCCGGCGAGCGCCATTGGGACGGCAGATCTTCGGGATCGAAGCCCAGCGCCTTGATGACCATCTGCGCCGGACGGTCGAAATCGGCGCCCGGCACTTCTTCAGGCGCCTGGCGGCCGGAGGAGTCCGGAGGACCCAGGCGCATCCGCACGGCGCGCACGCCCGAAACCCCTGCGGCGTCGCCGTGCAGGGCGCGGGGGGCGGCCAACCATTCGAAGATCACGCCCTCTTCTTCGGCGTTGGAGACTTCCCGGAAGGAGCCGGGCATATTGGCCTTGTCCCGTCGGTAAAGGCAGGTGACGGAGGCCGCGCCCTGGCGGACGGCGGTGCGCACGCAGTCCATCGCCGTGTCGCCGCCGCCGACCACGACCACATCCTTGCCCGCGGCGTTCAGTTCGCCGCTGTCATAGGCGGCCACCGCGTCCCCCAGGCCGATCCGGTTGGAGGCGATCAGATAAGGGAGGGCGGCGGTGACGCCAGCCGACCCCGAACCGGGCGTGGCGATCTCCCGCGCCTTATAGACCCCAGTGGCGATCAAGACGGCGTCGTGACGGGCGCGCAGCTCGGCGATTGAGATGTCGCGGCCGATCTCCGTGTTGAGGCGGAAGTTGATCCCGCCCTCGGCCAGGCGGGCGGTGCG
>JAMFTA010000050.1 GCA_026225565.1 Caulobacter sp. | reverse complement strand
GAGTTGGAATTTGCCTTCGCCACCAGGGCCGGCAAGCTGAGCCGCCATACGTCACCATCTCCCAGTCAGCCCGCCAAGGGCCCTACGCGTTTCGAAAACAGACATCGCCTCGATCAATCGGGATGTAAAGTCCCAACATCGCCCAAGCGCCCTGCGCCCTTGGCGTTCGCGTCCAAGGCCTATAATCGCAGCACATGAACCATAGCTTTGACGCCTATGTGGCCGCAGCCCTTTTCCCCCGTGCGGGGAGCGGCGGCGATGGCGCGCCCGCATTCGCCCCCACCTTTGCGCCCACCTTCGCGCTTGGCGACGGCACGGTGCGATTCCAGATCGATGACGCCGTGACCGTCGTCGAGGCCCACGACGGGGCGGTGCTCTGCGCCGGCCTGCATCCCTCGGGCGAAGGGATCATCACCGGCGGGGACGATGGGCGGCTGGTCTGGTCGCGGCCTTCGGGCGCGCAGGAACTCGCCAAGCTGAAGGGCAGGTGGATCGACGCCCTAGCCTCAAGCCCGGAAAGCGGCCTGATCGCCTATGCCGCCGGCAAGGACCTGCATGTGCTGGACATCAAGGACCCTGCCTTCACCCGCGCGTTCAAGCATGAGCGCTCGGTGGCGGGCCTGGCCTTCGACCCGAAGGGACGCCGCCTGGCGGCCGCCACCTATGGCGGCGTAGCGCTCTGGTACGCCCGCATCGCCGAGCAGAAGCCCCAGATACTGAAATGGGCCGGCTCGCACATCGACGCGATCTTCAGCCCCGACGGGCGCTTTTTGGTCTCGGCCATGCAGGAGAACGCCCTGCATGGCTGGCGGCTGGCCGATGCGAAAGACATGCGTATGGGCGGCTATCCGGCGAAACCAAGGAGCTTCTGTTTCCTCAGCAAGGGCCAGCTGATGGCCACCTCCGGCGCCAACGGAGCGATTCTCTGGCCCTTCACCGGCGCCAATGGCCCCATGGGCAAGGAGGCGATCATCGTCGGCGCCGACGATAGCGCCCTGATCACCCGGATCGCCGCCCCCGCCGTGGGGGCGCACCTCTGCGCCGGCCTTGACGACGGCCGCGTCTGGACCGCTGATCTGAAGGGGGTGGGCGTCGAGTTCCTGAAAGCCGAGAAGGGCGCCCCGATCACGGCATTGGCCATTTCGCAGGACGGCCGCACGGTGGCTTGGGGCGCCGAAGACGGCGTAGCGGGGACGGCAGACCTTGACCCCGCGTAACCCGACAGGCGACCCCATGCCGCACGGCGATCGCCCCACCGTCGCCGTTATCGGCGGCGGCTTCAGCGGCCTTTTGACGGCGGTGCATCTCTTGGCCCAGCCCGACGGCCCGAGGGTGCGACTGATCGAGCGGCGGCCCTTCTTCGCCCGCGGCGCGGCCTATTCGACCACCAACCCCGATCACCTCTTGAATGTACGCGCCTCTAACATGAGCGCCTTTCCCGACCAGCCCGCCCATTTCATGGAGTGGCTGACGGCGCAGGGGAACGAGGACGCCCGCCACGCCTTCGTCACCCGCGACCAGTACGGCGCCTATCTGCAGGCGATTCTGCGCCAGGCGGCGGGCGACGCTGCGGCGGGGCGGCTGCTGCTGGACGCCGACGCCGCGGTGGCTGTGCGCCGGGAGGGCGCGGGCTGGAGCGTCACCCTGGCCATGGGGCACAAGATCGCCGCCGACGCCGTGGTTCTGGCTATCGGCAATCTGCCCCCCCACACCCCGACGCCCATTTCACCGGAGGCCGCCGCCTCGCCCCATTACCTGGCCGATCCATGGGGCATCGACACAGCGGCGCTGCCGCAGGAGGGCCTCGCCGTCATCCTGGGGGCCGGGCTGACCATGATCGACGTGGCGCTGCACTTGGCCCAGGTTCGGCCTCGTCTGAAGGTGCTGGCCCTGTCGCGTCGAGGCCTCTTGCCCCGCCGGCATCTGCTCGCCGGCCCTGCGCCCCATTCCCAGGACATGCCCGTCGATGGGTCGGTGCGGGGACTGCTCAAGACCCTGCGCGCGGCGTCGCGGATCCATGACTGGCGCGCGGTGGTCGACGGGATCCGCCCCCATGTGCAGACGATCTGGGCCAGATGGTCGATCGAAGAGCGCCGGCGGTTCCTGCGCCACGCTCGACCCTGGTGGGATGTGCATCGCCACCGCCTGGCGCCGCCGGTGGCGGCCAAGCTCGATCGCCTGATCGGCTCTGGCGCCCTGACAGTGGCGGCGGGCGCCGTGCGGGCCGTCCATCCGGGGCAAGAGGGCCTGAAGATAGACTGGAGCCCGCGCGGGCGGCGCACGGTTCAGCAGCTCACCGCCGAGGTGGTGATCAACTGCACGGGCCCCAACGGGGATCTGATGAACGCGCGCGACCCCCTGCTGTCAGCCCTGGCCAAGGACCGGCTGATCCGCGCCGATCAGGGGCGGCTCGGTTTGGATGTGGACCCTACCTGCCGGCTGATCGCTGGGAACGGCATAGGCCATGAGACCCTGTTCGGCGTCGGGCCCATCACCAGGGGCGTCTTTTGGGAGATCACCTCAGTGCCCGACATCCGCGTCCAGGCCGCCGCTTGCGCCAAGCGGGTGGCGAAGGCGGTTCAACGGGCAGACGCCTAGAGACCCTGCCTCGGGCCGGCGGCGGACGGCCTGGCGATCTCGGCGCTGGTCTTGTGGCGCACCAGGGAGAAGCGCTCCACCTCCTGCTCGCCTTGCGGGCCGTCGATGAAGTGCAAAACGAGGGCGGTGTCGGGGCCGGTGGCGCGCAGCTTGATCACCGCGCGCCGATCGCCGACGGCCGGCGCGGCGATCACCACCTCGCCCGAGCTGTCGCGCACGGCGACCATCTTTTGCGCCTCCCCGTCCACCTGGCTCTTCGATACGCCGGCGAACGAGAGATTATAGGCCCCGCGCGCCACCTCCACCCCGTCGCGGCTTTCCACCAGATGGTAGACTAGGTGGTCCGCGTCGTCGCGGGTCACCACCATCACCGCCTGATCGGGCGCGGGGCCGGTGACCGCTTCCTGAAAGCTGGAGTTGGCCGCCACCATGTCCCAGCGCCCTTGCAGGTTCGGCTCGGCGGCATGGCTCTGCACCGAAATGCCGGCCGCCAGGGCCAGACCGCCGAGAGCGCTGCGCCACAAGAGGTCGCTGCGCTCATGGGGATGGGCGGCCGCCGGCGCAGCGTCGTAATCCGCCTGGGCGCTCAATCCCATCAGCTCGCGCTCGAGCATGGCCAGGCGCTCCTTGACCGACAAGACGGGGGCGTCCAGCTGGGCGGACGCCGAGCCGATGAAGGGAAGCGAGCGCCAAAACGAAGGGGCGGACTGGCCTGAGGGAGACTGGCTGGAGGAAGATTGGGCGGGGGAAGACTGAGCCATGAGAAGATCACCTGCGGTGCGTCGCGAAGGTCCGCGCATCCATTTCGTACCGTGAGGTACAAATAGGAATCCGGCGCCGACCCGTCAAGCGATTTCTATACCGTACAGTATGTTCGTATCTGGCTGTGGCGCAAACGCCCCACAGGACCTCGCACGGCCGGACGGCTGAGCAAGCGAAGGCCTCACGCCGGGCCGGCCATGAAGGCTAGCTCAGATGTTTGGCCAGATGCTTGTTCATTTCGAACATATTCAGCCTGTCCTTACCGTCGAACACCGGCTTCAGCTTTTCGTCCGCGATGATTTCCCGCTTGTCCTTGGGATTTTGCAGGTCGTGCTTCTTGATATATTCCCAGATTTTCTTGACGGATTCTCCGCGCGACACCTCTTCGGCGCCGATCACCGCCGCCAACTCCTTGGAAGGCTTCAAGGGCTTTTGCAGCCCGCTGACCTTGGCCGTCGCTTTCTCAACCATTCTGACGTCCCTGCATGGCCGGAGCTTGCCGGCGCGCTTAAGCCATAACTGAACGCCAAGCCCCAGGAGCGGTTGCGTCGATCCGGCCGCCACGGCCTGCAGCCGCCCCTAGCGTCCGGGACCGCTTCTTGCTAAACGGAGCGCCCGCTGGGATCGGCGGACGCGGGCGTGGTGGAATTGGTAGACGCGCGGGATTCAAAATCCCGTTCCGAGAGGAGTGCCGGTTCGACCCCGGCCGCCCGCACCAGACGATTTACGGCGCTGTGACGCGTCATTGTCCCATTCATCCCGCGTCCTGCGGCCGATCAAGAGGCCCAGCGCCCATGACCGACACCCCTATGCAGATCGTCTCGCGCGGCCCGCGCGCCGAGGCCGAGGCCGCCTCGGCCGCCATCGACGCCGACATCCGGCTGGAGGGCGCCACCTACTCGATCCTGGAGGAGGATGAAGATCGCCACATCTGGCGCATCGACGCCTTTCCGGTGAACGATGGCGAGGTCGAGGCGCTGATGCAGCTCTTGGCCGGCTATCCGGCCCTACGCACCACCTCTGAGCGCCTGGCGGACGCCGACTGGCTGGCCATGGCGCTTTCCGGCCTGCCGCCGGTGCGGGCCGGGCGCTTCTTCATCTACGGCGTGCACGATCGGGGCCGGGCGCCGGTGAATGCGGTGAACCTGCGCATCGAGGCGGGCGCAGCCTTTGGCACCGGCCACCACGGCACCACGGTGGGGTGCCTGCTCGCATACGACACCCTTTTGAAGCGGGGCCGCTATCGGAAGGTTTTGGACGTGGGGGCCGGCACCGGCGTCCTGGCCATCGCCGCCGCCAAGACCGGAACCCGCATCGCGGTGGGCACCGACATCGATCCGGTCTCGGTGCGGATCGGGCGGGAGAACGCAGGCGTCAACGCCGTCTCGGCCCGCTTCGTCCACGCCTCGGGGCTGAACGACCGGGCGGTGGCGGCGCAGGCGCCCTATGATCTGGTGTTCGCCAACATCCTGGCCCGGCCGCTGATCTTTTTGGCGCAGGACATCAAGACGGCCTTAAAACCCGGCGGCGTCGCCATCCTCTCTGGGCTGCTTCGCACCCAGGAGCGGGCGGTGAAGGCCGCCTACCTCAGCCGCGGCTTCAAGGTTGAGCGCCGCATCCATCGCGACGCCTGGGCGGCGCTGGTGTTGTCACGGCGTTGAGATAGACGGCCCCCGCCGATGGTGAACAGATTTCGACCTGCTCGGGGGATAGGGCATGATCGAAGAATTGAAACGCCGCAATCAGGCTTGGGTCGATGGCAAGACCAGCGGCGATCCGCATTATTTCGACCGGCTGGTCGAACAGCAAAATCCCGAATATCTGTGGATCGGCTGCGCGGACAGTCGGGTTCCCGCCAATGAGATCGTCGGCATGGAGCCGGGCGAACTGTTCGTGCACCGCAACGTCGCCAATCTCGCCTCGCCCCAGGACCTGAACTATCTGGCGGTGCTGCAATATTCGGTGGAGGTGTTGAAGGTTCGCCATATCCTCGTGGTCGGCCACTATGGCTGCGGCGGGGTCCGGGCGGCCCTGGAATATCCAGACCACGGCCTGGTGGATAATTGGATCGCGCCGATCCGCACCTTGTCAGAGGAGCATCAGGCCGAACTCGCCGCCCTGCCCAATGAGGTCGCCCGCCATAACCGGCTGGTTGAGCTGAACGTGCGGCGCCAAGCCAAACAGGTGGCGGAAACGCCGATCGTCATCAAGGCCCGGGCGGCCAACAGCGGCTGGCCGCATATACATGCCTGGTGCTATTCCCTCGCCACCGGCCTCGTCACCGACCTTGACGCCCCCATCCCGGCGCCCACCCCCAAGAGGCGGCGCAAGGCTAAATTCCTCGGCGTGTTCGGGTGACGGCGACAATTCCGACGACGACCTAGCTTAACGAAGGCCTTGGGCCAGTTACGTTGAGCCGCCTTCCGCCACCGCCTCCTGCTCGCGCGCGAAGGCCGGGCGGTGGGGCGAGAAGGGCCAGTCGATCGCCTCGCCGGCGTAGAGGGCCCACCAGACCACCACCGGCTGCAGGGCCAGCCTGGGCGCGTGATACCACCACCCCCCTGGCAGGTCGGGGACGATCACGTGCCCATAGGCGTGATAGAGGTTGGCCGGAAATACGCACACCGCATAGATCGCCAGCGCCCATCCGGCCCAGCGCCGGGTGGCCGGAACGAGCAACCCCAGCCCGCCGGCGATCTCGCACGCCCCGGTGAACAGGATAATGGCGGTGGGAAACGGCGCGAGCGGCGGCAGGATCGGCAGGAAGCGGTCGCTGGCCACCAGGTGGAAAAAGCCGAAGCCCACATAGCCTATGGACATCCCCCAGCGCATTCGCCCCCGCGCGGTGCGAAATCCGGGTGCGCTGATCAGGCTGGCGATCACCACGACGGCGATCAGGAAGAGGAGGAAGAGGACGAGCACCATGGCGCTCTATAACGCGGAACGGATTTGCACGCGCGCCTCTGCAGGCATAAATCTTCCCCCATGCATCAGACCTTCGACGATCATGCCGATCCCTCCTTTGGCTCCAAGCATCTTCCCCTGATCCGGGAGCAACTCCGCAAGCAGGGGCTGGACGGGTTCCTGATCCCCCACGAGGACGAACATCAGAACGAATATCTACCCGACGCCAACGAGCGGCTGTCGTGGGCCACCGGCTTCACCGGCTCGGCCGGGGCGGCGGTGGTCTTGGCCGACAAGGCCGCGGTGTTCGTGGACGGACGCTATACCCTGCAGGTGAAGCACCAGATCGACCCGGCCCTGTTCGAGGCTCGCGACTTGGTGGACGGGGGCGTGCCCCTCTACATCGAGGAGGAGACCAAGGGCGGCCAGGTGATCGGCTACGATCCGCGCCTGCACAGCCCAGACGCCCTCGGCTGGCTGAAGATCTCCGCCAAGAAGTCCGGCGCCGTCTTAAAGGCGGTGGACGACAATCCGGTGGACGCCGCCTGGGCCGCCGCCCGCCCGCCGCAACCGGCCGCGGCCATCCACCCCCATCCGCTGCAATATTCCGGCGAGGAGTCCGCCGACAAGCGCGCGCGGGTCGGCGCCGATGTGGCCAAGGCGGGCGCCGATGCGGCGGTCTTGACCGCCCCCTCCTCCATCGCCTGGCTGTTCAATGTGCGCGGCGGCGACGTGATCCGCTCGCCCCTGCCGCTCGGCCAGGCCATCCTGGATAAGGACGGGACCGCGACCCTGTTCCTGGACCCCGCGAAAGTCACCCCCGAACTGCCCGCCTTCCTCGGCAATCAGGTGACGCTGGCGCGGCCGGATGATTTGCCCGCCGCGCTGGGCGCCCTGAAGGGCAAGACGGTGCTGATCGATCCGGCGCAATCCTCCGCCTGGTACTTCGACGCCCTGGAGCAGGCGGGCGCCGAGGTGGTGCGGGGCGCCGATCCCTGCGCCCTGCCGCGCGCCTGCAAGAACGCCGCCGAGATCGAGGGAACTCAGGCCGCACACGTCCGCGACGGCGCGGCCCTGACCCGTTTCCTCTACTGGCTGGCCACCGAAGCGCAGACCGCCCTGCCCGACGAGGTGGAGATCGTCAGCAAGCTGGAATCCTTTCGCGAAGCCACCGGCCTTTTGAAGGACCTCTCCTTCGACACCATCGCCGGCGCCGGGCCGAACGGCGCGGTGGTCCACTATCGCCCCACCCACAAGAGCAACCGGCGGATCGAGCCGGGCCAGCTCCTATTGGTGGATTCCGGCGGCCAGTATCTGGACGGCACCACCGACGTCACCCGCACGGTGGCCATCGGCCAGCCCACCGCCGAGATGATCGACCGCTTCACCCTGGTGTTGAAGGGGCACATCGCCCTCGCCAAGATCCGCTTTCCCGCCGGCACCACCGGCTCGGCGCTGGACGTGCTCGCCCGCGCGCCGCTGTGGCGCCGGGGGCTGGATTTCGACCATGGCACCGGCCACGGGGTCGGCTCCTATCTGGGCGTGCACGAGGGGCCGCAGCGCATCTCAAAGGCCCCCAACACCGTGGCCCTGCGCCCCGGCATGATCGTCTCCAACGAGCCCGGCTTCTACAAGACCGGAGACTTCGGCATCCGCATCGAGAACCTGCAGTTCGTCACCGAAGCTGAGCCCATCGCGGGCGGCGAGCGGCCGATGCTGGGCTTTGAGACCCTGACCCTGGCCCCCATAGACCCCACACTGATCGACCCGGCGATGCTGTCGGCGGACGAGCGCGCCTGGCTGAACGCCTACCACGCCCGCGTGCTGACGGTGATCGGGCCGCAGGTAGAGCCGGCTGTGCGGGCTTGGCTCGAAGGGGCGTGCGCGGCGATCTGACGGCGGCGCACCGATTCCCCTCACCTCCCGGCCCCTGCCTGCGCGGGGTCTGGACCCCTTCTCTCCCCGCGGGGGAGAGGGTTTAAAACGACGACCGCTGCATCATACCCCTCGCCCCTCCGGGGAGAGGGAGGGGCCCGCGTCGCGAAGTGGCGTGGGAGGATGAGGGGAACGGGCGCAACACCTTTGAGGCGCGCGCTACTTCACCCGCGTCCAGGTCTGGGTCTTGCAGAAGGGGGCCATGATGCAGCCGGTGAGCTTCAATGTGTCCTCGTCCACCAGCTTGATCGAGCCGTGATAGGTCTTGCCGTCCTCGGGATTATAGACCGAGCCGCCGCTCCACTCGCTGGGACCGCCCTTCACGCCGTAGAACAGGGGCAGGCCCTTCAGCGGCCGAGACCGCAGGGCGGCGTCCTGATTGTGCAGGTCGGCGGCGGCGGCATTGGCGCGGATGTCGTCGCCATCGACGATCTTGCCGCAGATGGCGTCTCCGCATTCCGAAACCCGCACCACGCCGTGCTTGGCGGGAGTGTTCCAATCGCCCACCGGGCTGGCGGCCATAGCAGTGGAGGATAGGGCGGCGGCGCAGAGCACCGCGAGGGTGGCGGATTTGATCGGCATGGTGGCTCCCTGAATTTTATGGGGTCGATTATGGTACGCTCGGCTTGATGAACGCCAGCCATTCGTCTTCGTTCATTGTCTGCAGGCCAAGCTCGGCCGCAAGCTTCAGTTTCGAGCCCGCCCCGGGGCCGGCGACCACAATATCGGTCTTCTTGGAGACGGATGAGGCGACCTTGGCCCCCAGACGCTCGGCCTGGGCCTTGGCCTCGTCGCGGGTCATCTTCTCAAGCGTGCCGGTGAACACCACGGTCTTGCCAGCGACTGGCGTATCCGTTTTCGGCTGGGCGGCGTCCAGAACCTGCAGCTGGTCGTAGAGGTTTTGCACCACGCGGCGGTTGTGGTCCTCGCCGAAATAGTCGGCGGCGGCTTCGATCACCGCCTCGCCCACCTGATCCATGGCGTCCAGCTCCGCCTTGGCCTCCTCATCCCCGGCCGCCACGAGGTCCATGGCCTTGAGGAAGGCGTCGGCCGAGCCGTAGCCCCGCGCCATGGTCAGGGCGGTGGTCTCGCCCACGTGGCGGACGCCTAGAGACAAGATGAAGCGCTCCAGCGGGACGGTGCGGCGGGCATGGATGGCGGCGAAGAGGTTCTTGGTGGAAAGATCGCCGGCCCGCTCGCGATCCTTCAGCTTCTTCAAACTGGCCTTGTCGCGTTCCTCCAGGGTGAAGATGTCGGCCGGCTCGTGGATCAGCCCGTCCTCATAGAAGGCGGTCAGCTGCTTTTCCCCCAGGCCCTCGATGTCGAAGGCCTTTCTGGAGACGAAGTGCTTTAAGTGCTCGATCTTCTGGAAGGGGCAAGCCAGCTCGCCGGTGCAGCGGCGCACTACGGTTTCAGCCCCGCCGCCGGTGGTCTCGCGCACCACCGGCGTCTTCAAGGGGCAGGGACAGATGTGGGGGAAGTCGTAGGGCGCCCGCGCCTTGTGCGCCTCGTCGTCGATCACCCCGGCGATCTGGGGGATCACGTCGCCGGCGCGCTGCACGATCACCGTATCCCCGATCCGCACGTCCTTCCTGGCGATCTCGTCGGCATTGTGCAGGGTGACATTGGCGACGGTGGCCCCCCCAACGAAAACGGCCTTTAGCCGCGCCACCGGAGTCATCGCGCCGGTGCGGCCGACCTGGATGTCGATGCCCTCCAGCGTCGTCTGGGCCTGCTCGGGCGGGAATTTCCGGGCGATGGCCCAGCGCGGCACCCGGCCGACAAAGCCCAGCCGGTCCTGCCAGTCCAGCCGGTCGACCTTGAACACCACCCCGTCGATGTCGAAGTCCAGGGCGCCCCGCGCCTTGGCCATGGCGGCGTAGACGGCGGCGAGGCCCTCCGCCCCCTCCACCCGCTGGGACAGGGGATTGACCCGAAAGCCCCAGCTTTCCAGCCTGCCCAGGGCCTCCATCTGGGTGGTCGCAAAGGGCGCGCTGATCTCCCCCCAGGCATAGGCGAAAAAGCGGAGCGGCCGCGTGGCGGTGATGGCGGGGTCGAGCTGGCGCAGCGACCCGGCGGCGGAGTTGCGGGGATTGACGTAGGTGCGCTCACCCTTCTGCTCCAGCGCCGCGTTCATGGCGGCGAAGGCGGCCAGCTCCATATAGACTTCGCCGCGGATCTCGATCAGCTCTGGCCAGCCCTCCCCCGCCAACCGCTCGGGAATGTCCTTCAGGGTGCGCAGGTTCTGGGTGATGTCCTCCCCGGTCCGCCCGTCGCCCCGGGTGGCGCCCTGGACCAGGACGCCGCGCTCATAGCGGATGTTGGCGGATAGGCCGTCGATCTTCGGTTCGGCGCAAAAGGCGATGGGGATCAGGGGATCGATGCGGAGGAACCGGCGCACCCGGGTTGCGAACTCATCCACCTCCTCGTCGGTAAAGGCGTTGTCCAAGGACAGCATGGGCGCGCCGTGGGCCACGGGCGCGAACTGCTCGGAGGGAGCCGCTCCCACCCGGTGGGAGGGAGAATCGGCGCGCACCAGATCGGGAAAGCGCGCCTCGATGGCCAGGTTGCGGCGCTTCAGGGCGTCGTATTCGGCGTCAGAGATGCTCGGCGCGTCATGCTGGAAATACAGGCGATCCGCCTCGGCCATCGCCGCCGCCAGCCGTTCCAGCTCGGCTTCGGCCTCGGCTTGGGTGAGATGGTCGATGGCGGGCGAGTCAGGCATGGTCGGGGATGGTTGGCGGCAATCGGCGCGCGGATCAAGCGGGGGAACGCGATTGGATAAGGACCGGCTGTCCGCCTTCACCGACGGGGTGGCGGCGGTGATCATCACCATCATGGTGCTGGAGCTGAAGCCGCCCGCGGGCACGGACCTCGCCGCCCTGTTCGGCCTGGCGCCCACCTTCCTCAGCTATGTGCTGAGCTTCATCTACGTGGCCATCTATTGGAACAACCACCACCACTTCTTCAACCTGGTGAAGCGGGTGGACGGGGCGATCCTTTGGGCCAACATCCACCTGCTGTTCTGGCTGTCGCTGATCCCGTTCGCCACCGCCTGGATCGGCGCTCACCCCAATGCGCCCCTGCCGACGGCGGTCTACGGCGTGTCGCTGCTGATGCCGGCGGCGGCCTGGTTCATCCTGCAGACGGTGATCATCCGCCAGCAGGGGCCGGACTCGCCCCTGAAGGCGGCGCTCGGCCGCGACCTGAAGGGCAAGGCATCGCCCTTCCTCTACGCCGCCGGCGTCGCGTCCGCCTTCTTCAGCCCCCTCCTGGCCGACGCCTTCTACGTCGCCGTGGCCCTGATGTGGCTGATCCCGGATCGGCGGATTGAAAAGAGGGTCGCGGGGTGAGGTGACAAGCCCCCGCCGGACAGCTGCCCCATATGACTGGGCTCCCTTCCATAGTCGGAGGGAGAAGGTTCTGAAGCCGCAGTTCCAATAGCCCCTAAGGCCCATGGTGGAACGATACGGCGAGGGCGTTTGAGGCTGTCAAGGATTGGCCGAAGGCCCACCGCCCCGCGGCGGCCCCTGCGGGGCCGTCCTTGACAGCCTCAAACGCTCGCCGACAATTTCCCCCATGGACTTAAGGGCGAGTCCGGCCGGTCGGGGAGGAGGAGCGTCGGCCGGGCTGAGCGCCCCTACGCCTCCATCAGCGCCCGCGCCGCCGCCCGCGCGGCGTCGGTAATGTGGGCGCCGGCGAGCATTCGGGCGATTTCTTCTTCGCGCTGGTCGGGGGCGAGGGCGGCGATGCTGGTGGCCAGCCCGCCCCCGGACTCGGGGCCGCCGGCCTTGGCCACGCGCCAGTGTACGTCGGCGCGGGCGGCGATCTGGGGGCTGTGGGTGACCAGGATCACCTGGCCGTCTTGGGCCAAGCGTTTCAGCCGCAGACCCACCGCGTCGGCCACCGCGCCGCCGACCCCCTGATCCACCTCGTCGAAAATCATGGTCGGGCCGTTGGTTGAGCCGCGCCCGGCCAGGGACGCCTTCAGGGCCAGGGCGAAGCGGGCGAGCTCCCCGCCCGAGGCGATGGCGCCCAGGCCCCCGAACGGCGCACCGGGGTTGGTGGAGACCTGAAACTCGATCCTGTCGAGGCCCGAGGGCCCCGCGCGTTCCGGCGGCAAGGGTTCGACGGCGACCTGGAAGCGGGCTTTTTCCAGTTTTAGGGGCGTGAGCTCGCCCATCACCGCCTGGGCGAGGCGCGCGCCGGCGGCTTGGCGGGCGGTGGTGAGGCGGGCGGCGGCGGCGTCATAGGCGGCGCGAGCGGCATCGGCGGCGCGGTTGGCGGCGGCGATCTCGGCCTCGGCGTTCTCGACGCTGCGCAACGCCTCCGCCATCCGCAGCCGAGTCGCGGGAAGCGTCTCCACCGCCACGCCAAGCTTTCGCGCGGCCGCGCGCAGGGCGAACAGGCGCTCCTCGGTCCGCTCCAGCCGGTCGGGTTCGAACTCGAAGGCCTCGGCGGCGGCGTCGATGGCGGCGATGGCTTCGGAGCTTTCGGTGAGCGCCCGGTCCACCGCGTCGGCGGCGGCGGTCAGGCGCACCACGACGATGTGATCGGCGCCCGCGCCGGCCTGGATCGCCCGCTCCCGCGCCCGCTCCAGCGCCCGATAGGCCTGGCCGAGCTTGTTGGAGAGCTTGTCGCCGCCCATGGCGTCGCGGGCGGAGGCGATGTCGCTCATGGCCTTTTCCGCCGAGCCGAGCAGGCCGCGTTCTTCGGCCAGGGCCCCCTCCTCGCCGTCGCGGGGATCGAGCCGATCGAGTTCGGCCAGGCGGGCGGTCAGCTCCTCCCCGTCGCTGGCCGCCTGGGCGGCGCGGGCGTTCAGGGCGGCCGCATGGTCGCGGGCGGCGGCGAAGCCACGCCAGGCGGCGGCGACCGCCTGCACCGCCGGGGCCGCCTCGCCGAAGGCGTCGAGCAGCGGGCGGTGATTGCGGGGATCGAGCAGGCCAACGGTCTCGTGCTGGCCGTGCACCTCGATCAACTGGGCGCCCACCTCGCGCATCACCGTCACGCTGGCCGGCTGGTCGTTGATGAAGGCGCGGGATCGCCCGTCGGCGGAGAGCTGGCGGCGCAGCATCAGAGGCTCTGACGGATCGGCGGCGAAGCCGCGCTCCTCCAAGAAGGCCCAAACGGGATGATCGAGCGCGGGAGAAAAGCTGGCGCCCGCCAAAGCCTGGGCGGCTCCGCGCCGCACCAGGCCCGCGTCGGCCCTTTGACCTAAAGCGAGGCCCAGGGCGTCGAGCACGATGGACTTGCCGGCGCCGGTTTCGCCGGTGAGCACGGTCAGCCCCGGCCCGACCTCAAGGTCCAGGGCCTGGATCAGAACCACGTCCTTGATGGTGAGGCCGATCAGCACGCGTTTAGCCTAGCACGGCGAATCGCTTCGCCGCAGCCCCCATAGCCGCCCTTGATCGCTCAGCCCGCGATCACTCAGCCATGACCCAGTTGATTGAGGACGGTGCGGTGCTTTTCCTTGGGCGGAATCATCGGCTTCAGGCCCTTGGCGGTGAGCAGGTTGTAGGCGTCCGAATACCAGCGATCACCGGGATAGTTATAGCCGAGCACCGCCCCGTCGCGCTTGGCTTCGTCGGTCAGGCCCAGGGACAGATAGGCGGCGACCAAACGATAGAGGGCTTCGGGCGCGTGGCTGGTGGTCTGATAGCGGTCGATCACCGTCTTGAAGCGGCCGATGGCGGAGAGGGTGTTGCCCTGGCGCTGGTACCAGCGGCCGATGGCCATTTCCTTGCCGGCCAGTTGGTCCTGCACCAGGTCCATCTTCACCTTGGCGTCGACGGCGTATTCGGAGGCGGGGTAGCGCTTGACCACTTCGCGCAGGGCCGCCAGCGCCTGTTCGGTCGCCGCCTGATCGCGCCCCACGTCGTTGATCTCTTCGAAATAGCAGACCGCCTTCAGATAGAAGGCGTAGGCCGCCGACGGATTGCCTGGATAGAGGCTGATGAACCGATCGGCGGTGGCGATGGCGTCTTCGTAGTGTTGCGCCTCATAGTTGGCGAAGGCGGTCATCAGGATCGAGCGGCGCGACCATTCCGAATAGGGGTGCTGACGCTCCACCTCGTCGAAATAGCGGATGGCCTCGCTCCACTGATGTTTGTCGAGCGACTGGGCGCCGGTGGCGTAGAGCAGCTCCACCGGGCGCTCCTGATAGGCAAGGTCGGTCTTGGGCTTCTTATGGCCGGCGCAACCCGCAAGGGCGAGCGCCGCGATGGCGGTCAGGGCGAGCAGGATCGGCGCACGGCCGCGAAAAAAAGAAGACGACAAACGCTGGTCCCTTGAAAACCGCGGATGCTATCCGCAAACCGCCCCGTTCGGCTTCTACACGAGCCTTACCCCAACGCCAACGGTGGGGACGCCGGTGGGTCATTAAGATGCGGGACCGATCTCATCGGGGCCAGGTCTCCTGGCTCATGGCCAGCACCTCGCCCGCCAGATAGAGCGACCCGCAGATCAGGATGTGGGGCGCGGGGCCGTCGGCGCTGAGGGCCAGATCGAGGGCGGCATCGACGTCGGCGGCGGTCTCGATGACGAGCCCCTCATCCCGCCCCGCTATCGCCAGATCGGCGGGCGGGGCGGCCTGCTCGGCCTCGAAACCCGTAGCAATGATGCGGGCGTGGAGGGGGGCCAGCGCCTGGAAGACGCCGCGAGCGTCCTTGCGCTTCAGGAGGCCGATGACGATGGTGAGCGGGCGGCCGTCGCGGGCGCGCATCCCCTGCGCCACGTCGGCCAGGGCGCGAGCGGCGTGAGGATTGTGGCCGCCGTCGAGCCAGAGATCGGCGCCGTGGGCCATAGCCTTCGCAGCCAGAGGGCCGCTGGCGAGCCGCTGCATCCGCGCCGGCCAAATGGCGCCGGCGACGCCCTTGGCCAGGGCCGCTTCGTCGATGCGCGGATCGTTCAGGGCCAGGGCCGCGGCCACGGCGACCCCGGCGTTGCCGAACTGGTGGGCGCCGTAAAGGCTCGGGTGCGGCAGGTCGATCAGCCGCGCCCCGTCCTGAAACACCAGCCGACCCGACTGGCCGAAGGCGTCGAAGTCGCGCCCGGCGGCGATCAGGCGCGCGCCGAGAGCCTCGGCCTCGGCCTCGATCACCAGGGCGGCTTCGGCGCTCTGGTGGGCGCAGATCACCGGGCGGCCGGCCTTGACGATCCCGGCCTTCTCCCAGGCGATGCGGCTGAGCTCGGAGCCCAGGAAATCCTGATGATCGTAGTCGATGGGGGCGATCACCGAGACCGCGGGGCGGTCGATCACATTGGTGGCGTCGAAGCGCCCGCCCAGCCCCACCTCGATCAGGCAGAGGTCGGCGGGGGTCTCCGCGAAGGCCAGGAGGGCGGCGGCGGTGGTGATCTCGAAGAAGGTGATCGGCTGGCCGGCGTTGGCCGCCTCCACCCGCGCCAGGATCGCGGCCAGGGCCGGCTCGGCGATCAGGGTTCCGGCCACCCGGATGCGCTCGGCGAAGCGGACCAGGTGGGGCGAGGTCAGCACATGCACGCCCATCCCCGCGGCTTCGGCGATGGCGCGCAGGAAGGCGACGGTGGAGCCCTTGCCGTTGGTGCCGGCCACGTGGATCACCGGCGGCAGGCGGTCCTGGGGGCGGCCAAGCGCCTCCAGCAGCCGCAGCACCCGATCCAGCGACAGGTCGATCAGTTGCGGATGCAGCCCCTTCAGCCGCTCCAGGGCCGCATCGGGGGCGCGCAGATATTCGCTCATCGGGGTCTCGGGTTGGGCGGGGCTGTTGTGGGCGTGAGGTGCACCGTTGGCGGATGTTTCGCAACTGCGCCGCCGCGTCAGCATCCGCCAGCGGCGTGCCCCCCACTGGCCGGACCCGCCCTTAAGTCCATGGAGGCAAATTGTCGGCGAGCGTCTGAGGGTGTCAAGGACGGCCCCGCAAGGGCCGCCGCGGAGCGGCGCTTCGCGCTTGACAGCAGAAACCGCCATCGCCGTATCGTTCCACCGTGGGTCTTAGGGGCTTTTGGAACTGCGGCTTCAGAACCTTCTCCGGCCGCCCTAGCCGCACCACCCTAGCCTCCCCGCCGCCCCTCTGCTAAATCCCCCCCATGGTTCGTCCGATCGCCATAGCGCTCCGAATTATCCGCCCGGCGTAACGCTTCCGGGTCTTCCCGCTTGCGCCGGTTCCTCGCACCTCCAATGATTAGCGGATAGCTTTCCCATGGCCGACGACCAGACCACCCCCAACACCGAGACCGCCCGCGACTATCGCGAGACCGTCTTCCTGCCCCAGACGTCCTTCCCCATGCGCGCGGGCCTGCCCAAGCTGGAGCCCGAGCTCCTGGCCAAGTGGGCTGAGGGCGAGGGCCTCTACCGCGCCATCCGCGCCGAGCGCCAGGCCAAGGGCGCCGAACTCTACGTGCTGCACGACGGCCCGCCCTACGCCAACGGCCCCATCCACATCGGCCACGCCCTGAACAAGACCCTGAAGGACTTTGTGGTCAGGAGCCGCTTCGCCCTGGGGTTCGACGTGGACTATGTGCCCGGCTGGGACTGCCACGGCCTGCCCATCGAGTGGAAGATCGAAGAGCAGTTCCGCGCCAAGGGCCGCAGCAAGGATCAGGTGTCGAAAGCCGAGTTCCGCGCCGCCTGCCGCGCCTATGCCGGTGAGTGGATCGACGCCCAGCGCATCGAGTTCAAGCGCCTGGGCGTGCTCGGCCGTTGGGACGATCCCTATCTGACCATGGACTATAAGGCCGAGGCGGCCATCGTCGCCGAATTCCACAAGTTCCTGATGTCGGGCCAGCTCTATCGCGGCTCAAAGCCGGTGATGTGGAGCCCGGTGGAGCGCACCGCCCTCGCCGACGCCGAGATCGAATACCACCCCCACGTCTCCCCCACCGTCTGGGTCAAGTTCCCGGTCCGGGCAGTTCAGCCGTACATACGGGGTGACTCGCAAAATGCTCTCGATGAAGCAAATCGGCGAAACCGCGCATGGGTCAACGCCGCCATCGTCATCTGGACCACCACCCCCTGGACCATCCCCGCCAACCGCGCCATCGCCTACAACCCCGCCATCGCCTACGGCCTCTATGAGGTCGAGGCCATGGAGGCGGACCTGGCCTTCGCCCCCTGGGCCAAGCCGGGCGACCGGCTGATCGTCGCCGACAAGCTAGCCGAAGACGTGCGGGCCAATGCCAAGATTGCCGCCTGGCGCCGCGTTGAGGATGTTGATCCCCAAGGAGTGCTCTGCGCTCATCCGCTGGCGCAATTCGCGCCCGATCCTGAAACCGGCTATGGCTTCGACGTGCCGCTCCTGGCCGGCGATCACGTCACCGACGATGCGGGCACGGGCTTTGTGCACACCGCGCCGGGCCACGGGGCGGACGACTACGCCATCTGGATCGCCACCGGCCACAAGGACATCCCCGAAACCGTCGACGCCGACGGCGCCTATTACCCCTCCGTGCCCCTGTTCGGCGGGTTGAAGGTGCTGGAGACCGAAGGCAAGAAGTCCGGCAAGTTTGGCCCTGCTAACGGCGCGGTGATGGACAAGCTGATCGAGGCCGGGAACCTCCTCGCCCGCGGCCGGGTGGAGCATTCCTATCCCCACTCCTGGCGCTCCAAGGCCCCGGTGATCTTCCGCAACACCCCCCAGTGGTTCATCAAGATGGATGAGCCGCTCAATGGAAAAGGGAGCCTCCGGGAAACCGCCCTTCACGCCATCGACGCCACCGCCTTCTACCCGGAAACCGGCAGGAACCGCATCCGCGGCATGGTGGAGACGCGGCCGGACTGGCTGATCAGCCGCCAGCGCGCCTGGGGCACGCCGCTGGCCATGTTCGTCGACAAGGCGACCGGCGAGCCGCTGAAGGACCCCCCCGTCAACGCCCGTATCGTGCAGGCCGTGAAGGCCGGCGGCGCTGACGCCTGGTTTAACCAGGACCCGGCCGACTTCCTCGGCCTGAACTACGCCGCCGCCGAGTATGAGCAGGTGGAGGACATCCTCGACGTCTGGTTCGACTCTGGTTCCACCCACGCCTTCACCCTGGAAGGGCGCGAGACGGGGCCGGACGCCAGCCGTTCCCCCGCCGACCTCTATCTGGAGGGCACCGACCAGGCGCGCGGCTGGTTCCAGTCTTCCCTGCTCGAAAGCTGCGGCACCCGCGGCCACGCCCCCTACAAAGGGGTGGTCACCCACGGCTTCACCATGGCCGAGGACGGGCAGAAGATGTCCAAGTCCCTCGGCAATACGGTCGCGCCCCAGGACGTGATCAAACAGTCGGGCGCCGAGATCATCCGCCTGTGGGTGGCCATGGTGGACTATGCCGAGGACCAGCGGCTGGGCCCCACCATCCTGCAGACCACCGCCGACGCTTACAGGAAGCTCCGCAACACCATCCGTTACCTCTTGGGCGCGCTGGAGGGCTTCGATGAGGCCGAGCGGGTGGATTACGCGCAGATGCCGCCCCTGGAAAAGTTCATCCTGCACCGCCTGTGGGCGCTGGATGGCCATGTGCGCGAGGCCTATGAGGGCTACAAGTTCAACGAGGTGTTCCGTCCGGTGTCGGAATTCTGCGCCGGCGACCTCTCGGCCCTCTATTTCGACGTCCGCAAGGACAGCCTCTATTGCGACAAGCCGAGCGACATCAAGCGCCGCGCCGCCCGCACGGTGATGCACGAGGTGTTCATGCGCCTGACCATCTGGCTGGCGCCATTGACCCCCTTCACCATGGAGGAGGCGTGGATGCTGCGCTTCCCCGACGCCGGCCCGAACGCCCTGCGCGTGCTGCCCGAGCGGGTGGCGGAATGGGAGAATGCGGCGGAGGCTGGGCGGTGGGGTAAGATTAAAATAGTGACTGAGCGGGTCACAGAAGCCCTCGAAATAGAGCGCCGCGAAAAGCGAATTGGCTCGGCGTTGGAAGCTGCGCCGCTGGTGGGCTTTGCCAACCCTGCAGACACCAGGCTCTTCAAAGATAATGACCCTAAAAAAGATATTGATCCTGCAGAAGTATTCCGCACGAGTGGCTACAGCTTCGGTCCGTACCGCATCGATGGACCGAAGATGCCCGACGCCTTTCAAGATTTGGTGTTGGTCGCGCCTCGCATGGCCACCGGCGTCAAATGCGACCGCTGCTGGCGCATCCTCCCCGAGGTGAAGCCCGCCACCAAGCTCTGCCTGCGCTGCACCGATGCCGTGGAGGACTGGGACCAGCGCCACGGGCATTGAGCCCCCGGCGCCGCCCCGCCGTCGTCAAACGGCGGGGGCCATGTAGATGACGAAGTCCCCCGGCAGCGCCACGGCGGTGATCGGGGCTTGGGTCTGGGCCGGCCAGCTGAAGGAGATGTTGGCGTCGTTCAGCATCGACTGCAGGCTGCTCATGGAAACGTTCAGCTTCAGCTGGGTGATGACGATGGGCACGACGATGGCGACCACCGCCGCCAAAGCGCCGCCCAGGGTGCCAAAGCTGGCGATGATCAAGGCGGCGACAATGATCCATCCCCCGGTGCTGAGGTGGATGGAGCCATTCCCGTTCGGCGCATTGGAGCTGAAGGTGATGGTGTTGTTGCTGAAGGCCGGCGTCATCTGAAAATAGCCGTCCACGTCCACCCAGATGACGCTGTGGAAGCCTGAAAGCGGATAGCCGGTGGCGGTATAGTCGCCCTGGATCTGACCGCTGCCGTTGACGTAGACGCTGAGGGTGTCCAGGTCCGGATCGTATTCGCCGCTGATGTCGATGCTCTGGTTGAGCGACAGGGAGCGCGCGGCGGTCCCTGTTCCATTGACCGTGAAGGTGCTCTGGCTGACGCCGAGAGAGCTGCACATGGGCGGCAGCACCAGGTTCACCAAGAGGCAGCGGTTGCCGATGTAGAGCGCCGTGGTCTGGTTGGACGGCAACATCGCTGGCACGGGGGCGAAGTCGAGCACCCCCGGCGTGCCGGTGCTGGTGGTGCCGGTCAAGGCCAGGATGTTGGGCGCGCTGGTGGTTTGGGCGAGCTGGATGGCGAAATAGGCCGACCCTTGCGGGAGCAGAGCGCCGGGCACCGAGGAGACATTGACGTCGCCCAGGTAATAGACCCCCTGCACATTCACATTGGTGGCCAGATAGCTGGCGATCAGGGCGTTCAGGAAGGGCACCCATTGCGGAACCGGCGTCGGCGTCGCCAGCCCGATCGAATAGAGGGCCGATTGCGACGCCAGATCCAAGGACAGGCGCAGGACATTGGTGCCCGAGATGGTGATGCTGTCGTAGGTCAGGTTGGTGATGACGTTGGCCGTGGTGCCGGCGGGCACCACGAAGCTGTTGCCCAGGAATGAGACCGTGCCGGTGATCGGCACCACCAGCTCGGCCAGGGAATTGGTGCCCTGGGCCTGGGTCGGATTGAGGTTGACCTGCGGTCCGCCAAGCGTGCCGACGAACGACACCCCCAGGTAGCTGTAGTTGACGCTGGACGGAAACCAGCCGGTGTTGTTCAGGGCCGTCAGCAGCGTATTCAGTTCGGTTTGACTGGAGACCGCGACCAGGTCCCAGCCTTGCGCATAGAGGGTCATTTCGCCCCTCCCGCCGATGCGGCCAGCCGGGCGGAGAGGGCGCGGACCTCGTCCAGCAGCGCGGCTGGAATCTCGACGCCGGCCTGATCGACGGCGGCGATGGGGTTTTGGGCGAAGGCGGCGGCGTTGGCCGGCGATTTGGCCAGCCACGCCATGATCTGCGGCTCATAGGGCAGAAGCTTCAGCAACAGGGTCTGTACGTCCTCCACCTGGACAGTCGCCAGACCCAGGCCGCTCATCCGGTGGATGTTCGCGGTCGGATGAAAGGTGACGCTGAACGGCGCGCCGTCTTCCTCATGCTTCAAGGTCACCGACACCGGATCGTGCGTCATCTCCACCTCCAAATACAATCAATGATTTTTAGTGTTGGAAATAACACTTATAGGAGGATTTTTGAAATCGCAATCTCAAATAAATATTCAAAATAATACAACTTTAACTATATGTAACTTGGGGACCTATATATCTGTTGGACCCAGAAAGCGCAAACCCTATCACAGCGACCGTTCCTAATGGCTAGGCGCGGCCTTGTAGGAATCGACAGTCGCCAGTTCCTCAACAATGCGCTCTGAAGCAATATGCACAATGAAGCTATCGCTGCTTCTTGCTGTGACCTTCACATCGAAGCCGGTGGCGGCAATACGGCCACGATGGCGCATAGCGCGCCCATTGATGCAAATCGCATACAGCCCCCCGGTTGCCCCGGCTGGAGCCGGGGCGGTTGACTGCGCGAACACGGGGACGCGCCCCCACGTATTTCCCACGCCGGGGGATCAACCCAGCGCTTTGAACGGGTATTCTATTCCGTGGGCCGCCCGACAAAGCGGGTTGCCCGTGTTTCGACGCAGTGTGCGTTGCCAAGGGAAGTCACGCCCCGAGCCCGGCCATCATGCGCTAGTTAGAGGAACACGCCAAGCGCGTGCGGTTGACTCTCCGGTCCCGGCGCCAGAGCGTGCGACAATGGAGGACGATAGGCTTACGCCTGCTGAATACGAAGATTGGGTGTCACCTCGGCAAACAATCCAACGGATGCAGCCAATCGCGGAGCACATCGTAATTGATGCGCTTGTTTCTGGCTTAAGTTCAGGTTCAATCCGGGCGGTTGCCTATCAGATTTTCTTGATTGGCAAATCTGCAAAGCCCAGACTTGAAACTGTATTATCCCTTTTGCCTCCCGGCGATTGGATAGACGATGCCGAAGAACGTTTTTGGTCATTTGGCTCTATCACGATCAAAAATCGTTTGTCAGTATGGGGCGTTCGCTTTGACCCTCTAAGTATAACTCTTCTCAATGCTCAGATGGGCGGCCCAAAAATTTCGCTGTCTGCATCTGACCTTCGGACACCAGCTCAACCCGAAGAGATGAGACCGGAGCCAACTCCGCCTCCGCCTTACCGGGCGAAACGTCGCCCCAAGAAAGAAGCGCCAGTTCCCAAAGCGACTCACGACGAATTGAGAACGTGGCTCAAAGGATGGAGTCCTCAAAACTCAGACGCCACATTCCCTGATATCGAAAGGGCTGCAGGTGAGGCGCTAAATCGCCGAATTACTCGCCAGCCGCTCCGCGACGTAATCGGCGAATTAGGATTGACCAAAAACCGAGGAAAACCAAAGCGCTGGTGAAAAACGGCGAATTAAAAACGGCGAATTATAAGGTGTTCAATTCGCGGCTATGCAGCGATTTTTGCGGATCTCACGATGTCTCCATCAACCCGGAGGCAAGCAGATGTGAGTCTAAGCCAGAACGCAAAGCGGCCCCAGCGGTGAAGCGGGGCCCGTTCTGTTCACCGGGCCATGACGTGACGAGGGCGAAGCTCTTGCAGGCTCAGAATCTCACGCCATGGCTTATCCCGCAAGGTCCAAGGTGGAGATCATTCATGGACAATCATCCGCCGATCCGCGTGCGCTTCTATCGGCGCATCCGGGGCGGTCGAATTGAGCGCGTGCAGCCGCACTTCCGGCCGCGCCCGCATCAGCGCCGCTAGTCGGCTTTGGGGGCGTCAGGTTTAGGCTTGGCGCCCTTAGCGGTCTTGGGCGTCAGCTGTTCTACCTCTGCTGGTTTGGTCTGGGCAAAACGAGCCAATGCCTCCCCAAATGGCATATCCAGATACAGGGGGCGTTCCAGTTTCTTGCTTTCCTCGTTCATGCGATCAGCACCTTATAGGGCATCGGCCCTTCGATTTGGGCAAGAAGGCTGTTGACGCGCTCGCCTCGGCTCAGGTCGCGCCGGTTCAGACGATAGCATACCTCGGTCACATAGCGGTCGAGGTGCTTGGGGCTCATCCAGTGATGGGTGCCGTGATATTGGCGCTTGAAGAGGGCCCACAGGCTTTCGACGCTGTTGGTGCTGAAGCCCTCCCGGTCAACGTATTCCCCGGCGCCGTGGTTGACCGTGCGATGGACATAGGCAGCGCTCAATCCGCGATAGCCCCTATGCTGGTCGGTCACGACCGTAGAGCCCGGCATGACGTGAGCGCGGATGACGCCATGAAGCGTCCGGCCATCCACGCCCTCGATCACGCCAGCGCGGACCTCACCGTTTTTGGCCACGAGTCCCATAACAATAGTCTTGCCAACCGAGCCGCGACCAGCGTGCTTTTTCTTCGACGCGTGCTTATTCTTTTCCAAGCCGCCGATAGCCGTCTCATCCACAGCGACCTCGCCAGATAGCGGCGCGTTGAAGCTATCCGTGCGGGCCGCATGGCGAAGGCGATGCAGCACGAACCAAGCCGACTTCTGCGTGATTCCGAGATCCGATGCGAGGGTCGTGCTCGCAATGCCCTTGGGATGGTTGGTGATCATCCAGATCGCCGCATACCAAGTCCGGAGGGGAAGCTTCGTGTCCTGAAAGATAGTCCCGACCTTGATGGAGAAGCGCTTCCGGCAAGCATAGCACTTGTGAAAGTTCGTCCCCTTCAGCGTGCCGATCTTCGATCCATCGGCGTTGCCGCACTGAGGGCAAAATTTCCCGTTCGCCCAGCGGATTGCCGTCAGATGGTCGATGGCGGATTGCTCGGTCGGGAACGCCGCCAGCATCTCCGGAAGGGTCTTGAAGGTCATAAACACGGCGCGATCTCCTATGCGCCGATTATGCCATCTTTACGGAATTGGGTCCAACAGATATATAGGTCCCGTAACTTGCGTCAAAGTAGAGGCTTGAGGGGGTCTTTTTTGCTGTTTTCACGGGGATGATCGGGCGCCCTTCAAACCCCCTCCTCCACCGCCGCTCAGCGCGCTAAAAGAGGCCCATGACCACGCCCCTCTCTCCCACCGAACCGCCGCTGATCACCCACACGCCGGGGGCGCCCGCCGTCACCCGCTGGGGCTTGGTCGCTTACGGCGTGGCCATCGCCGCCCTGGCGCTGGACCAGTTGTCGAAATTCTGGGTGCTGAACGTGCTGCATCTGGGGGAGCGGTTCACCATTCCCATCCTGCCGGTGCTCAGCCTGACCATGGTGTGGAACCGGGGCGTCAGCTTCGGCCTGCTGAAAGCCGACAGCCTGCCGGGAAAGCTGATGCTGGCCGCCTTCGCCGCTGTGGTGGTCGTGGCCCTGGCGCTCTGGGCGCGCAATCTCGTCAGGCCCCTCACCGCCATCGGCCTTGGCATGGTGATGGGCGGGGCGGTGGGCAACAATCTGATCGACCGACTGCACTTCGGTCAGGTGGTGGATTTCATCGACGTGGGCGGTCTCGGCTTCTTCCCCTGGGTGTTCAATGTCGCCGACAGCGCCATCTCCATCGGCGTCGTGCTGCTGATCCTCGATAGCGTGCTGCCGACCGTCAAGGCCGCCGAGCCGCCGCCCGCGCGCTGATCTGCGGCTCTGGCTGTGGCTTGAGGTCGCAACGCACGGCCCTTTGCACCGCCGGGCGGAATGCGCTAACCACTCGGGTCGCAGATCGGGTGAACCGGGGGCGGTTTTCGGAGTCCGTTGATGATCATGAACCACAGCACCGCGCCTGGCTTGCGCCTGCGCCGCGCCGCCGTCCCGGCTGGCCTAGCGTTGATGGCCCTTTGCGCCGGCGGATGCGCCAGCACCGCCGAGAAGCTGGGCCTCAATAGCCAAGCCCCCGACGAGTTCCGCGTGGTGGCCAAGGCGCCCCTGGTGGTGCCGCCCGACTACGCCCTGCGCCCGCCCTCGCCGGGCCAGCCGCGCCCCATGGAGCTGCAGCCCGAAAGCCAGGCCCGCATCGCCCTTCTGGGCCAGCAGGAAGCCATCCAGCGCAGCCAGGGCGAAAGCCTCTTGGTCGGCCGCGCCGGCGGCCAGAAAGCCGATCCCCTGATCCGCTATGTGATGGACGACGAGTTCGGCAACATCGCCCACAAGGACAAGAGCTTCGCCGATACGGTGATGTTCTGGAAAAAGGGCGCCCCGGCTCCCGCGCCGGTCTCCACCGCCGGCTCCGAAACCGCCGCCCCCATCGATCCCGTCGCCGAGCAGAAGAAGATCCGCTCCCTCACCGGCGGCCAGTCCATCGTCATCGCCCGCGCCCCCGAAAAGAAGGGCTTCAAGCTTCCGGGGCTGTAAAAATACCCTTCTCCCCTCCGGGGAGAAGGTGGCCTCCCTTGGGAGGTCGGATGAGGGGCTCAGGTGCGCCGACGCCCTGCACCGGTTCCCTTCGCCTTCCGCGCTAGCCGCCCCCCACATCGCCCTGCTAGCCTCCCGAAAACAGGGAGCGCCTAATGTCCGATATCCTCACCGCCATGCCGCCGGCGAAGTACGCCGAGATCAACGGCGTCCGCATGGCCTATTACGAGGTGGGGCCCAGGGGCGTGGGGCCGCCCATCATCCTTTGCCACGGCTTTCCGGAGCTCGCCTATTCGTGGCGCCACCAGCTGCGGGCCCTGGAGGCGGCCGGGCGCTGGGCCATCGCCCCGGACCAGCGCGGCTACGGCCTCACCGAGCGGCCCGAGGCGGTCGAGGCCTATGACATGGAGCATCTGACCGGCGATCTGATCGGCCTCTTGGATCATCTGGGCGCGCAGAAGGCCATCTGGTGCGGGCACGACTGGGGCGGGATCGTGGTCTGGCAGATGCCCCTGCGCTATCCCGAACGCACCGCGGGCGTGATCGGGCTGAACACCCCCTTCTATCCCCGCGCGCCGGCCGACCCCATCGCCATCATGCGGAGACGCCTGGGCGAGGAGAACTATATCGTCCACTTCCAAAAGCCCCACGAGGCGGACGAGATTCTCGACCGCGACGTCCGCAAGACCATGAGCTTCTTCATGCGGCGGCCGATGGGCGCCGCCGCCGGTTTCAGCGGCGAGGGGTCCGCGGGCTTCGCCACCCGAAGGAATCCGGGGGATCCGTCGGTTTTTCCCCTGGTGCGGATGATCGAGGCCTACGATCCGGCCTTGGACACCCGCCCCACCTTCCTTTCGGACGCCGAGTTCGAGGTGTTCGTGCAAGCCTTCACGCGCACCGGCTTCACCGCCCCCATCAACTGGTATCGCAACTTCACCCGCAATTGGGAGCAGTCGGCGGACCTGCCCAAGAGTGTCGATGCGCCGGCCCTGATGGTGATGGCGCAGATGGACGCGGTCTTGCCCCCCTCGGCCGCCGACGGCATGGAGGCCTACGTCCCAGACCTGGAAAAGGTCCTGGTCGCCGGCTCCGGCCATTGGACCCAGCAGGAAGAGCCGGCCCAGACCGACGCCATACTGCTGGACTGGCTGAACCGGCGCTTTCCGCAAGGCTAGCGCGCGCCTGCGCGGCAGGGGAGCGATCAGGTCACAATGTAGGTGCGGCGGGGACGCACCGCGTAGTGCTGGGGATGGCGCGAGCCCATCACGCCGCCGAAGAGCGAGGCCACCAGGCCCACCAGCATGGCCGCGAACGCCCAGAAGGCGGTCTCCGCAGCCGCCTTGGCGATGTCGTGGGCTTCCGCCTGGGCGTCGGCCTGAGCGTCGGCTTCGGCGGCCCGCTGTTGAGCCGGGGTGGCTGCGAACGAGGGCGGCGGGGTGGCGGCGGTGCTCTGGGCCGCAGCCGCCGCCGCGCCGGTGGCGAGTTCCGCGGCGGCCGAACCGCCGGCAGCCTCGCCCATCGCCATGCCCACCGTCTTGCTGGCCCCCGAGCCGAGGATGGCGAAGGCCACCACGAAGGACAGGGCCCACACTCCAAAGCCGTGCAACAGGCCGTCGTGGTGATCGGGATGGTTGGCCGACCGGGCGGCCACGAAGCCGCCGGTGAAGAGCGCGATCAGATTGGCGATGCCGCCGAAGACGCCCAGGAGCAGCCCGTTGCCGCTGGCCTCGCCGTTGACCTTCACCTCGTGCAGGGTCGCCGTGGCGTCGAACACCGCCACCAGGAGGTTCAGCAAGACCCCGACGGCGATGGCCACCAGGGCGCCGAGAATCAAAGATCCCCACGAGATCAGGGGATGGGCGTAACTGGGATAGACGGGCGTTGTTTCCACCGTGGTCATTCTGTTTTTCCTCTCCAGCCCGCGCCGATGGGCGCTTGGAAGCGAAAACGCATCGCCTGGCGCGAGGTTGCCTGGTGGGCGCCAGGGTTTTCGGCCGGGCTGGCGGCGGGGCGCAATCCATTCTAATCACAGGCTGCACCTTGCCCCGGACTCTGATGAACGCCCACGCCAATCCTCCCGAAGGCCGCTCCCGGCGCCTGCTGTTTGGCGAGAACGAGCCCTTCGCCTCGGGCTGGGAGACGACGCCTGACGGTCACGACCTCTATTTCGAAGAGTGCGGCGCCAAGGGCGGCAAGCCCTGCGTGATCCTGCATGGCGGCCCTGGCGGAGCGATCAACCCCACCATGCGCCGCTTCTTCGATCCCAAGCGCTGGCGGATGATGCTGTTCGATCAGCGGGGCTGTGGCAAGTCGCGCCCCAACGCCTCTTTGGAGAACAACACCACCTGGACCCTGATCGCGGATATCGAGCGGCTCAGGGTGCGGATGGGGGTGGAGAAGTGGACCGTGTTCGGCGGCTCCTGGGGCTCGACCCTGGCCCTCGCCTACGCCGCCGCCCATCCAGACCGAGTGGAGGCCCTGGTGCTGCGCGGCATCTTCCTTCTGACCAAGAAGGAGCTGCACTGGTTCTACCAGGAGGGCGCCTCCATGCTGTTCGCCGACGCCTGGGAGCGGTTCTTGGCCCCCATCCCTGAGGCCGAGCGCGGCGATCTGCTCTCCGCCTACCACCGCCGCCTGACCCACCCAGACCGCAAGGTGCAGGCCGAGGCCGCCGCCGCCTGGAGCCAGTGGGAGGGGGACACCATCTCCATCCGCGGCCCCGAAGCCCGGCCGGCAAAGTTCAACGAGGCGGACTTCGCCATCGCTTTTGCTCGCATCGAATGCCACTTCTTCATGAACGGCGGCTTTTTCGAGCGGGACGGCTGGTTAATGGAGCAGGTGGACCGCCTGCGCCACATCCCTTGCTGGATCGTGCAGGGGCGCTTCGACGTGGTCACTCCCATGGAGACCGCCTGGAAGCTGAAAAGCCGCTGGCCGGAAATCAACTTCGACCTGATCTGGGACGCCGGCCACGCCTCCACCGAACCGGGCGTCATCGACGGCCTGGTGCGGGCGACGGATGCCGCGCTGCGGGTTTGAGCCAGCGGCTGACCTGAACCACGTATTAGATATTGGTACATTGGGGCGGAGGTTCCATGGCCCACAACACGTCCGTCTCGCTAGGCGACCACTTCCAGGCTCTTAGCGCCAGCCTGATCGAGGAGGGCCGCTTCAGCTCGGTCAGCGAAGTGGTGCGCGCGGGCCTGCGGCTGCTGGAGCAGCAGGAGATCAAGGTGAAGGCCCTTCGTCTGGCCATCGAAGAGGGCGAAAAATCGGGCTATCCGGACGAGCCATTCGATTTCGACGGCTTCCTGCACCGGATGCAGCAGAAGCATGACCCCCAGGTTTGAGTCCTATCGCCTGTCGAGGCAGGCGGAAGCGGACCTGGAAGATATCTACATCTATACGGCTGAGCGCTGGTCGGTGGCGCAGGCCGCTCGATATACAGGCGAGCTGCGGGACGCCATCATCGGCCTCGTGAATGGCGCCCGGATGGCCGGCGCTTAGACGGCGCGGCGGACTATTTCGTGCTGCTGGCGGGTTCCCACATCATCGTCTACCGGCAGACCACCTTTATCATGGTCGCCCGCATCCTGCACAAGGCGATGGACACCGTGAGGCATCTGGCCCCCTGAGCTAGAACAGCACGCCCCGGCCGGACGGCATCTCCTCGTAGCGATGCACCCGGATCGACTGCACCAGACCGAAGCCGATCATCACCGTCAGCATCACCGTGCCCCCATAGCTCATCAGCGGCATGGGCACGCCAACGATGGGGGTCAGGCCCATGACCATGGCGGCGTTGATCAAGACGTAGAAGGCGAAGGTGAAGGTGACCCCCGCCGCCGACAGCCGCCCAAAATGGCTATGGGAAATAGAGGCGATGCGCAGGGCGATGCCGATGATGATGGCGTAGAGCATCAAGAGCCCAAAGCAGCCGACCAGGCCGAACTCCTCGGCGAAGGTGGCGAAGATGAAGTCGGTGTGCTTTTCCGGCAGGAAGTTCAGCTGGCTCTGGGTGCCAAGCCCAAAGCCCTTGCCGAGCAAGCCGCCCGAGCCCAGGGCGATCTTAGATTGCAGGATGTGGTAGCCGGCGCCCGAAGGGTCCTGCTCGGGATGCAGGAAGGTCAGGATGCGGTCTCGCTGATAGCCCTTCATGACCACGGTGATGAAGGGCACGATCCCCACCCCCACCAGGATCGCCCCGGCCACCAGGATCCGCCAGGTCAGCCCGGCCAGGAACATGATGGCGCCGCCGGTGAACACCAGCAACAGGGCGGTGCCCAGGTCCGGCTGCTTGGCCACCAAGAGCGTCGGGGCGCCGATCAGGGCCAGGGGGACGATCAGCTTCCAGGAAAACCGGGCCTCGCGCGCTGAAATGCCGTGATAGAAGCGGGCCAGCGACAGGGTCATGCCGATCTTCATGATCTCCGACGGCTGGATCTGCACGGGGCCCAGCTGCAGCCAGCGCTTGGCGCCGAGCGAGTGATGGCCGACCAGCATCACCGCCACCAGCAGCAGGAGCCCCACCGCATAGGTCGGATAGGCCAGCTGGAACCAGACCCGCAGGTCCACCAGGGACAGGAACAGCATCAAGGCGAGGCAGAGGCCGAAGCGGATCAGCTGCTTGTCGGCCCACGGCCCCCAGCTGTTGCCCGCCGCCGAATAGAGGATCATGGCCCCCAGGCCGGCGATGATGCAGAGCAGGACCGACAGCCGCCAGTCGATCTCGGCGACCTTTTCGGAGAGCAGGTTCCGCTGGCCGGGGCTGGTGAGCGCCGATGAGGTCATTGGGGGGCCATCGGATCGACTGGGACCGGCATGGGATCGGGCGCCGACACGTCGATCCCGGAGCTTGCGGACGCCGCGTCCGGCATGGGCGGGGGCTTGGCGTGGATGTCGGGCAGCGGGGTTTCGATGCGGGCGCGCACTTCAGGGTCCTTCAGCAAGGCGACCTTCATGATCTCCCGAGCGCGAGGCACGGCGGCCTGGGCTCCAAAACCGCCATGCTCCACCAAGACAGCCATGGCGTAGCGAGGATCGTCGACGGGCGCATAACAGATGAACCAGGCGTTGTCTCGAAGGTCCCAGGCGCCCTGGGCGCCGTGGGCGCCGTGGCCGCCCTTATAGGTATGGTCCTGCGCCGTACCGGTCTTGCCCGCCATTTTGATCGAGCCAAGGCCCAGCTTGGCGTCGGCTTGGGCGCTGCCGTTCGGATCGTTGGCGACCGACGTCATGGCGGCGTGCAAAAAGGCCAGATGTTCCGGATCGATGCCAAGGTCGAGCGGTTCGGTCGGCGCCTGAATCACCCCGCCGACCGAATGGATCAGGCGGGGGCTGACAGCCTTTTTCCCATTGGCGATACGGGAGACCATGGTGCAATTTTGCAAGGCGTTGATCACCGTGGCGCCCTGGCCGATGCCCATCGAGGGCGTTTCACCGGCAAACCACTTCTGATTGAGCGGATTGTTCTTGAAGTAGCGCTTCTTCCAGGCGGTGTCGGGCACGATGCCGGCCTTCTGCCCTGGTATGCCGATATCGAAGACCTGACCCAATCCAAAATTGCGGGCCATCTCGGCGATCTTGTCCGGCCCCAGGGTGATCGCCGTCTGGAAGAAATAGACGTCGCAGGACTCAGAGATGGCGCCATGCATGTCCAAGGTGCCATGGCGTTTGTCGCAGTTGAACACGTGGTTGCCGAAGGGCCAGGCCTTGTTGCAGGTATAGGTGCGCTTGGGATCGAAACCGTTCTTCAAAGCCGCCAGGGTCACCATGGTCTTGAAGGTCGAGCCCGGATGGTAGAGCCCGGCCAAGGCCTTGTTCAGCAGGGGCTTGTGATCGTAGCTGGCCAGGGCGTGGTAGTAGGCCGAGGGCGCGCCGCCGACGAACTGGTTGGCGTCAAACGAAGGGGCGGAGACCAGGCACAGCACATCGCCGCTGCGGCAGTCCATCATCACCGCCGCACCGCTCTCGTTGCCGAAGACTTCCAAAGCCCGGTTCTGGATGTCGGCGTCGAGGGTCAGCATGACGTCCTGGCCGGGGGTGGCGCGGATGTCGCCGTCGGAGTTCAGCCGCACCACCCGGCCGCCGGAATCCACCTCCACCTTCTGGCCGCCGGGCTTGCCGCGCAGCTGCAGATCCAGTGACTTCTCCACCCCCTGCTTGCCGATGCGGAAGCCCGGATGCAGCATCAGGGGATCGGGCTTGGAGCCGGAAGCCTGCACCGCATCCAGCTCCTCGGCCGAGACCTTGGAGACGTAACCGATCACGTGGGAGAAGGCCCCGCCGAAGGGGTAGAAGCGCGCCTCGCCCATCTCGGCGCTGATCCCAGGAAGCTCGGGCGTCCGCACATTGACGCGGGAGAACTCGTCCCAGCTGAGGCCGTTGGCGATGAACACCGGGGTGGATTTGGGGGCGTTGGCGATCTCGCGCGTCAGCTGGCGGCGCTTGTCGTCGGTGATCGGCAGGAGCTGGCTGATCTTGTCGAGGGAGGCGTTCACGTCCTTGGTCTCGTCCCGGCGCATCAGCACGCGGAAGTCCGGGCGGTTGGAGGCGATCTCCACCCCATTGCGGTCGAGGATCCGGCCGCGCGGCGGCGGCACGATGCGGAAGTTGAACTGGTTGGAGGCGGAGAGCAGGCTGTAGCGCGGCCCCTCCACCAGCTGCAGGTCGGCGAGGCGGCCCACCAGGGCCAGGGCGCCCACGCCAGCGAACCCGCCGAGCAGGAAGGTGCGGCGGTGGAACACCCCCTGGCGCTCGTTCACCTCGTCAAAGAAGATCGACGGTTCCAACGCTCAGCCTCTACCGGAAACGAATGTCTGCATCCTCGAACCGATCGATCAGCTTGTAGGCGACGGGGTAGAGGGCCGCCGTCCAGAGAAACTGCCAGATCACCCCGAGAAGGTTGGGCTGTTGGTGGGACACGATTGTGGCGAAGAGGTAGGCGACGCCAAGGGCGAGGCAACAGGCCGCACCATACCAGGCGCCCATCACCGCCCCGCCCTGCCCGGCCATCAGGCTGCGCCCGCCCAGCGCCAGTCCGTAGGCGCAGAGCAGGGCGACGGCCCATAGCCCGAGCGGTCCGCCCCAGAACAGATCCTGGAACAGGCCGATGAAAAAGAGGGTCAGCGGCCCCAGGATGGAAGGCCGGATCACCGCCCAGGAAAAGGCCAGCACCATGGGAAACAGGGGCTCGGGCAGGCCGATCCCGAACATGCGCAAGGGAGCGCCGAACAGCAGGGTCGCCAGCATCGCCGCCAGCGCCGGCAAACCCAGCCACCGCCACGGGGTAAGATTATGGGCGCCCGCCCGGCTCATCGTTGATCCCCCGGTGGCAGGGGAGAGGCCAGCACCTCGTCGGGCTGAAAGGCGCCCTTGGGGATCTTCCGCTTGGACTTTAGGGCGGCCTTGGCCTTGGCGATCTGCGCCGGCGTCTTGGCGGCGTGAGGCGGCCTGCCAGGGGTCGCCGTGGCGGAGACGGAGGCGGGCGCCGATGGTGGGGCGGTTGTGGGAACGGCCTGCGCCGTGGCGGTGGGAGCCTTGGGCCGGGTGGCGGCGAGCTTGGCGGCGTCAAGCTGGGCCTGCTCTTCGGGGGTGAGGCCCGGCATGGCGGTGTCGGCCAATTCGGCCTGGCTGACCATCTGGGAAAAGTCGTCGAACACCAGGATGCGGACGAAATCGATGGCCGCCCGATCCGAATAGAGCCGCACCCGCCAGACGCCCCGATAGTCCTTCGCCGCCACGCCGACCGGCAGCCCCCGCGGATAGAGCCCGCCGTCGCCGGAGGTCAGCACCACGTCCCCGTCCTTCACCGAATTGAGCCCGCGCACGAACTCCAGCTTCGGATTGGGACCGCCGTCGCCGGTGAGGATGGCGCGGGCGTTGGTGCGGTCGATCAGCACCGGGGTGCGGCTCTGCACGTCGGTGAGCAGCAAGATCCGGCAAGCGTTCTTGGTGACGCCGACCACCCGGCCGACCACCCCGTCCTCGCTCATGGCCGGATTGCCGATCTTCACCCCCGCCGCCGCGCCCGCGTCGGCCAGGCGGGCGTCGGAAAAGGGCCCGCGGGCGTCGCTGACCACCCGCGCCGCCACCATGGGAATCGCCGGCTCGGTCCGCAGTTTCAAAAGGGACTCATAGCGCAGGTTGAGGTTTTTCAAGGCGATGGCGGCGTCGCGCCACCGCTCCAGCTCAGCCACCTGTTTCTTCAGTTCGCGGTTCTGGGCGGCGGCGAAGAAATAGCCGCCGCTGACGTCGCCCACCCCCGAGAACCAGCGGGCGGGGGCGGAGAGGACATTGGCGATGGGCTCCATCACCTCGTCGAACTCGCCGCGCGCGCCGCTGTAGCCGCCGGTGTTGCGGCTGGTGCGGTGGTCGGTGAACAACAGCCCCAGGGCCACCAGGGCGGCCATGATCGCCACGGCCGCCGCCGCCCAGGTCAGGGGCGTCTTCAGCGCTTGAAAAGGACTATCGCGAAACGCCACGGCGGCTCCATGGGCGAAAATTCGCCCTAGTGTGGCATGAGTTTGTTAAGTTTACGCGAGGGACGCGTCGAGGACGCCCTTCATCCACTTGGGATGCTCCAGCACCTTGCCGCAGCCCAGCGCCACGCAGGAGAGCGGATCGTCGGCCACCGTCACCGGCAGGCCGGTGTGGTCGCGGATCTCGCTATCGAGGCCGCGCAGGAGGGCGCCGCCGCCGGTCAGCATGATGCCCTTGTCGGCGATGTCGGCGGCCAGTTCCGGCGGGGTGGCTTCCAAAGCCACCTTCACCGCATCGACGATCTGCCCCACCGGCTCGGCCAGGGCTTCGGCGGCCTGACGCTCAGAGATACGCACTTCGCGGGGCACCCCTTGCATCAGGTCGCGACCCTTGACCTCGATGCAGAGGCCATCGCCGTCGATGGGGGAGCGGGCGGTGCCGATCTCCTTCTTGATCCGCTCGGCGGTGGTCTCGCCGATCAGCAAATTATGGTTGCGGCGCATGTAGGAGATGATCGCCTCGTCCATCTTGTCGCCGCCCACCCGCACCGAGCGGGAATAGACGATGCCTGAGAGGGAGAGCACGGCCACCTCGGTGGTGCCGCCGCCGATGTCCACCACCATCGAGCCGGTGGGCTCATGGATGGGCAGGCCGGCGCCGATGGCCGCCGCCATGGGCTCGTCGATCAGGCCGACCCGGCGGGCCGAGGCGTTCAGGGCTGAGTCGTTGATGGCCCGGCGCTCCACCGCCGTGGCGCCGGAGGGCACGCAGACGATGACTTTCGGATTCACGAAACCCTTGCGGTTATGCACCTTCCTGATGAAGTGCTTGATCATCTCCTCGGCGACTTCGAAGTCGGCGATCACCCCGTCGCGCATGGGGCGGATGGCTTCCATGTGGCCCGGCGTGCGGCCCAGCATCTGCTTGGCCTCGATGCCCACGGCGTGGACCAGCTTGCGGCCGCCGACGCTGCGCAGGGCGACGACCGACGGCTCGTTAAGGACGATGCCCTTGCCCTTCATATAGATCAGGGTGTTCGCGGTGCCGAGGTCGATGGCGATGTCACTCGAAATCAAACCGAAAAGCGATGCAAACATGGATTACCTTGCCGCGCGAACGCGAAAACGGGATGGAACCCTCGCAAAACATGGATCGACACCGCTGCGCAACCCCCAGGCGCGGCGCTTTTCCAAGGCTCAAGGGAGAGTGGACCCCATGCACCGCTAAAGGCCGGATTTCAAGGGCTTATTGCGTAAGGTACGGATGGGTCGCGGCTGGCCTGGCTATAAGGGCTTCAAGCCTTCGTGTTCTAGGGGGTTCGACCGCGACCGGACGGGCCTCCATTCGCTCCATAGGCCGCGCTGCGCCGGAGAAATGATTCGTACCCGGCATACTCTCCCCGTCCGCCACCGTCACTCCGTAGACGGAAGGGCCGCCGCGGCCGCCTCCCGTCGTTTGATCCATTGGCGGCCGAGGAGACCCATGCCGATCCACAGGACGGCGGCCAGGACCAAGGTCAGCCAGTGGCCCGATCCCTTGCCATTGATCGCACCCATCACCGCATGGCCGGCGAAGGCGGTCAGGGCGATCTTGGGGAGGCTCCCCAGGGCGCACCCCCCGGCGAAGGCCCAGACGCTCATTGGGGTGGCTCCCGCCGCCATATTGACCACGATGAAGGGCGCGGACGGCACCAGGCGCACGATGGTCGAGGCCCAAAAGCCGTTGCGGCCGACCAGTTCGATGAACTGGTTGACCCCCTTGCCGGCGTAGTTCTTCAACAACTTGGCCCCAAAGCGCCGGCCGAGGAAGAAGCCCACCAGGGCCGACACCAGGGTGCCGAGCCAGCTATAGACAAGGCCCGCCCACGGGCCGAAGGCCACCACCGCCGCGGCGATCAGCACGAACTGAGGCACGCCCAGGAAGGCCAGGACGGTGAAGCCGCCAATGGCCATCGCCGGCGCCCAGGGGCCCGAGGCGCCCGCCCCCATCCAGCGCTCCACGCTGGAGGCGCCGTTCAGGCCCAACAGCGGCGCCCCCAGCACGAACACCAGCCCCACCCCGCCAAACAGCAGGAAGGAGACAAGGATGGTTCGCCAGGCCTTGGCGTCGAGATTGGTCAACAGTTGGAAAAAGCGCCGCATCGCCGGTCCTCTACAGCGTTGATTACATCTTCGCCATGTGCAAGCGGCCTCCGTTGCCAGGAACGCCGCCCTTCCCCATCTTTGCCTCGTCCGGCAGGCAGCGCCGGCTAAGAGGATGAAGACCCATGACCCCCGACGAGCGCACGCTCCTCACCCAATTTCTCGGCGACCTCGGCCAGACCCAAGGGGTGGCCAAGGACAGGGACGCGGCGGCGATGATCGACAACACCATCCGCGCCAATCCCGACAGCGCCTATGTGCTGGTCCAGCACGCCATCCTGGCCGACCAGGCCCTGCTGCACGCCCAGGCCCAGATCGCCGATCTGCAGGCCCAACTTCAAGGCGCCCAGCAACCGCAGGCGAGCTTCCTCGGCGGCGCGGGGCTCGGCCCGCGCGTGGCCCAGCCTCAAACTGCCTGGGGTCAGGCCGCCCAGCAACCGCCGCCGCAGCCTCAGCAGCAGTCCTTCTTCGGCGGCGGGCCGTTCGCCGGCGGCGGCCCCTTTTCGGGCGGCGGCGGGGGCCTTGGCAGCTTCCTGCGCACCGCCGGCACGGCGGCGGCGGGGGAGGCCGGGGGCGAGCTTCTGTTCTCCGGCCTTTCGGGCCTGTTCGGCGGCCATAACGGCGGCGGCTTTGGCGGTTTCGGCGGCGGCGGTTGGGGCGGCGGCGGGGGCGAGAACGTCACCATCAACAACTATGGCGATGGCGGCGATGGCGGCGGCTATGACAGCGGCGGCTATGACAGCGACGGCGGGGATTCCGGCGGCGACAACTATAGCTGAGCGCCTGCCCGCCCTCGCCAGCCGCGGGGAAGCAAAAAACTGAACCATCGAGGCCCCTCGTCAATCCCTTTCACGCCCTCGAAATTCGGGCGCGGCGGGCGTCCAGGCGACGTCCGCCCGTCGTCCGATGCGGCTGAAAGGGCTAAAATATTTTTGCATTTGCAAGTTGAGCGCCTATAATCGGGGCGTTCGGTCTAAGTAAGCAGCTTGACATACGTCCGAAAAGGACGACGCGCCTAGTTCGCGTGAAAAGTCCTTGGCGTGACTTTCCCGGATGCTGCAAGCATTGCGACCCGTCTCCTCGGTTGCCGATCAGTAAAGCTCCTCCGACGCCGCGTCTTTGACGGGCGCGACGAGCTTGCGTTCTTCTCATCATGAAAGGACTGCGCCATGCAAACTGAAACTCCATATCCCCTATCAGGACAGGCCGCTTCGGTGTTCGGCCCCAATTTTACCGCCCTTCGCTTCTCCAATAACGAGCGAACGGTGCATGTGCGCGCCACCGGCATAAATCCCACCTCCGGCTTCAAGGTCTTCTTCTATGTGGGACCGGAGCTGATCTTTCCGCCCCGGCTGCACTTCGCCAACCTGGCGCCGGACGGGATCGTTCTCGAGGTCTTGACCCCCTACGACGTCTCGTTCGCCTTCAACCTGCCCCCTGAGGGGGTGGTGCTGGGCGGCACGCCTTCGCTGAGGGATACGCTGACCATCTACACCGCCAAGGGCCCGGTGACGGTGAAGATCCAAGACGAGGCGCCCGCGCGGACGCGCGTGGCGCTGAAGGACTTCGCCGCCCTGATCGAGGACGACTTCACCGGACGGCGAAAATTCATCGCCAAGGGCGTCGTGGTGGCCCCGACCACCGGCTGGACGGTGGAGCTGTTGGAGATGCATCCCCAAGGGATCAATCCCGCCGTCAAGCTCTTGAGGCTTGAGGTGACCCCGCCCAGCGGCCCCGCCGGCCAGAAGGTCACCGACTATCCGGTGCAGTACACCGAAATCCCGCCCCACGCCGCCTATGCGCTGGCTCATATCGACTATCCGCCCGGGAGCTTCACCTTGAAGGTGCAGACGATCCTGGCCGAGGCCGCCCGCTCCTTCGGCGCGCAAGCCGAGCAACAGCCGCAGTCGCCCACCCACTGAGACTAGAGCTTCTCCTCCCCTGTCAAGAACGGGGGAGGAGCGCTCCTCTATCGCCCAGCGCCAAGGCGCCTGACGCCGTCCTTCGCCGCCTGGAGGTGCGGGTCTAGGCTTACGGCGGTGCGGTAATCCGCCAGCGCCTTGGGATAGAGCCGGCGATGCTCATAGGCCGCGCCACGATTGAAGTAGGTCTCAGCCATGGGAGCGCCCTCCATGGGGTTCTTCTCCAAGCGGCTCTGCAGGGCGATGGCCTTGGTGTAGTCGGCGATGGCGCGGTCGTAGAGCCCCTTCTGATCGTAGGCGACGCCGCGACTTTCATAGGCTTCGGCGAACTCCGGGTTTTGGGCTAGGGCCTCAGTGAGGTCGGCTATGGCTTGGTCGTGCCGGCCAGTGCGCTCGGCCGCGACGCCGCGGTCATAGGCCGCCGCATCGGCGGGCGCCGGTTAGGCCTCCCCCGATGTGGCGAAGGTGGAGAAGACCAGCGCCGCGAGAACCTTCGGCATCGCCCGCATGGCCAAAACCTCTACGCCGCCACGTCCCGCGGGCGGACCGCCGGGTCGTAATTGAGGATCGGGGCCAGCCAGCGTTCCGCCGTGGCCGCCTCCCAACCCTTTCGGCGGCCGTAGTCCTCCACCTGATCCCGGTCGATCTTGCCGACGCCGAAATAGTGGGACTGAGGATGGGAGAAGTAGAGGCCCGACACCGCCGCGCCGGGGGTCATGGCGTAGCTTTCGGTCAGCGTCATGCCGGTTGCTTCCGGGGCGCCGAGTATCCGGAACAGCTCGCCCTTTTCGGTGTGGTCGGGCTGGCAGGGGTAGCCGGCGGCGGGGCGGATGCCCTGGTACTTCTCACCGATGGCGTCTTCCACCGTCAGCGCCTCGTTCGGCGCATAGGCCCAGAACTCCCGCCGCACCCGCTCGTGCATCCGCTCGGCGAAGGCTTCGGCCAGGCGATCCGCAAGCGCGGCGGCGATGATGGCGGTGTAGTCGTCCCCAGCCTTGCGCGCGGCTTCGGCGAAGGCCCCCTCCCCATGGCCGGCGGTGACGGCGAAGCCGCCGATATAGTCGGGGGCTTCGCCCGCCGGGGCGACGAAGTCCGATAGGGCCGTGTTGGGCTTGCCCTCGGTCTTGCCCATCTGTTGGCGAAGGGTGTGCAGGCGCGTGAGCTCCAGCGTCCGGGTCTCGTCGGCATAGACCACGATATCGTCGCCATCGGCATTGGCGGGCCAGAAGCCGATCACGCCGCGCGCCTCGAACAGCTTTTCCTTCAGGATGCGCTCCAGGATCGGCTGGGTGTCGTTGAAGAGGCTCGTGGCCGCCTCCCCCACCACGTCGTCCTCAAGGATCTGCGGATAGCGGCCGACCAGGTCCCAGCTGGCGAAATAGGGGGTCCAGTCGATGTAGCGGGCCAGTTCCTTCAGATCGTAGGGGGCGAAGGTGCGCGTGCCGATGAAGCTGGGTTTGGGCGGCGTGTAGCCGGTCCAGTCGATCCGATACGGGTTGGCCCGGGCGACGGCCAGCGGGGTGCGGACCTTGGCCTCGCGGCCGCGAGCGAACTGCTCGCGGATCCGCACGTATTCGGCGCGGGTCTCAGCCTGCAGCCGCACCTTCTCATCTGGCGACAAGAGGCCCGAGACCACGCCCACCGCCCGTGACGCGTCGAGCACATAGGTGGTGGAGCCGCGGTTGTAGGCCGGCTCGATCTTCACCGCCGTGTGGGTGCGGCTGGTGGTGGCGCCGCCGATCAGGAGGGGGATGTCAAAGCCCCGCCGCTCCATCTCCGCCGCCACGAACACCATCTCGTCCAGCGAGGGGGTGATCAGACCCGACAGGCCGACGATATCCACCTTGTGCTCGATGGCGGCGTCCAGGATCCGGTCGACCGGCACCATGACGCCCAGCTCGATCACCTCGTAATTGTTGCACTGGAGCACGACGCCGACGATGTTCTTGCCGATGTCGTGAACATCGCCCTTCACCGTAGCCATCAGGATCTTGCCGGCGGCTTCGCGGGGCTTGCCCTCCTTCTCCGCCTCCATGAAGGGCAGGAGGTGGGCCACCGCCTGCTTCATCACCCGGGCGGACTTCACCACCTGGGGCAGGAACATCTTGCCCGCGCCGAACAGGTCGCCGACCCGGTTCATCCCGTCCATCAGGGGGCCTTCGATCACGTGCAGCGGGCGGGCCACCGTCAGGCGCGCCGCCTCGGTGTCCTCGACGATCCAGTCGGTGATGCCATTGACCAGGGCATGGGCCAGGCGCTCGGCCACCGGCTCGTCCCGCCAGGCCAGGTTCACCACCTTGGCGACGCCCTTGTCGCCCTTGTACTTGGGGGCCAGGTCCACCAGCCGCTCCGTGGGGTCCTGGCCATCGTTACGGCGGCGGTTGAGGATCACGTCCTCGACGGCGTCGCGCAGTTCGGCGTCGATATCGTCATAGACCGGCAGGTCGCCGGCGTTGACGATGCCCATGTCCATACCCGCCGCGATGGCGTGATAGAGGAAGACCGAGTGGATCGCCCGGCGCACCGGCTCATTGCCCCGGAAGCTGAAGGAGACGTTCGACACCCCCCCCGAAATCCGCGCTTAGGGCAGGGCCTGCTTGATCCGCGCCGTGGCCTGGATGAAGTCGACGGCGTAGTTCTGGTGCTCCTCGATCCCCGTGGCCACGGCGAAGATATTGGGGTCGAAGATGATGTCTTCGGGCGGAAAGCCCACCTCTTCGACCAGGAGCTTATAGGCGCGGGCGCAGATCTCCACCTTGCGGTCGGCGGTGTCGGCCTGGCCCACCTCGTCGAAGGCCATCACCACCACGGCGGCGCCATAGCGCAGGCACTGGCGCGCCTGTTCAAGGAACTTCTCCTCCCCCTCCTTCATGGAGATGGAGTTGACGATGCTCTTGCCCTGGACGCATTTGAGCCCCGCCTCGATCACATTCCATTTGGAGCTGTCGATCATCACCGGCACCCGGGCGATGTCCGGCTCGGCGGCGATCAGATTGAGGAAGGTGACCATGGCCTGCTCGGAATCCAGCAGGCCCTCGTCCATGTTGATGTCGATGATCTGGGCGCCCGCCTCCACCTGCTGGCGCGCCACCGAGAGGGCGGCCGGATAGTCGCCCTCCACCACCAGCTTCTTGAATTTGGCCGAGCCGGTGACGTTGGTTCGCTCACCGATATTGACGAAGACGGGACGCATGGGAACTTTCTAGGTGACTACTTCGGCGGCTTGGCGGCGGTCAGTTCGATTTCCACCAGGGCGCCGGGCAGGGCCAGGCCCGCGACCTGGACGGTGACGCGGGAGGGGCGGTTGGGCTGGTCGGCGGGGCCGAACACCTTCTTGAAGGCGGAGTTCATGCCGGCGAAGTCCATCTTGCCGTCCTTGGAGCTGTCGCCGACCAGATAGACCTTGGCGTTGACCACGTCGCCATAGCCGTAACCCTGGGCCTTCAGCACGTCGCCGAGCTTGGCCAGCACGTCGGCGGCCTGGGCCTCGGTGCCGCCGACCACGTTGGAGGGGATGCCGGAGACGTAGAAGGTCTCCCACCCCGCCGGCACCACCACCCCCGTGGCGATGAAGGCGTCGGGCTTGGCGTAGATGAAATTGGGCTTGGGCGGGGCGGGCGCCGTGACTGTCTTGGTGACGGTCTTGGTATGTTTGACAGCGGCCTCGGCGCTTCCAACGAAGGTCAGGGCGGCGATGGCGACGGCGGCGATGGCGATACGTTTCATATCGATCTTCTCCTGGGGTTGGTTACTGATCACGAACGGCGGTTACGGCTGAACCCGCGCGGTGGCGGGCGTCGAGCATTGTGGCGGCGCGGTGGGCGGAGACGATCGCCCCCTGTTGCCAGGCGCCCACGTGGCTGAGGTGCTCGCCGGCGAAGTAGAAGGGGCCGTCGGCGTCGCTGAACAGCTTGTAGGCGGCAGGGTCCTGCTCGTCCAAGGGGCAGGCGATGCCGTAGTTGTATGGCACCTTGCCCCACTCGATGGCGATGGGGGATTTCAACAGGTCGCTGCGGCCCGGATGCAGCCGCTCAACGGTGCCCTTGGCGTAGGCGACCCGGTCGGCGAACGACTGGGCGCCGAAGTGCGTGGCCTGGTCGCCGAAGCTATAGCCGGCCACGATGATGCCTTCGGGGCTGTGGAAGCCCGAGGACGGATACCAGGTGATGAAGGTATCGCGGTCGGTCAGGGAGAGGCCGCCATAGATCTGGTTCTCCCGCTCCCAGAAGCGCGGGGACTGGAAGGCGATCTTGATGGCGTTCTCATAAACCGCCTTCTTCATCGCCGCCTTGCGGTCGGGTGAGAAGTCGGACGGGATCTTGGACAGCACGCTGAACGGCACGGTGCAGAGGCAATAGTCGGCGGCGACCAGCTTGGTCTGGCCGGTGGCCTTATCGAGATAGGCGATCTCCACCCCCGCCTTGCCGGAGGGCAGGGTCTTGCGGCTGATCTGCTTCACTTCGCAGCCTTCGCGCACCACGCCGGGGGCCAGCTTGCCCTTCATGGCCATGGGGATGCGGTCCATGCCGCCCACCGGCTGCTGCATGGTGGCCTGCATGTCGATGACTTCGTGGAAGTTGGACATGGCGAGGACGAAGGGGTCCAGCACGGTTTCGGCGGGCAGCGGCGCATTGCCGATGCCGACCTGCTCCCCGGCGCCCGGCGGCGTGGCGTAGCCCGCCGAGGTGGTGCCGTTGTAGGCGAGGTCAGCCCTTATGCCGGCCCCGCTGATCAGGCGAACGTCCGGTTCGATCGGCCCGGAACCCTTGGGCGACAGGGCGCCCCACTGGGCCGCCGCCGCCATCAACCTGTCGGCGTCGTTCTTGGAGACGATCTTGTCGAGACCTCCGCCCTTCACCGACTTGACCAGCAGGTCCGCGAAGTGGCCGCGGGAATCGTGCACCGCCTGGCGCATCTGAATCGGCTTCTTGCCGTTTAGCCGGTCGCTCTGGATGTAGGCGCTGCCCGAATAGTTGACCAAGGTCTCCATCGGCACGCCGAACTCGCGGCAGTAGCCGAGGGTGGCCGTGTGGTGGCTGGGAATGCGGGCGGGACCGGCGTTGAAATAGTAGCCCTCGTCAAAGCCGCAGACCTGCTTGGAGCCGTCGCTCATCTCCAGCACCGTGTCCTTGCGGATCGACCAGTTGCGGCCGCCGACCCGGCTCCTGGCCTCCAAGAGGGTCACCGCATAGCCGGCGCGGCCGAGCTCATAGGCGGCGGCGAGCCCCGCCACCCCGGCGCCGAGAATCACCACCGAGGCGCCCTGCCCCGATCCGGGCGTCAGCGCCGGGGCGCCGGCCCAGGCGTCCTCGCCCTCCACCACACCGAGCGCCCGCGCGGTGGCGTAGGCCGCCGCCACGCCGCCCAGCGCCGCAACCCGCATCATCAGTTCTCGTCTGGTCGCCATCTTCAGCCCTCTGTTGTGGTCGGCGAGCCTGCCCCGCCGTCGGGCTCAAGCCAACTCGAAAGGTTCTAAACCCGACAGACGCATGGCCGGCGCCCGTTCCGGCGGCACGCGGGGAGACATGCCGGCCACCGCCTCGGCCACGCAGCGGATGTGGTCCGGCGTGGTGCCGCAGCAGCCGCCGAGGATGTTGACGATCCCCGCCTGCGCCCACTCGTGCAGCATGTGGCCGGTCTGGTGCGGCTCCTCGTCGTATTCTCCGAAAGCGTTGGGCAGGCCCGCATTGGGATAGGCGGCCACCAGCGTATCGGCCAGGCGGGAGATCTCGGCGATGTGCGGGCGCATCAGTTCGGCGCCCAGCGCGCAGTTGAAGCCGACGGCGAAGGGCTTGGCGTGCTTTACCGAATTCCAGAAAGCCTCCACCGTCTGGCCCGAGAGGGTGCGGCCCGAGCGGTCGGTGATGGTGCCGGAAATCCAGATCGGCAGGGGCTCCAGCCCATCGTCCTCCAGATCGAGGATGGCTTTGAGCGCCGCCTTGGCGTTCAGTGTGTCGAAGATGGTCTCCACCAGCCACAAGTCCACCCCGCCTTCGTGCAGGGCCAGCATCTGCTCGCGATACCCCTCATAGACCTGATCGAAGGTGACCGAGCGGGCGCCGGGATCGTTCACGTCCGGCGAGATCGAGAGGGTGCGGCTCAAGGGGCCGATGGAGCCGGCGACGAAGCGCGGCTTGTGCGGCTCTCTCAAAGTCCATTCGTCGGCGACGGCGCGGGCGGTGCGGGCGGCGGCGAGGTTCAGGTCCCGCACCGCGCTCTCCAGCCCATAGTCCGACTGGCCGATGGCGGTGGAGGAAAAGGTGTTGGTCTCCGAGATGTCGGCCCCGGCGGCGTAATACAGGTCGTGCAGGCTGGCGATCAGTTCGGGCTTGGTGAGGCAGAGGAGGTCGTTGTCGCCCTTCAAGGGCATGTTGTGAGCCTTGAAGCGCTCGCCGCGGAAATCCTCTTCCGACAGCTTCTCCTTCTGGATCATCACCCCCCAGGAGCCGTCCAGCACCAGGATGCGCGCCTTGGCGGCGGCGTGCAGGGCCTTGATGCGGTCTTGGCGGGCGGTCATTTGGCGGCGTCCTGCTTGGCGAGGGCCCTGTTGAAGGCGGCCTCGAACTCGGCGGCGGCGGCCTGAAGCTCGCCCGGCCTGATGAAGGGGTTGGGCTTGCCGGGGCCCCTGGTCGCGCGCTTGGCGGCCAGGTCGAACATCTCTGCATGAGGGGCCAGGAAGACGTCCGCGTCGATGCTTTTCCAGAGGACGAAACTCTTGCGGTAGTCGGCGACGATGCCAGGATATTGGGGCTTGGGCGCAAGCCGGTTGAAGCCGACCGAGGCGCTGGAGAAGAACACCACCGTATGGGGAACGCCGCCCTCGCGCACCGGCAAGAGGTAGGTGGTGGCGCCGGCGGTATGGCCCGGGGTGACGCGCGCCGTCAGCGTAACACCGCCGAGGCTGACGGTGTCGCCATCCTTCAGCACTTGATCGACCGTTACGGGGGGAAAGTCGAAGTCGTGGCGCGTCTCGGCGCCCGGATAGACGCCCTTTTCCAGGGCGTCGCGGTCGCCGGCGCTGGCTTCAAGCTTGGCGCCCGTATCCGCCTTCAGCTTGGCGAAGCCGCCGGCGTGATCGAAGTGGGCGTGGCTGTTGAGCAGTATCTTCACGTCGCTGAGGTGAAAGCCCAGGGCCTCTATGCTCTTTTCCACCATCGGCGCATTGGCCGGCGTGCCCACGTCCAAAAGGATCAAGCCCTTGGGCGTTTTGATCACCCAGGCGGAGAGGCCGGCGGAGCCGACGTAATAGACGTTGTCGATCACCCGGAAGGGGGCGGCCGGCTGGGACCAGTTGGCGGGATTGTCGGCAAGGGCCGGAGCGGCCAGCGCCAAGAGCCCAAACGCCAACGCGGCGATGGCGGATTTGAGCCTCATGGCGCCGCCTCCTCGCGCACCCCCAGCACCCGGCAACTGGCGTAGACCAGATCGGCGCGGTTCAGGGTGTAGAAGTGAAAGTCGGAAAACCCCTCCTCCTCCAGCCGGGCGCAGGTCTCGGTGGCTATGGAGTTGGCGATCAGCTTGCGGGTCTCGGGATCGCCGTCCAGGCCCTCGAACAGGGTCTCCAGCCAGCCGGGCAGCTCAATCCCGCAGGGGCCGGCCATCTTCTGCAGGCCCTTGAAGTTGGAGACGGGCATGACGCCGGGCAGGATCGGAATGGTCACACCCGCTTTGCGCACCTTGTCGTGGAAGCGCAAAAAGGCGTCGGTGTCGAAGAAGAACTGGGTGATGGCGCGGGTGGCGCCGGCGTCGATCTTGGCCTTCAAAACGTCGATGTCGTGCTCAGCCGAGGGGCTTTCGGGGTGCACCTGGGGATAGAGGCCGACGCTCACCTCGAACGGGGCGATGGCCAGAATAGCCGCCGTCAGCTCAGTGGCGTTGGCGTAGCCGTCGGCGCGGGGCCGATAGGCGCCGCCGAGGGCGCCGGGGGGATCGCCGCGCAGGGCCACGATGTGGCGCACGCCAACCTCCCAATAGTCGCGGATCACCTCGTCCACCTCGGCGCGGGTGGCGTTGACGCAGGTCAGGTGGGCTGCGGGCTTGAGGCTGGTCTCCTTCAGGATGCGCGCCACCGTCCGGTGGGTGCGCTCGCGGGTCGAGCCGCCCGCCCCATAGGTGACCGAGACGAAGGACGGGTTCAAGGGGGCCAGTCGGTCGATGGCCTTCCACAACAATTCCTCGCTCTCCGGGGTCTTGGGCGGCGAGAATTCGAAGGAGACGTTCAGCCGCGACAGGCCGCGCTCGCCGGCCCGGGCGATGGGGCCAAGCGCCGATCCGCGGCCGTGCATGGTCGCGAGGGGATGGGCGGTCATGCGGCGCTCCTTTGCGCCAGGGCAGAAGGCGATAAGGCCGGCGCGCCCCCGGCCTTGCGCGCGCTCCAGATCTTCACCGTCAGCCCCTCGGTGGAGGTGGGCGGCAGGGCGGTGGTGGAGAGGGCGTCGACGCCCGCCGTCTGCAGCCAGCGGGCGATCTCGTCGTCAGAGAAGCCCAGGCGCCGGTGCTGGTGGGCCTGGCGCAGGAACTCCAGGTCGTGGTGGGCGAAGTCGACGATCAACAGCTGCCCCCCAGGCGCCACCAGGCGCGCGGCCTCGATCAGCGCCGCGCCCGGATCGTTCAGATAGTGCAGCACCCGGTGGATGATGACCAGATCGCCGGACCCTGCCGCCAAGCCAGTGGCGAAGATGTCGCCGTGACGCAGCTCGCAGCCGCTCAGCCCCGCCTCGGCCACCTGGCGGCGGGCGATGTTCAGCATCTGTTGGGAGAGGTCCAGACCGATGGCCTTGTCGGCCAAGGGACCGAGCAGGGTCAGCATCCGCCCGGCGCCCGTGCCCAGATCGATCAGTCGCGCGAACCGCCGATCCTCCGCCGCGGTCAGGATGGCGGCCTCGACATCGGCCTCGTCCACGTAGAGGGAGCGGATCTCGTCCCAGCGGGGGGCGTTCTGGGCGAAATAGGCGGCGGCGTCGCGCTCACGGCCCTGGCGCACCGCCTCCAGCCGCTCCAGGTCATTGTTCAGCTCGGCGTCGTCGGGGGCGATCTGGTCCAGCACCTGATCGACGAAGGCGCGGCCCAGCCGGTCGGAGGTCAAACGATAAAACACCCACGCCCCGTCGGGAAAGCGCTCGACCAGCCTGGCCTCGGTGAGCAGCTTCAGATGGCGGGAGACGCGGGGCTGGCTTTGGCCGAGGATCTGGCTGAGCTCCATCACCGCCAATTCCTCGTGGGCGAGCAGGGCCAGCACCCGCAAACGGGTCGGCTCGCCGGCCGCCCTCAGCACGCCCACCATCACTGATCCGCTCATCGTCATGGGATCATATAAGGATATCTTTATGTCCCCTGTAAAGGCCTTGGACGATTAATCCGCGCGTTCGGGGCGACCAACGCTTGAATACCGCGTTACGGCTCCACAGTTTAGGGCCGCCGAAGCTTGGCCGCGTGGCCCAAGGCTCGCGGAACGATGTACGAGGAGAAGCCTTTGCTGCGATCCACCCTGGCGTTGACGAGCCTGATCGCGTTCGGCTTCGCCGCGACCGCGCAAGCGCAAGCTCCCGCCGCCCCCTTGCCCAATGCGCCCGCCGCTCAAACCGCTGAGAGCGACCTGTCGGCCGCCCGGGCCGATCCCTGGGAGAAGCTGAACCGGGGCATGTTCCTGGTCGGCGGAGCGCTGGATAAGGTGGCGATCCGCCCAGTCTCCATCTTCTACAAGCGCGTGACGCCGCGACCGGGGCGCGAGGGCCTGCACAACCTCGTCACCAATCTCAATCAGCCGGTGATCTTCGTCAATCAGGTGCTGCAGCTGAAGCCCGAGCGCGCCGCCGGCACCTTGGGCCGCTTCGCCGTCAACTCCACCGTCGGCCTGGCCGGCGTGTTCGATGTGGCGAGCGGCGCGGGCCTGCCCGAACACGCCACCAATTTCGGCCAGACGCTTGGGCGCTACGGCGTCGGCCAGGGCCCCTACCTCTTCCTGCCGGTGTTCGGCCCCTCCTCGGTGCGCGACGGCGCCGGCAAGATCGTCGACATCTTCCTGGATCCGATCGACTGGCTGCGCTTCCGCGACGACACCTACTTCTTCACCGCCCGCACGGTGTTGGGCGGGGTGGACGCCCGCGTGGCGGCCGACCCGGTGCTGCTCTATGTGCAAAAGACCGCCACCGACCCCTACGCCACCCTGCGCTCGGCCTATCTGCAGAATGCACAATCGCGCGCCAATGGCGGCAAGCTCGACGTGACCTCCCTGCCGGACTTCGGCCCGGAGCCGGCTGCGCCGCAATCTGTGCCTGAGGCTACGCCCCCGTCCGCGCCGCAGCCCCAATGACCGCCTTCTCCAAGGATCGACCGATGACCACCCGCTTGCCCCTCCTCGCCGCCGTCGCCGCCGCCCTCCTGGCCGCCGCCCTCTTCGCAGTTCCTGGCGTCGCCCTGGCGCAAGCCTCTCGCGCCCATGGGGATCCGGAAGCGGAAGCCTTTGTGCAAAGCCAGGCCAACCGGGTGCTGGAGATCCTTTCCAACCCGAGCATCGGGGTCGAGGCCAAGAAGCAGAGCTTCCGCCAGATCATCAATCAGGTGGCCGATGTGCCGCGCATCACCAGCTTCGTGCTCGGCCGTTACCGCCGGATCGTGACGCCGGCCCAGTACGCCGACTTCTCCGTAGCCTTCAAAGCCTATGCGGAGAACGTCTATGAGTCACGGCTGAACGAATACAAGGGCCAGACCCTGCGCGTCGTCGGCTCCACCGTGCGCCAGCCCGGCGACGTGGTGGTGACCACCGAGATCGTTGGCGCCGCCCAGCCCGCGCAAGTGAACTGGCGGGTGATCCGCGGGTCGGACGGCCGCTATCGCGCCGTGGACGTGCAGGTGGCCGGCATCTGGCTGGCTATCACCGAGCAGCAGGACTTCGTCTCCACCCTCGACAACCACGGCGGCGACATCAACCTCTTGATCGGCCAACTGCGCAATGGCGCCGGCGCCAGCAGCGGCCGCGGCTAGCCTTCCACGACCGCAACTTCAAAGTTCTATCCCCTGGATCGACGATCCAGGGGGAGCATCCGTTCGGGTCGGCAGGGGCGCAGGGGCGCCCTTCGCCGCCTCGGGGCCGGCCTCGCTCCCTATAGGCGGAGAGGAAATGTCGCTGACTCAGCGTCTACGAAATTGCCAACTGCAGCAACGTTTATGGCGCCTGGAAAGCTTAGCCTTAAACTTATTTTTTATAAAAATTGCATCTACTCAAAATACCTCAGGTATATGTTCAGACTATATTCATAACATCGCCAAATAGCTCGGCATAAACCTTCATCTGCCGGTATATTTACATCGTTGTATGCCATTCGACCCTTTTCCGCCGCAGCTTCGCTCCCCTTTTCGCCACCCGGTGGGAGTGAATTGGCGATGCGGCTCGACCCACAAACCCATCGAGCGCGCATAATAGGGAGCTATCATGTCTCGCATTCTTCTCGGTCTCGCCGTTTCCACCGCTCTGGCTTGCGCCCCCGCCCTGGCCTTGGCCCAAGCCTCCACCACGAGCTCGACCACCACCGTCACCAAGGCGGCCAAGGCGACCTCTCCGGAAGGCGCGTCCACCGCCTCCTCCACCGACAAGACGACGGTGAAGGACACCGCCAAAACCGACGCCTCGGGCAAGACGGTGGAAAAGGTCCACAAGAAGAAGACCCACGAGGCGACATCGAAGACCCCGGCGGACGCCGCTGCGACCGCCCCCACCGCGACGCATAACTAATCGCTCGCCAACGGACGATTTGACGACGGGAGCCTGGCCGCGCGCCAGGCTCCTTTCGTTTGCGATCAGGCTGCGGGCGGGACGGGATTGGCCAAGGGCTCGCCGGCGAAGAAGCGGCGCAGGTTCTCGGCCACCATGCGGGTCATGGCCGCGAGGCTGGCCTCGGCGCCTCCCGCCGTATGTGGGGTCAAGACCACATTGGGCACGTCCCGCCAACGCTCGGCCGGGGTCGGCTCATCCTGGAAGACATCCAGGGTCGCGCCGCCCAGGCGCCCATTCCGCAAGGCGGCGATCAGGGCGTCCTCGTCCACCGCCGAGCCGCGGGCGATGTTGACCAGAACCCCGCGCGGGCCGAGGGCCGCGATCACCTCGGCGTCGATCAGCCCCCTGTTGCTGTCGTCGGCCCGATGGGCGAGCATCAGGACATCGCTCTCTTCGGCCAGTTTCAACAAGGTGTCCGTGCGCGGATAGGCGGCGCCGGGCTTGGGATGGGGACCCCACCAGGCGATAGGGCATCCGAACGGCCGCAGCCGCTCAGCGATCGCCAGGCCGATGGCGCCGAGGCCGACGATCCCCACCTTCAAGGTGCGGATCGAGCGGGTGGAGGCAGGGTGCCGGTCCTTGGTCCAGTCGCCCGCCCGCACCCGCCGGTCGCCGGCGACCAGCTGGCGCACCTCGGCGATCAACAGACCCACCGCGTGGTCAGCCACATCCTCATGGTTGGCGCCGGGGGAATGGGTGACCTCCACCCCACGCGCCCGCAGGCCGGCCACATCTATCGCTTCGTAGCCGGATCCCACCACGGCCACGAGGCCAAGGTCGGGCAGGGCCGCGATCTCAGCCTCCATGGGCCGGTTTCCCACGGTGATGAAGGCGCGCGCGCCACGGCCCTCGCCGACGACGACGCCGGAGGCGGGCGGCTCGATCAACCGGTAGCTATTCTCGAACAGCTGCCGCAAACCGCCCAGACCCGGCGCCAACAGCACGATGGGTTTGGGGTCATCGCTCATGGGGCGGCCTCCTTAGCCTCGGCGTTCAAGATCGCCCGATAGCGGTTGCTGGCCAGATCGGGCAGGGCCGCCGCCTCGGTCAGGGCGAACCAATTGAGCGCCACATGCTCGGGGTCTTTCAGCCAGGGCTCGCCCTCGAAGCCATCGACGCGGAACAGGTGGTAGTGGACCGGCTCCCCCGCCTCGGGGCCGAAATCGATGATGGCGATCTGGCGAAACACGGCCGGCGTGACCCCGACCTCCTCGTAAAGTTCGCGCGCCATCGTCTGCGCCGGGCTCTCCCCCGGCTCTCCATGACCGCCGATGAAGTCCCAGGTGTCGGGACGGATGCGGCGGTGCGGGGCGCGGCGGCCCAGCAAGACCCGCCCCGCCCGCACGATCATGCCGCCGGCGACCATAATGCTCACCGGGGGGACACCGATGGGATGGCGGGGATGAACCACATGCCCCCACCCTAACCCATCCGGCTAGTGGCGAAAGACCCTGACGCCGGTGAAGGCCATGGCGACGCCGCGGGCGTCGGCGGCGGCGATCACCTCGGCGTCGCGGATCGAGCCGCCGGGCTGGATCACCGCCGTGGCCCCCGCCTCCACCGCCTCGATCAAGCCGTCGGCGAAGGGGAAGAAGGCTTCCGACGCGCAGGCCGAGCCCACGGCCAGGGATTGGGGGAGGCCCGCCATCTCCGCCGCCTCGCGGGCGCGGATGGCGGCGATGCGGGCTGAGTCGCGGCGATTCATCTGGCCGGCGCCGATGCCCGCCGTCTGACCGTCCTTGGCGTAGACGATGGCGTTGGATTTGACGTGCTTGGCGATGGTGAAGGCGAACAGCATGTCCTTCACCTCATCGAAACTGGGTTCGCGCTGGGTGACGATCTTCAGGTCGGCGGCGGTGATGCGGGAGGTGTCGCGCCCCTGCACCAGAAAGCCGCCGGCCACCGAGCGGAACACCTCGCCCGGCGCTTGCGGATCGGGCAGGGCGTCGGTGAGCAGGAGCCGCAGGTTCTTCTTGGCGGCGAAGATGGCGATGGCCTCCTCATCGGCGCCCGGCGCTATCACCACCTCGGTGAAGATCTCCACCATGGCGCGGGCGGCGGCGGCGTCCAGCGGCCGGTTCACCGCGATCACCCCGCCAAAGGCCGAGACCGGGTCGCACTGCAGCGCCCGGCGATAGGCCAGCTCCAGGCTTTCCCCCACGGCGACGCCGCAGGGGTTGGCGTGCTTGATGATGGCGACGGCCGGCTGTTCCTGAAACTCCGCCGCCAGCTCGAACGCCGCGTCGGCGTCGGCGACGTTGTTGTAGCCAAGCGCCTTGCCCTGGATCACCCGGGCGGTGGCGACGCCGGGGCGCGCTTCGCCGGTGCGATAGAAGGCGCCCTTCTGGTGGGGGTTCTCGCCATAGCGCATGGCCTGAACGAGCGCGCCCGAGATGGTCTTTCTGGCTGGGGTCTCGTCACCCAACATCTTGACGAACCAGGCGGCGATGGCCGCGTCATAGGCGGCGGTGCGGGCGTAGGCGCGGGCGGCCAGGGATTTGCGCAGGGCCAAGGGGGTGGTTCCCTCGACCTTCAGGGCGGCGACCACCTCGGCCACGTCTTCGGGGGCCGTGGCGACGCAGACATAGGCGTGGTTCTTGGCCGCCGAGCGGATCATCGCCGGGCCGCCGATGTCGATGTTCTCGATGGCGGTGTCGTAGTCGGCGCCGGCGGCGACCGTCGCCTCGAACGGGTAGAGATTGACGTAGAGGAGGTCGATGCCGCCGATGCCGTGCTCGACCATGGCCGCCGCGTGTTCCGGCGCGTCGCGGACGCCCAGGAGCCCGCCGTGGACGATGGGGTGCAGGGTCTTCACCCGCCCGTCCATCATCTCGGGAAAGCCGGTCAGCTCGGAGACATCCTTGACAGGCACGCCGGCGGCGGCGATGGCGGCGCGGGTGCCGCCGGTGGAGATCAACTCGACCCCCAGCTCATGCAGGGCCCTGGCCGTGTCGACCAGGCCGGTCTTGTCGGAAACCGAGATCAGCGCCCGGCGGATGGGGGCGTTGTCGAGGGCTCTAGGGTAGGTGGGGGCGGCGGGCATGGGCGGGCTCCGGTTTGCGGATCGATCACCCAGGCGAGCGGCTCAAAATCCTGCGCTCCCCAGTGGTTTCCCACCTTTATCGCCAGTCACGCAGGCCGCGGAAAATAGGCTCCCGAGCGGCGGAGTCAATGCGCTAGGGGCCGGAATGGTCCGATGGGAGGCAGCCAAATCGCCGCCACATAATATGTCGCAACTGAGGCAAGCGTGTATGTCCATCCATAATATTGCAAAACTGCTACAAATCATCTAGCGTCGATGAGACTATGGCTAAGCTAGCTTCCTGCGGCGGACGCGGGGAAAGCGCCAAAAATAGTGTTCGATCATTTAGGTATTCAATGTCGATTTTCACTCGTGGCGTTTAATATTTCCACCCCTTCCAGCAGTCACCCCGTGATCGACCTCATAATGGTGAGAAGCGAAAAATATATCCGCCACCTCAAATCTAATATCCAGCTGAAATATGCAAAATTATTTATCGAAGGTCATTTCGATGAGCAATTTTATAGATTTTTCTATGATAAATATTTATCAGACTCCATTTCTCCCATCGATCATTACCTGACGATCGGGCGGCACCTGAAATTCGATCCGAACCCGGATTTTTCCACCTCCGCCTACTTCGAGGACTATCCGGAATCGGAGGCGGAAACCCAGGATCACTTCTACCTCTTCCTGCGCCACTATCGGCGCATGGGCCGGGTGGCGCGCCCTTCGGCGAGAAAAATCGAATATGTCGCCGCCCCCTATTTCGATGAGGCCTATTATCTTTCCGCCTATCCGGATGTTCGGGCGGTAAAGACCGACCCCTTGGTTCACTATCTCGACAAGGGGTGGCGGGAAGGTCGAAACCCTAGCCCAAGCTTTTCGACCAACTACTATATCGAGGAATATCCGGACGTTAGGGCCGCCGGCGTCAATCCGCTTTATCACTACGCCTTGGTTGGAGAAAAGGAGGGACGGCGCCAATCCGCCATATCCGCCCTCAACCTCGCCTCCGTGGGCAGCGTAAATCGAGAAGACGACCTTTTAGATCACGATATACTATCGCGCCTAGTCCGGAAACAGCCGGATATCACCACCAAGTGGCTCGGAAATCATTATCTGGCGTTCGATTTACCCGAAATAGATCGGATGAAAATATTTCTTCATCACTATAAGTATATCTTTAATCTCCTGAAGCCGAAATACCTGAAGGATATCTTATTCAGGGACATTTTGATTTGGAGTGAGACGCTGGATGACATCTCCTATAAGATCATCCTGAAGCTAGCCGGCCCGATCAAGAATGAGGGCGAGCTGTCGCTCGAATTTCATCGGGGCGAAGACTGCCTCTATGTCCTATCCTTCACCATAGCGCCGGGCGATGTATTCGACCAGGAGACGAGATCGGTTATTCTCGTCAGTCGCGTTCAGGGGATGAAGTGGCATTTCCCCCTGATAAAATTGGCCAGCAAAGACCTGAAGGACGTGTCTCCGCCGTTCGCCTTGATGGCCGCCCTGCAGGGGCTGGCCGAAGCCTTGGGCATCGTCCGCCTGGTGGGCGTTTCGGGGCAGTTCCAGGCGTCGGGCAGCGGACTTCACCTGGGCGACTTCACCCACTCCTACGACCGCTTCTTTGAAACCATCGGCGCGGTGAAGGCCTCGCCTCGGATCTTTGTCGCTCCCCTGCCCCTGATCGAAAAGCCCATGTCGGCCATCAAGGCCGGCCACAAGCTTCGCACCAAGAGTAAACGCCAGGTAAAGCGGCAAATCTCGGCGTCGGCTTGCAGCGCCTTTAGCCAGTGCCTCGCAAAGGCTCCGACCGTCGAAACGGATGCATCCGCCGCGACCACCCCCGGCCTGGGTTGGCTCTATCACGACACCATTGTTCGCCCCGCCCCGTCCCCAGAGAGACCAGCACTGCTCGAAACCGTCCAGAGCCGTCATTGAAGACTCTGTCTGGAGCGCTAGCGCCATACTACCGGTCCGCCGCAACCGCCTGTTAAGCCAGGCGAGATAATATCCCCGGCAATCTTGGGGCGCATTCATGTCGAAAACTGTGTTTGGCGCAATCCTCTCGTTTGTCATCCTTATTGGGCTGTGTATCGGGTGGTTTTTAGGGGCCCCGAAGCCGCCAGTGTTGAGCGCTCGCTTTCACCAGGTGGCGACCGAGGCCGTAAGCGAGGCGCCGCCCGGATCGGACAGCGCACCGGGGTGGAAAGAACGCAATACGCTCCGCGACCACCTGACGACGGCCATCGCTCAGCTTAAGGCCGATCCGTGCGATGAGGCCAAGCGGACAGCATTTCTGGGCGCCTTCGTGGATCGATCGCTCGCTTTGGTCGATGACGACCACCGGATCGGCGGCGAGGACGGCGCGCCGTTTTGGCGAACCTCCAACGACGCGGCTATTCAGCGGAAGTTGGACGAGCTGGTGAAACTCGGCGACACAACGCAAGATGAATATGGCCTTGCCGTCGTAAAAGCGCGCCTTGGCTCGTTGCCGGCCGGCGCTGATCTGACGCAAGCCCGAATTCCCACGGCGCTGACTTCCAGACGCTGTAAAAGCAGCGTCGGCCCCACGGCCGGGTTGAGGGCCGCTCGACTAGACGGGTACGAAAGTCGCCGCTATCCTCGCTGAAACTCCGGCACCAGTTCTGTCAACAGCGCCAGCACGCTCGCCTCGTCCCGGGCGGTGGCGGCGGCGCCCAGGGCCTCGATCCGGCCTTCCAGCGCCGCCCAGGAGGGCAGGGCTTCGACGGCGGACATCACCCCGTCCACCGTGGTCGGACTGACGGTTTCGGCGTTGTAGAAGATCTCCTCATAGAGCTTCTCGCCGGGGCGCAGGCCCGAATAGGCGATCTTGATGTCGCGATCGGGCTCCAGCCCATGCAGGCGGATCAGCTGGCGGGCCAGTTCGTCGATCTTCACCGGGGCGCCCATATCCAGCACATAGATCTGGCCTGAGCCCGGCGGGGCGGCGGCCGGCGGCAGGCTGGCGGCCTGCAGCACGAGGGACGCCGCCTCCTGCACGGTCATGAAATAGCGCTCGATGCCGGGGTCGGTGACCGTCAGCGGCCCGCCGGCGGCGATCTGCCGCTCGAACAGGGGCACCACGGAGCCGGTGGAGCCCAGCACATTGCCAAAGCGCACGGCGGACGCCTTCACCGCATGGCCGCGGGTCAGGGCCTGCAGCGCCTGTTCCGCGACGCGCTTGGTCGCGCCCATGACATTGGTCGGATTGACCGCCTTGTCGGTGGAGATGAACACCAGGGCCTCGCAGGCGTCCCGGGCCATGCGCGCCACATTGGCGGCGCCGATGACGTTGGTGAGCACGGCCTCACAGGGGTTCAACTCCATCAGCGGCACGTGTTTGAGGGCGGCGGCGTGCAGCACCACGTCCGGCCGCTCGGCGGCGAACAGGGTCTCCAGGCGGCGGACGTCGCGCACGTCGCCCAGTTCCGCGCACCAGACCTTGGGCGCCCCCGCCTCGGTCAGTTCCCGGTCGATGGCGTAGAGATTGTATTCCGAGGCGTCGAGCAGGATTACACGCTCGGGCCCGAAGGCCAGGATCTGGCGGGTCAACTCGCCGCCGATGGTGCCGCCGGCGCCGGTGACCAGGATGCGCTTGCCGGCGATCAGGCCCCGCGGTCCCGCCGGGTCGAGCTTGCGCGGCGGCCGGGCGAGCAGGTCCGCCGCCTGCACCGGATGGGGTTGCATCCCGCCGTCGCCGCGCACGGTGACCACGCGGGCGCCCGCCTCGCCGGCCGAGGCGATCACCGCCTGCAAGAGGGCGCGGTCGGGGCGACGCTCGGCCAGGATCACCTGGGGGTCGCGCCCCTCGGCCGCCTTTAGCGCCTTCAGGATGGGGGTCAGGCGGGCCAGGCCGCCGAGGATCTCCTGGCCCTGCAGGGTGCGCCCGACGGTGGGCGCCTGGTCAAGGGCCACCACGCCGGCGACCCGCGGCCGGGCCCGGCGCTCGCGCCGGATGGCTTTCAGATAGATGGCCACGGTCTTGGCGGTCCCCACCACCACGGCGGCGGGGCGGGTGCGATCCTCAAAGCGGAAGGCCTGCAACAGATCGCCCTGCGCCCAGGCCTCGGTCGCCACGCGCCCCAGGCATAGCCCCAGGGTCAGGAGCGGCGCTAGGATCAGCGGCGTCGAGCGGGGAAAATCGAGCAGCCGGTCGGTGATGAACAGCACCGGCAACAGTAGAAGGTTGGCCAGGGCCACCGCGTTCAGGATGCGCAGCATGTCGTTGGCCGCCGTAAAGCGCCAAAGGCCGCGCTGTAGGCGGAACAGCGGAAACACCACTGCGCAGATGGCCACGAACCATCCGGTCGCCCGCAGCAGCAGATGCGGCGGAAAGGAGCGGGGCTCGAAGTGGTAGCGCACCTTCAAGACCAGGATCATCATCGCCCCGGCCCAGATCAGGTCGTGCAGATAGATGAACAGCGGCTCGAACCGGAGGGGAGATTTTTGGGGCTGGGCGCTCATCGAAAAACCTCGGGGACGGGGGCCGCAGCGGCGGAGCGCGCGCCGCCAGCACGAGGATCGGCGGGATCGACGGGCGTAAGCTTCCAGCGCACCCGCGCGCCGTCCGAGGCCGAGACGGGGCCTTTGAGGACGATCTGCGATCCGCGCCGGGGCAGGCGATCTTCGAAATGGGTGGAGCTCTCCAAGAGCACGTCCGGCGCGTCGTTGCGAAACCACCAGCCCTTGTTGGAGGGGCCGCGCAAAAGGACGCTGCGCCTATCGCGGGCCAGGGACACCTGCACCTCGGGCGGCAGGTGGAAGTGAACCGCATAGGCCGGGGTGCGCCGCGCCCCAGGATCTGCGCCCTCCACCGGCTCGAACCGATCCTCGCCGCGCAATTCGTCCAGGCGCGGATCGAGGAACAGGCGCCGCTCGTGGCGAAGGCCGTAACGCTCCACCCAGCCGTCGTGGGACATCTCCAGCCAGACCCCGGTCTCGTTCTGGTTCCGATGGGCCTCCACATGCTCCGGACCGCCGACCAGCCGGGGCCCAAGCCCCTTGGCCATGAGGCCGGAGAGGGGCTGCCCCGCCGAGCCGTCGCCGACGGCGGCGGTGGAGCCCCCATCTGTCAGGCGCAGGGCCTGGGGCGAGTGGGCCTCGGGGCTCCAGCCGCTGTTGGCGATCAGGCGGTCGGCGCCGCAGGTGATCTCCACCGCCAAGGGCTGGGCGCAGGCGTTCAGACTCCACGCCCCTTCCGCCGGCTTGGCGGCGTCGGCCATGACCAGGAGGCTGCGGCCGGTCAGGCGATGATAGCCGGCGTAGGGCAGCTCCTCCTGCACCCGCCCCGCCCCGTCGTCATAGACCAGGGCGGCGACGATGCGCGCCAGGCTGGCGGCCTCGCCCCCGTGAAAGGCGGCCAGACGCCCATCGCCGAGGGTGAAGAAGCGGATCGCCTGGGTCAGCCGGTCGATGCTGTGCGCCAAGGGCTGGGGGGCTTCGCGGCCCCGCTGCAAGAGGGCGTCGTCCAGGGCGAGAAGATCGAATAACAGCTCCAGCGCCTGTTCCGGGCAGCGGCTCTTCAGCCCCCCGTCGGGCAGAACGGCGATATCCAAGGCGTGGGACAGCCTGGGCAGGGCCGAGGCGGCGAGGCGATCCCCCGCCCGTCCCGCCAGGGCCGCACCGGCGAGGGCGACGACGCTGAGGCGCTCGGCCCGGCGCAGCGGCCCTGGGTTCAGGCGCATCAGGTGGCGAGCCTGGCGGGTCAGGGTGTCCACCAGCGCCGTCGCCTCCATCTCCGAGGCCTGCCCGACGATGCGCTTGAGACCGCAGGCCAGGTTGAATACCCGCCGCTCGGTGGTCTCCAGGCTCCAGGCGAAGGGGGTCGCCTTGTTGAACAGCCGCCGCCAGTCGAGGGTGAGGCGCAGCGCCTCTTCCGCCCCCTTCTGCCCCTGGGCCAGGAGGCTCGGCAGCCAGGCGAAGCGATGCAGCTCCACGGCAAAGGCGCGGGTGGGGCTGGCGATATCCCACGGATCGCCGCCGACGCCGATCTCCAGGGTCGCGCCGGCCAGGGTCATGCGGCCGAGCAGGATCTGGCGGCCGATCTCCGGATCGACGGGCCGAAAGTCTCGCGGGGCGATGACCAGGCCGTCGGACCTGGGGCCGCCCAGCGCCATGGCGTAGAAGGGGGTGCCGCGCCACTCCGCCTGCATCCGGCCGGAGACCAGGCGCAGCACGGCCGACGCGGTGGTCTTCGCGTCAAGGCCAGCCCCCCGGCGACGACGGCCCATGCCTACCCCGCGTTGCGCAAGGCGGCGATATTGCCCGCATAGGCGCTGGGTCCGCCGCGAAACACCGCCGTGCCGGCCACCAGGGCCGTGGCGCCGGCGCTAAGGCACAGGCGCGCGGTTTCCGGCGTCACCCCGCCGTCCACCTCCAGGACGATGTCGCGGCCCGAGGCCTCGATCATGCCACGCAGCCGCTCGATCTTACGGAGCTGGGAGGTCATGAAGCTCTGGCCGCCAAAGCCGGGATTGATGGACATGACGAGCAGCAGATCCACCTCGTCCATCATCCACTCCACCGCCTCGGGCGGGGTGGATGGATCGAAGGCCACCCCCGCCTTGGCCCCCAGCTCCCGGATGCGCTTCAAGGTGCGGTTGAGGTGGGGACCGGATTCCGGATGCACGGTGATCCAGTCGGCGCCCGCCTTGCGAAACGCCTCCAGATGCGGATCTGCGGGCTCGATCATCAGGTGAACGTCGAGCGGCAAGGCGGTCAGGGGCCGGATCGCCGCCAGCACCAGGGGGCCGACGGTGATGTTGGGCACGAAACGCCCGTCCATCACATCGAAATGCAGCCAGTCGGCGCCCGCCGCCTCGATGGCGCGCACCTCCTCCCCCAGCCGCGCGAAATCGGCGGAGAGGAGCGAGGGGGAAATCAGGGGCGTCGGCGAACTCATGTCCCCGGATACCGCCCTTGACCCCAGAGGCGCAAGCCGAGCTTGCGATGCGGGGAAAAGAGCGGGCCAGACGTTGCGCTTAGTAGCGGGGCGGCGGCGGCGGCGGCGGCGGGGGACCATAGCCGCCGCCGATGGGCGAAACCCGGGCGCCGCGGCCTTCGCCATAGCTCACCGCCACGCGCGTGCCCTCCGGGATAGGCTGGGGGTCGGCCTGGGCGATCTCGATCAGCCTGCCGTCGGTGCGGCGAATGGTGTAGGCGAAGCCATTGGTGTGGCTGCCGCTGGCCACGGCGTTGCCGATCAAGGCCCCACCGAGGGTGCCCAGGACGGTGGCGGCGCCGCGATCGCGATGGCCGGCCACCGCATTGCCGATCAGGGCGCCGCCGACGCCGCCGGCGACCGTCGCGCCGGCGGTGTCGCCGGAACCGAACTGCACGGGGCGGAAGGAGACCACCGTCCCCTCCTCCACCTGGGCGATCCGACCTTGTTCGTAGGGGCTGTAGTAGCCTGGACCCTGCTGTTCGGCGCAGGCCGCAAGGCCGGCGGCGGCGACGCCCGCGAGGGTCAGGGCAAGGGCGCTGCTGCGCGCCACGGAGCGTAGGGTCATCGGTCTATCCTCGGCCAACAAAAGCCAGGTGAATCTTTGGCGTCCGCCTTCTGAACCCCAGCTGAACGGCTAAATTCAGGCGCCCGAATTCAGGCGCGCCGCCGAAATCGGGCGACAAAGAAACCGTCAAGCCCGCCCTCGGGTTCCGCAAGGCTCGGCGACAGGCGCAGCATCCCCTCGGGGGTCAGGGCGGCGGCGGGCGCCCCGCCCTCGCCCGGCTGGGGCGGATCGTTCCGAAAATCCGGACGGCGGGCCAGGAAGGCGGGCGCCTGGGCCTCCCCCTCTTCCGGCTCCAAGGAACAGACGCAGTAGACGAGGCGCCCGCCCGGCTTCACCCGATCGGCGGAGGCGTCCAGAAGCTGGGTCTGCACCGCCGCCAGCTTGGCGATGTCCTGGGCCCTGGCGGCCCACAAGACGTCCGGGTGCCGCCGAAAGGTGCCGGTGGAGGAGCAGGGGGCGTCCAGCAGCACGGCGTCGAAGGTGCGGGGATCATCCCACGCGGCCGCGTGGGCCACCACCACCTCGGCCGTCATGCCCACGCGCTCAAGAGTTTCGCCGAGCCGCTGCAGCCGGGCGGCGGAGCGATCCACCGCCGTCACCGTCGCGCCGGTTGCGGCCAGCTGCAGGGTCTTGCCGCCGGGGGCCGCGCAGAGATCCAGCGCCGCATCGCCGGACTTGAGGTTAAGCAGGCGGGCGGGGATGGCGGCGGCGGCGTCCTGCACCCACCAGCGACCCTCGGCGAAACCTGGCCATTCGGCCAGGTCGCCGCGCTTGGCGGTGCGGAGAGTCCCGCCGGGCAGGAGGGTCGCCTCCAGCGCCTCCGCCAAGGCCGGCCCGTCGGCGGGATCGCGCAGGGTCAGATCGGTGGCCGGTTCTTCGGGAATGCGCGCGGCGATGGCGTCCGCCGCCGCCGCGCCATAGGCCGCGCGCCAACGGGCGTAGAGCCAGGGCGGGGCGTAGGTTTCCGCCGTCGCCGGGGCCGGCGCCTCGCGGGTCAGGCCCCGCAGCACGGCGTTGATCAGGGCCTTGAACGGGCGGGTGGGCTGGCGCGCCTGGGCCAACTCCACCGTGGTGGTCACCGCCGCGAAGGCCGGGACGTTCAGATGAAACAGCTGGGCGATCCCGAGCCGCAGCAGCATGGTCACAGGCTCTGGCGGGGCCTTTTGCACCCGGGCCTGGATGATCTGGTCGATGGGGCCGAGGTGGCGCAGCGTCGCCATGGCCAGGGCCCGCGCAAAGGCCCGGTCGCGGGCCGACAGTTCCATCACCGCCTTGGAGCCGAGGGCGTCGTCGAGACCATTGCGGCGGGCCAGGGCCGCCTCCAGCATGGCCAGGGCGGCGAAGCGCGCCTTCAGGTCCTGGGGATCTTCCGGGAGATCGACGGCGGGGCTCAGGGCGGAAGACGGCTGGCGAAGGTCGGACATCGCGCCTAAATCCGCCATGCAGCCCGCAAGTGCAAGCAAGGGCGCGAGGAATGAGGGCCGTATGAGCGATCCGTCACAGGCTAATGCTGTTCCCGAAGCGCCGGGCGCCGCCCCTGGCAAACCCCTGCCCCCCGCCGCCCGCCGGGCCCTGGAAGAAGCCGCCGCCCGCCATGCCGCCGCCGCTGAAGCCCACGCGGCCCGCGAGGCCGGCGGCCCCGCCGGCCCCGAGCCCACCCGCTTCGGCGACTGGGAGCGCAAAGGCCTGGCGGTGGATTTCTGAGGCTCTCAAAATTTTTGCACGCCTCTCCGCACCGTTGCGACCATCGCGTCCACGGCGGTTGACGCCATAGCGCAGGAGAGGTGAGGATAACTACGCCTTAACCGCGAATCGCTCGATAGCGGATCATGGCCTTGACAGGGGTAAAGGCACGGACG
>JAMFTA010000049.1 GCA_026225565.1 Caulobacter sp. | reverse complement strand
GGGGGAGCGCCGACCATCTTCACGTCTGTAAGATTCCTAGCGACCTTGAACAGCGCCCTGTACCCCGGCTCGGCGACATTTACGAACGGCGCCCTCAGCTTGTCGTCCGGCGGCGCCGCCGACGGCATAGCCATCCAGGACGACGCGACAACGCCCGCCTCCAAGGCGGGCCAGGGGTTTTCCCAGTTCTTTGGGATGAACAACCTGGTCACTTCCAGCGCCTTCACCCACTATAACACCGGCCTATCCGCCACCGACCCATCGGGCTTTCCCCCGGGGGAAAGCCTGACGCTTCGGTTGTCCGACACCAACGGCAACAAGATTCAGGACGTGACGGTGACCACGCCTCCGGGCGGCACCGTGGCCGATCTGATGAGCGCCTTGAACGCCAATAATGCGGTCGGCCTCTATGGCTCCTTCTCTCTGGACGGAAATGGCGCGCTGAGTTTTACGCCAAGGATCACCGGAAACAGCCTGTCCGTTGTCGCCGACTCAACGTCGAGCACCTCTGCCGGCGTTTCGGTGAGCCAGCTCTTTGGCATCGGCGCGGCGACCCGCGCCGCAGCAACCACCACCTTCGCCGTCCGCAACGATATCGTGCAGAACACGAACTATCTCGCCGTCGCCAAACTCAACCTGTCGGCCGCCGCTGGGACAGCGGCCTTGGCGTCGGGCGATGCGTCCGGCGCGGACGCCCTGGCCCAGGCGGGGTTGGCCACCCAGAGTTTCGCTGCTGTCAGCGGCGTTTCGGCTTCGACCTCTACGCTTTCGAACTACGCCTCCTCCATCAGTTCGGTGATCGCCAACAAGGCGTCGGCGGCGGCCACGGCCAAGACCGCGGCTACAACCGTCGCCACCAACGCCACCGCTCAGCTTTCTTCCACCGAGGGTGTCAGCATCGACCAAGAGCTGATCAACCTGACCACCTATCAGCAGGCGTACAATGCATCCGCCAGAATGGTTCAGGCGGCCAACGACCTCTACGCCACGCTTCTTGGCATGACAGGGAACTGACACTGACCATGGAACGCATCTCCTCCGCCTCAAGCTACCAGTCGGTGCTGCTGAGCATCGTCAGCTCCCAGAACGCCCAAAGCGTCGCCCAACAGCAGGTCACCACCGGCAAGCTGGCGAACGACCTGGAAGGCTACGCCTCCCAGGCCGACGCGCTGACGGCCACCCGCAGCCTGCAGACGCGGATCACCACCTATGTGGCCAACGGCTCTCAGCTTACGGACAAGTTGACGGCCCAGGATCAGGCGCTTTCCAGCGTCGCCACTGCGACTCAGAACTCGCGGACAGCCGTTGCCGAGGCGCTGGCGAACGGCGACGCCACAGCGCTGATGACCTCGCTGCAAAGTCAATTCAGCGAAGCCAACAGCGCGCTGAACACCCAGTACAACGGAAAATACCTTTTCGCTGGCGGCCAGACATCGACCGCGCCCGTCAACGCATCGACGCTTGCGGATCTTACAGCCGCTCCTGGCGTCGCCGGCGTTTTCACCAACGACCAAACCAAGGCCGTTAGCCGCTTGAACGACACCACCACGACCACGACCGGCGTGCTGGCGAGCGACGTGGCCACGCCCCTGTTCACCGCCTTGCAGACCGTCCAGGCCTATTCGGCGGGTCCCAACGGCCCCCTCTCGGGTACGCTGACGTCGGCACAGACCACCTTTTTGCAAGGCGTTCTATCGAGTTTCGACACCGCCTATGCCTCCGCCAACAGTGCGGTGGCGGCCAATGGCCTCGTGCAAACCCAGGTCGCTGCGTCCCAGACATCCTTGAAGGACCAACAGTCCACCCTGACCAACACCCTCGGCGACCTCACCGACGCCGATCCGGCCACCGCCGCCACCAACCTTGCCCTCGCCCAAGCCGCTCTTCAGGCGAGCGCCCAGGTCTTCTCGACCTTGAAGGCGTCCTCATTACTCAGTGCTCTTGGCGTGACCGCCGCCTAATTTGCTGTTTCATGCGTTAGGGTAGGTGAACAGCAAGAGGTGGCGGGAATGGCAAGCGAATGGACCAAGGGTGTGCCGAACGCGCTGACCGTCGCGCGCATCGCCCTTTCCGTGCTGGTGTTTTTCCTTCTCGCCGATGCGGCTGGCGCCCTGCCAGGACAAATCGGCGCGCCGGATCGGGAAACACAAACAACGCTTCTGATCATCGGCTTCATCCTATTCGCCATAGCCGCGATTACCGACTATTTCGACGGTTGGCTGGCGAGAAAACTGCAAGCCACCTCGCCCTGGGGGGTGATCTTGGATCCCATCGCCGACAAGATCGCCATCGCCGCGGCCATCATTGGCCTTGTGGTGCTGGAGCCTTCCGGCGCTATCGCCGTTCCTGGGTTTTTGATCCTCTTTCGCGAGATGTTCGTTTCCGGGATGCGCGAAGGCATCGCGCCCCGAGGCGTCAAACTGCCGGTCACCCTCTTGGCCAAATGGAAGACCACCCTCCAACTCGTGGCGCTCTCCCTTGAGATGCTGGCGGCGATCGCTGCGGAAGGCGGCCCTGCCCGGCTTATCGCCCACACCCTTTTGTGGATCGCCGCCCTTTTAACCCTCTGGACGGGGGTGGAATATGCGCGTGGCGCGGCAAGGGCTCTGCGCACGGCATAAAGGAAATTTTATTATACTTTTTCAGCCCAGGTGTTAGGTCGTTCCTCACCAAGGCTAAGGTGCTGCACGATGTTGAACGGCGGGCGAAAGCCGACTGTTCTTGACCAAACCGCCGACGCGCGCATCAGGCTGACACGCCGCTTCGTCATCCGCGTGGGGTGCAAGGTGGTCGTCGTTGCGATGGTCGATTTCCTGTTGCTCCGCGTTTGGGGCCCAGACCTAGTCAACCTACATCAAGACTTGGCCCTGCTTGGCGGCGTGGCTTGTCTGGTCATAGCCCTCAGCGCAGCCCTTTGGCTGGCGTTTCAGCTCTGGGAAGACGTCAAGACCTTTAACCAATCCAAGCGCGACATCCCGCGCACCCGACCTTTTGAAGTCGAAACCAAATGAAAAAGCTCATGATTCTCGGCGCGTCGTGCTTGGCGCTCGCCGGTTGCGGCCAGGTAAAACCCGGGCATGTCGGCATCAAGGTCAACCAATACGGCTCGGACGCGGGCGTCAGCAACCAGGCCTTGAGCGTCGGCACCTATTTCACCCCGTTTGGCACCAACATCTACGAATATCCCGTGTTCACCAACACCTACACCTACACCCGCAGCGGGTCGGAGGGCGCGGTGAGCAACGAGGAGTTCAACTTCCAGGACAAGAATGGCCTTGGGCTCACCGCCGATATCGCCGTCAGCTATTCGGTCAGCACGGTGCTCGCCCCCAAGCTCTTCCAGAAATACCGGACCGACGCGCAGGGGATCATCTCAGGCCCACTTCGCAACGCCATCCGCAACGCCCTCGTCAACCGGGCGGCGGCCATGGGGGTGGAAGAAATCTACGGTCCGCGCAAACAAGAACTGCTCAACAGTGTGCAGTCCGACGTGGCCAACTATTTCGCGCCCTATGGCCTGAATGTGGAGAAGCTGTTTTGGGCCGGCAACGTGCGGGTGCCGGACGTGGTCTTGACCCAGATCAACAACAAGATCGCCAATGAGCAACATGCCCTGGCCGCCCAGGCCCAGGTCGCCACCGTCCAGGCCGAAGCCCAGCAACGCATCGCCGAGGCCGAGGGCGAGGCCAAGGCGATCCAGGTGCAGGGCGACGTCCTGCGCTCCAACCCATCGGTGCTGCAACTGCGGGCGATCGAGAAGTGGGACGGCCACTTGCCCCAAGTCACGTCCGGCGGGACGCCCTTCATCCAGTTGCAGAAGTAGGTCCAGGCCCCCCGCTTAGGCCATGGTCAGTTCGCGCCGCACCAGCTTGGCGTAGTCGTCCATCAAGGAAAGGGAGATGTTGCCGGGGGTGAAGCGGTTGTCGCCGATCTCCGACACCGGGGTGACCTCGGCGGCCGAGCCGGTGATGAAACATTCGGTGAAATCGCCGAGCTCTTCCGGCTGGATGTGGCGCTCCACCACCTCGAATCCCCGCCAGCGCGCCAGATCGATCACCGTCAGCCGGGTCAGCCCATTCAGGAAGCAGTCGGGCGTAGGCGTGTGGATCACGCCATCCTTGATGAAGAAGATGTTGGCGCCGGTGCATTCGGCCACATAGCCCCGATAATCGAGCATGAGCGCGTCAGCGTATCCCGCTCGCTCAGCGGCGTCCTTAGAGAGGGTGCAGATCATATAGAGACCGGCCGCCTTGGCTTCGGAGGGGATGGTTTCCGGGGACGGCCGCTTCCATTTGGACCAGCCGACGCGGATACCCTTTTTCTTCTGTTCTGGGTCGAAGTAGCTTGGCCATTCCCACGCGGCGATAGCCACGTGCACCTTGGAGCCCTTAGACGCCACGCCCATCACCTCCGCGCCGCGCCAGGCGAACGGCCGCACATAGCCATCGGTGAGGCCATTGCGTCGGCAGGTTTCCTTGCAGGCGTCGTCGATCTCGTCCACCGTGAAGGGAATCTGCATGTCCAGCAGTTCGGCGGACCGGAAGAGGCGCTTGGTGTGCGGGGTGAGCTTGAAAATTTCGCCGCCATATAGCCTTTCGCCTTCAAAGACGCTGGAGGCGTAGTGCAAGGCATGGGTGAGTACGTGGATTTTCGCCTCGCGCCAGGGCACGAACTGCCCGTCAATCCAGATCCAGCCGTCGCGATCGTCGAAGGGTGCGGGCATTCCAGGCAAGTTTTCACCTTTGATCTGAATAAAACGTCGTCTTTAGACGCCTCGGACAAAGTTCCGTCAATCGTCGGCCTCAGGTTTAGCGCGTGAACGCCGCCCTCCCTCCCGCCGCCGATCCGCGCCTGATCCTGCGAGCTGAAGAGCTCGACTCGGCTCTGGAGCAGTTCCTGCTGGCGGAGGCCGCCCTCTGGATGGCCGCCGACCCGGCCTTAGACGGCGAGCCGCACAAGCTGGGGCGTGGCCATTTTCGAGCCGCCTTCCTACTGAAGCGTCGCCCCGGGCTTGGGGTCAACGATCTGACCCGACTGACGGGCCTCTCTAAACAGGGCGCCAGCCGCGTCCTTCGGGATTTGATCGAGGCCGGGTACGCGGAGACGACCGCCAATGTGGAGGACGCCCGCCGCCGCCCGACGGTGCTGACCGAGGCCGGCGCTGCGTTCGAGGCCAAGATCGCTAATCGTATGCGCGCTCATCTTTCAGCCGCCTTTCGAGACGGTGGTCTGGATGCGGTGCTCGGCGCGCGCAGGATCATGGCCGCTGTCGCGGGTCCTCGAGCCGCCCGACGGATAGGAAGCCCATCATGACCGCCATGGCGGGACGCCACCTTTTGATCGTGGATGACGATGACCGCATCCGCGAGCTTTTGAAGGAATATCTGGCGCGAGCGGGCTTTCGGGTCACCGCCGCCCCCGACGCGGCGCGGGCGCGCAAGCTGATGAGCGAATTGACCTTCGATCTGGCCGTGTTCGACGTGATGATGCCGGGGGAAGACGGCCTGTCTCTCACCCGCTGGGTGCGTGAGCGTGACCGGACCCCGGTGCTGATACTTACCGCCAAGGGCGAGGCGGATGATCGGATCGGCGGTCTCACCGTCGGTGCGGACGACTACCTGTCCAAGCCGTTCGAGCCCCAGGAGTTGTTGCTGCGCATCGAAGCGATTCTGCGCCGCACCCAAGGACGCGGAGGCGAGCGCGGGCGGGTATCTTTGGGGGCCTTCACTTTCGATCTTGAGCGATGTGAACTGTTCGAGGGTGACGAGCCGGTGCGGTTGACCGAGGGCGAGGTGAAGCTGCTGAAGCGCTTGGCTCAAAGTCGCGACATGCCCATTGATCGCTTCGATTTGGCCAGCGAGATCAGCGATGCCTCGGTGGACGCTTCGGCCAGGGCCATCGACGTGCAAGTCACACGCCTTCGCCGCAAGATTGAGGCCGATCCCAAGAACCCGCGCTACATCCAGACCGTGCGCGGCGTGGGCTATATGCTGGCGCCGGACTGATGAGTCGCTGGCGACCGCCCCGCCGGATTCGCCGGTTGCTGAACCTGCGTTTCCTTAAACGGCTGGTTCCAACCTCGCTGTTTGGCCGCTCCCTATTGATCATCCTATTGCCCGTGGTGGTGATGCAAGGCGCGGTGACCTGGGCCTTCTTCGAGGCTCATTGGCGGACGGTCACCAACCAGCTTTCCGAGAGCCTGGCTGGAGATGTGGCATGGGACGTATCGCTCTATGAGGCGGCGCCCTCTTTGAAGACGGCGGCGGATATCGCTGAGCGCGCCGAACGGCATCAGTCCCTGTCGATCGTCCTTCTGCCGGGCCGCAGCCTGCCAACGGCCATGCGTCGCACGTTATTTCCCGCCTTTGACGCGGCCCTTCGCGCCGCAGTGGACGATCAAGTCTCCGAGCCGTTTTACATCGATAGCACCCGCTATCCGGCCTATATCGATATTCGTGTGAAGGTGCGGGGCGGGGTGCTGCGCATCATCGCGCCTCGCGACCGCGCCTTCGCCGCCCGAGGACACATATTCATCCTTTGGCTGACGGCGGCCACCCTGACCCTGACCGGGGTCACCATCCTGTTTATCCGCAATCAAGTCCGCGCCATCGAGCGGCTTGCCGAGGCGGCGGAGGCCTTTGGCAAGGGAATCGATCAACGTTTCAAACCTCATGGGGCCCGCGAGGTGCGGCAAGCCGGTCAAGCCTTTCTCAATATGAAGAGCCGCATCCAACGACATATCGATCAGCGCACCGTACTGCTCGCCTCTGTCAGCCACGATCTTCGGACCCCCCTTACGCGATTGAAATTGGAGGCGGCCTTGACCCCCCCTTCCCCCCGGGTCGAATCCATTAAGCGCGACCTGGCGGAAATGGAGCATATGATCGACGAATATCTGGCCTTCGCTCGCGGGCAGGGCGGCGAGGCCGTGCAGATCATCAAAATTCGTCCTCTGCTGGAAACGGTGAGCGAGGGCGCCGTTCGCCCCGGCGTGGCGATCGCAATCGAAGCTGCCGATGACGTCGAAGCCAACGTCCGGCCGCAAGCGCTAAAGCGGGCTTTGACCAATCTCATCATGAACGCGGCCATGCACGGTAAGACAGTGGCCATTACCGGCCATACCCACCCTGCTGGCGGAATCGAAGTCAGGGTGGATGACGATGGGCCAGGCATCCCCGCAGAGCTCTATGACGAAGCTTTTCGGCCGTTCTCGCGGTTGGACGAGGCGCGCAACCAGAACCTCAAGGGTGTGGGCCTGGGTCTCGCCATAGCCAGAGACGTGGCGCGCGGCCATGGCGGAGACGTCACCCTCGATCGCAGCCCCCTGGGGGGTCTTCGGGCCATCATCAGACTTCCTTCATGAGACGCGTGAGCCCCAGCGTCCCTGACACCTAATTGAACCATCGGAACGTATAGCTGCAACCAATCCGCCTCCCTCGGCCCTTCCATCACGATCTTCGCCCTCGTCAGCGTCATCGACGTGGCGCTAAACACGCCTGCTCCGGCGGGCCTTTATGGCGACCGATGCGGGTCACGGCGAACGTTCCGAACATCGATCCGTCGGCCTGCGGCTAAATATTGCGGAATTTTTGCCTAGGCCGTAGCCTTGTGCGGCGATTGACGTATATCTCCCCCGAAATTGCGAAATCATGCCCGGTTCGAGCAAAAGCGTGCTCGTAATTCCCGAGCTATAGGAGAGCGCCCTTGCCCGAAGTTCTAGACGCTGTCGATGCAAAGATCCTCGATCTGATTCAGCGTGACGCAGGGCTGTCGGTGGCGGAGATCGCCGAACGCGTAGGGCTGAGTTCCTCCCCCTGTTGGCGGCGCATCAAGCGGCTCGAGGATACTGGCGTGATACAGGGTCGGGTCACCTTGCTGGATCGAGAACGGTTAGGGCTTGCCTTCGAGGTATACGCCGAGGTCAAGTTAAACCTACCGACCAAGGAAAACCTAGAAGCGTTCGAAGCAGCGATCGTCGACCTGCCCGAAGTGTCTCAATGCGCCACAGTCACCGGCGGAATGGACTATGTACTGCGCATCGTCACCCGTGACATGACCGCATTCGACGAGTTTTTGCGCGGGAAACTTCTCTCTCTTGGCTTGGTCTCCAACATAGAAAGCCGTATTGTCATCCGCAGCGTCAAGAACTCCACCGTTGTGCCTCTAGGTCTCATCTCTTCACACATTGAATCCAAGATCTGACATGATAGAGCTCGTTATCGATGGCCGCCGACGTGACCTCGGGGGGTTTGAGGTAGAACGGGTTCTGCCTTATGCGACGCACCGGATGGTGGGCCCCTTCATCTTTCTCGACCATATGGGCCCGGCGATGTTCAAGCCGGATATGGGCATCGAGGTGCGCGCCCATCCGCACATTGGCCTTTCCACCGTCACCTACCTGTTCGAAGGTGAGATCGTCCATCGCGACAATCTTGGCTTCACCCAGGCGATTCGACCGGGAGAGGTGAACTGGATGACGGCGGGGTCTGGCATTGTCCACTCAGAGCGGACCGACCCCAAGGTCAAGGCTCACGGCGGACCGATGCATGGGATGCAGGCCTGGGTTGCGCTTCCTAACGAGGCGGAAGAAACCGATCCGGGTTTTTATCATCACGAGGCAGCCGACCTGCCCACCTATGATTCAGGCGACGGACTTTGGGCGCGACTGATCGCCGGCGAGGCCTTCGGGGCCAAGGCCAGTGTGAAGACCCACTCGCCGATGTTTTATGTGCATTGGCGCCTGCAGCCCGGCGCGAAGGCGCAACTGGCGGCCGAATACCCCGAGCGGGCGGCCTTTGTGGCGGCAGGTTCGGTGGAGGTGGACGGCCGCCTTTTCAAAGCGGGTCAGATGATCATCTTCAAGCCCGGCCAGCCGATTGTCTTCACGGGGGTCGAGGCGGCGCATGTGATGCTTTTGGGCGGAGAGCCCGTGGGTAAGCGATACATCTGGTGGAATTTGGTCTCTTCCTCGCAGGACCGCATTGAGCAGGCCAAGGCGGACTGGAAGGCGGGCCGCATGGCGCTGCCGCCTAGCGACGATCAGGATTTTATTCCGCTGCCCGATGAACCGCCGCCGTCCGCCGAGCCGATCAGCTGAAAAAAAGGCCGCGCTATGAAGCGCGGCCCAGTTTCAATAGGGAGGAAACGCCCGAAGGCCTGATCACATTCACCCGAAATTGCGGGAGCAACAACAGATTTAGCCCCATTATCCGGCAATCATGAGCATTTTATAAAAAGCGCCGCAAATTTGAGCACTCTGATTAATCAGAGAGCGCAGCCTGCGTCAGACCAGCTCCACGGCCATGGCTGTCGCCTCGCCGCCGCCGATGCAAAGACTGGCCAAGCCGCGTTTTGCGCCACGTTCTTGCAGAGCCGACAGCAAGGTCGCCAGGATGCGCGCGCCCGACGCTCCGATCGGGTGCCCAAGGGCGCAGGCTCCGCCGTTGACGTTGAGCAGGTCGGAGGGGATGCCCATCTCATGCTGCGCAATCATAGCCACCACCGCGAAGGCCTCATTCACCTCGAACAGATCCACGTCGCCCAAAGACCAGCCGGCCCGCTCCAACGCCTTGCGCATGGCCGGCACGGGGGCGGTGGTGAAAAGGCCAGGCTCATGGGCGTGGGCGGCATGACTGGCGATCCGCGCCACCACCGTCAGGCCGAGCTTCTCCGCGACGGAGGCGCGCGTCAGCACCAAGGCCGCGGCTCCGTCGGAAATGGACGAGGCGTTGGCGGCGGTGATGGTGCCATCCTTGGAAAAGGCCGGCTTTAGGGTGGGAATCTTGGAGGGATCGGCCTTCTGGGGCTGATCGTCCTTGGACACAACCTCGACGCCTTTGCGCGTGGAGACCTCCACGGCGATAATCTCACGATCGAAGGCGCCGATATCCTGCGCCGCCTTGGCGCGGGTGAGGCTGCGGATGGCGTAGTCGTCCTGATCCGCCCGGGTGAATTGATAGGCCGCCGCCGTCTCCTCGGCGAAGGCGCCCATCAGCTTGCCGGGATCGTAGGCGTCCTCCAGCCCATCGAGATACATGCTGTCAGAGATCGTATCGTGGCCGATACGGGCGCCCCCGCGGTGCTTGGCCATGAGGTAGGGCGCCCCGGTCATGCTCTCCATGCCCCCGGCGACGATGATATCCACAAAACCGGCCGCCAAGGCGTCGTGCGCCATGATGGTCGCCTGCATACCCGAACCGCACATCTTGTTGACCGTTGAGGCTTGCACGTGCAGCGGCAAGCCCGCCCCAATGGCCGCCTGCCGCGCGGGCGCCTGGCCAAGGCCTGCCGCCAGCACACATCCCATGATGATCTGCTCAACCTGATCCGCCGTGGCCCCTGACCGGGCCACCGCCGCCTTCACCGCCGCCGCGCCAAGGGCGGTGGATTTCACCCCGCCGAGCGACCCCTGAAAGGCGCCCATGGGCGTGCGGGCGTAGGAACAGATGACGACGGGATCGGCGGCGGCCATGACAGACTCCGGATAGGTGCGCTCGAACAGCCTAGCGCGTCCAATAGATAGCGGACGGACAGGGTCTATTCCATACCGCGCAAGCCGATAGTGAAATTCGGCGTCAGGGCGGCCGTTCGGACCCCGTTCATCCAGCCGAGTTCAAACCTCCATAGCCCCGGGAACAACCTTGACCATGGAGAATTATTACAGCCATGAAACAGACCCCGCTCATTCGCCCTTCCCTCCTGGTGATTTCGGCAGCCTTGTCGGCAATGGCCCTCGTCGCCTGCGGTCAAAACACTCAGAATGCCCCTCAGAACACCACGGCGGACACTGCGGCCCCGGCTTTACCCCTGACCACCGGCGCCGAGACCGCGGCCGTCTACGCGCCCTCGGTGAACGCACTGCCCCCAGCGCCCCGACCGAAAATCGTCCGCGTCGCCAGCCAGGCCGACCAATACGCCTATGTGGATCAGGCGTCGTCGATGGGATCGGCCTTGGGATCGGCGCCGCCCGACTACGGCTTCGATTATGAAGGCGTCCACCCCTGGGTTTGGCGCACCAATGACAACGCCGTGCGCCTGGTGGAGCCGATCGACGGCGGAAACCGCTACTATTATTATCAGCCGGGCGCCGCGTCGCCCTATCTGATCCGCGACCCACAATATGCCTATGGCTTCAACGATGGGCAGCTGGTGGTGGTCTATGATGCGCGGGGAAATGTGGTCGCGCCTGAATATATGGATCGACAGGCGGATGACGCCGGCCGTTATCTTGCGCGCGCGCAAGCGCTTTATAACGCCTCTTTAAGAAGCCAGCGGCGCGCGGTGATCGCCGCCAACTGGGCCGCGCGCCGGGCCGCCATCAACGCCCAGCAGGCGGAATGGGCCCGGCAGCAGAGCGAATATTCCGGTTGGACCGCCTATCACCAACAGCATGAGGCTGAACAACAGGCCTACTGGCAGGCGGAACGGGAGCGCCGCCAAGCCTCGACCGCCAGCTTTGATCAATGGCGAGATCAGGACTATCGCGGGGCTCCGCCGCCGTTGACGAACCGTCCCGATGGCGGCTACCCGCCTGCTCCGCCCCATGACGGCGGCTACCAGAATGGCGGCTATCCAAACGGGGGGCGTCCAGGCGGTCCCAACCGCCCCAATCAATATCCGGGTGGTGCTCCCAACGATAGGCAGGGGTACGCTCCTGCGTCCAACCCGCCCAATCCGCAACCGAATCAGGCAGCTTTCGCAGACGCACGGCGTCAGCAGGCGCTGGCCGACGCGGCCCATCAGGCCCAAGCGCAGCAACAGGCCCAAGCGGCAACCGCCGCACGCGCCCAGGCCATCGATCAAGGTCGTCAACAGCAGGCGGCGGCGGATACAGCGCGGCAGGCTGAAAGCCAGCGCCAAGGCCGCGCCCTCGCCGACGCCCGTCATCAACAGCAGCAGGCCGACGCCTTGCGCCAGGCGCAAACCCAGGCCGCCCAAGCCCATCAGCAACAGGCGGCCCAGGCTGCAGCGGCTCAAGCCGCCACCGCGCATCAGGCTCAGGATACGGCGAGAGCTCAGGCGCAAGCCGCGCGCCAAGCCCAGGACGCCGCCCGCGCCCAGGCCATGGCCGCTCATCAGCAGCAGGCCGCCGTCCAGGCGACGGCGCAACATGCAGCCGAGGGCGCGGCTCAGGCCGACGCGGCGCGCGCCGCACAGCAGGCCGCTCGCCACAATGCGCCAACACGGGTCATGCCCACACCCGCCGCTGCTGCGCCTGCAGCCGCTGCTCCCGCGGCCGGCACCCATCCTCACCACGAGGGCGGGCCAGGTCGGGGTCCGCATCGCGATGGCGGAGGGCCCAATCCAGCCCAGCCTTAAACACGTGTGTTAAGTCAGGCGCGCTCGGTGGCGACGATGAAGCCGCCGCCGAGCACCCGGCTCGGTTGGGCGGCGTCGTAGAGCACACAGGCCTGGCCGGGGGAGACCCCCTCCTCCGGCGTATCGAACACCACCGCCAGGGCGCCGTCCCTCACTATTAGCCGCGCCGGCGCAGGGTCGCGGGTAGAGCGAACCCGCGCCAGCACGGGCGTCTCAGCGGCGGCGGCGTTCTCGATGGTCGGCGCGTCGCCTAGCCAGTTGGTTTCCTTCAGGCTGAGGGCGTGGGTCATCAGGGCCTGGCGCGGGCCGACGATCACCTGCTTCAAACCCGGGTCGATCTTCACCACGAACAGGGGATCGCCGACGGCGACGTTCAGCCCGCGGCGCTGGCCGACGGTGTAGCGGGTCACCCCCTCATGGCGGCCCAGCACCCGGCCGTCCAGATGCACGATGTCCCCAGCTCCCGCAGCGTCGGGACGCAGCTTATCGATCAGGGTGGAATACTTGCCCTCGGGCACAAAACAGATGTCCTGGCTGTCGGGCTTGGTCGCCACCGCCAGACCCAGGTCCGTCGCCGCCTCGCGCACCGCGCTCTTGGGCAGGTCGCCCAGGGGAAAGCGCAGATAGGCCAGCTGCTCGCGTGTGGTGGCGAAGAGGAAATAGCTCTGGTCGCGCGCCGGGTCGTGGGCGCGGTGGAGCTCTGGACCGTTCGGCCCCTCAACACGCCGTACATAGTGGCCGGTGGCCATGGCTTGCGCGCCCAGGTCCCTGGCGACGTCCAGCAAATCCCTGAATTTCACCGTCTGATTGCAGCGAATGCAGGGAATGGGAGTCTCCCCCCGCAGATAGCTGTCGGCGAAGTCGTCGATCACCGACTGGCGAAAGCGGCTTTCGTAGTCCAGCACATAGTGGGGGATGGCCATGCGCTCGGCGGCCTGGCGAGCGTCGCGGATGTCCTGACCGGCGCAACAGGCGCCCGCCTTTTTGACCGCCGCGCCATGGTCGTAAAGCTGCAGCGTCACCCCGACCACGTCATAGCCGGCGCGTTTCATCAGAACGGCAGTGACGGTGGAGTCCACCCCGCCGGACATGGCCGCCACCACCCGCGCGCCCTCCGGCAGCGCAACCGCGATGCGGGCGGTGCGTTCGGTCAGGTCGGAGGTTAAGGCGTCGTCCAGGAGCATGGCCGCTATTTAGGCGTCCCGCGGCCAAAACGCGAGGGACGGCATAGCCAAGTCCGCCCCGATGGTCGGCGCCAGCGTTCAGTCACCGCTCAAGGTCTTAAGTCAGTAAGCCCCGCCGGCGCTGGCCTGCACCGTCTCTGTGCGCCAGGCCGCGCAGACGTTGCTGCCGGATATCTTCAACACCTTGATGCCGGCGCCAAAGCGACGAAGCAGGGAGCGTTCATTGCAGTCGCGGGCCGGTTTTTGCGGCCGGCACTGTAAAAGCCCTGTCGCCGTGTGATAAAGCGCCTCGCCCTTCTGGCAGGTCAGGGTTTGGCCATGGTCGAAGTTGGCCTGCCCCGCATAGTCGGCGACAGTGTATTGCATACGGGCGCCGGCTATGCAGCGATAGACCTCCCCCTCGTAGGTGTCGGCGATCTCGCGCTCGGGGCCCAGTTGCGAGGCCGGGTGTGGGATCGACTTGTCGTCCAGGCAGGACGCCTGCACCGCGATCGCCTTCACGACGGCCTTGAACGCCGCGCAGATGCGCCGGGTCTCGATCGGCGCCGGCGTCTCCACCTTGATCGCATCGATGGTGGTGGTCACCCCGCCCGAATCTGACCAGCTGCCGCCGCCACCGCCGCTAAAACCGGAATTGTTGGCGTTGATGATCGCCTGGGTGTTCACGCCGCTGGACGCCGAGACGGATACATCGGCGCTGGCGTTGGCGCTGCTGGACGAGGAAGACGAGGCGTTCGACGAAGACGATCCGTAGTTGATCGTTGGAATATCGACGGTGACCGACGGCGGCGACACCGAAACGCCCGGCACCCGCACCTGATGGCTCGTCGGCACGCAGCCACACCCTGTCGAGCCCGCGTGGGCTGCGCCGGCCGTCAGCGCGAGGGCCGCAACCAAGACAGGCAATCTGTGACGCCGGCCCATCGGGCCTCCAAGACATTCCATAGGCCGCAAGAAGGCCGTCACAACCCCTTCAATGAAGTTAAGGACGCCGACTTTTGATCCGTTTCGGCACAGATCGAGCGGCGCCGAAGTTCCCTTGCAAGGCCCAGGCGCTGACGACCGGCGTTTCGAAGGTCTCGCATGTTTCATCCCAACACCCAGCGGCTCATCGATACATGGCGTTCCCATCGGGAAGGCCGCCGCCTGCCCGCGCGAACCGACCTGTCGCCGATCGACTTGGGGCCGCTTCTGCCGCAGATATTCATGCTGGGATGCGAGGACGGCGAGGAGATTTTCCGCTTATCTGGCGGGCTGATCGCCGACCTCTATGGGCGGGATCTCCGCGGCTCCACCTTTAACGCCCTGTGGTCCGGTTTCGGGCGGCCCCTGGCAGCCAACGCCTTGGCCCAGGCGCGTGGCGCCGCCGCACCGGTGGTGATCACGGTGGACGCTCACGCCGCAGGCGGCGAAAGCATCGGCGTCGAACTTTGCCTAGCCCCTTTGACTGGACCGGATGGGGCGGCGAACCGCACCCTTGGTCTATTCCAGCCTATTTCGATGGTCGGTCGATTGATGGGCCAACGCATCGCCGCCCTCTCTTTGCGGAACACCGTTGTAGCCATCGACGAACGCCCGCTTCCCCGCCTGAAGCTCGTGGCCATGAACGGACTTCGGGTGGCGTAAAACGCTCCGCTGGCGGCCTCAAGCGGCGCCGGCCTTGTCGAACACCGGTGGTTCCTCAGCAGACGGCGGCGAGCGACCGCGGATCATGTCCGCCGCTTTCTCCGCGATCATGACGGTCGGCGCATTGGTATTGCCGCCAATCAGCGTGGGCATCGCCGACGCGTCGATCACCCTGAGCCCTGAGAGCCCTTGGACGCGGAGTTGGTCGTCCACCACCGCCATCGCATCGCCCGAGACTCCCATGCGGCAGGTGCCGACGGGGTGGTAGATGGTCTCTGCCGTATGGGTGATCCAGGCGTCTATCTCCGCATCCGTCTGCACCTTTTCGCCCGGCGCATTCTCAGCGCGGCGATAGCGGTTAAGGGCTGGCTGGGCAGCAACCTCGCGCGCCATTTTTACACCCTGGCGCATGGCGCGACGATCTTCTTCCGTCGCCAAATAGTTGGCGAAAATCGCGGGATCGGCGAATGGGTCGGCGGAGCTCAGCCCTACCCTGCCCCGGCTCTCCGGGCGCAAGTGGCAGACGTGCAGGGTGAAGCCGTCCTGGGCCACTTGGTCCTTGCCGTGGTTCCTCATAATCGCCAGCACGGTGTGGATCTGCAGGTCCGGGCGATCGACGTCGGGACGAGACTTCAAGAAGGCGCCCGATTCCAGACCCTGGCTCGCGCCCGTCCCCTTGCCGGTCAGAAGATAGTTGAGACCTATGCCCAGCCGCTTCAATCCTTTGGTTTTGGAGTAGAGGGTGATCGGCTCTGGGCATTCGTAACAGATGCTGACATCCAGATGATCCTGCAGGTTCGCGCCCACGCCCTTTAAGGCATGGACCGGCGCGATCCCGAACGCCTTCAGATCGTCCGGATCGCCGACGCCTGAAAGCTGCAAGATATGGGGCGATTGCACGGCGCCCGACGACAACAGCACCTCGGCGTCCGCATAGACCTGACGGGCCGCCTCACCCTTGGCCGCGACGAACTCCACGCCGACGGCGCGACCGTTTTCGATCAGAATGCGGGTGGTGCGGGCGTCCGTGATGATCGTTAGATTCGGCCGTTGCTTGACGCTCGGGGTCAGATAGGCGGCCGCTGCGCTCCAGCGTTGACCCTTATGGATGTTGAGTTGGTACGGACCAAAGCCTTCCTGCCGATACCCGTTGAAGTCGTCCGTGGTGGCGTATCCCGCCTGGGCGCCCGCCTTGATGATGTTTTGGAAGATTGGATTATCGGCCTTCGCATGGCTGATATGCAGGGGGCCCGTCCCGCCGTGATAGGCGTCCGCCCCCGTGTCCAGGGCTTCGGAGCGCTTGAAATAGGGCAGCACCTCCGAATAGGACCAGCCCGAAAGGCCCATCTGGCGCCACTGGTCGTAGTCTCTGGCGTGGCCGCGAATGTAGATCATGCCATTGATGGCGGAGGAGCCGCCCAGCCCCTTGCCGCGCGGCCACCAGAGCCGCCGGTTCTCCAGGTGCGGCTCCGGCTCGGTCCAGAACCCCCAGTTGGACTCCCCTTTTTCCTTGAGCAGCTGGCCGACGCCAGCGGGCATTTTAACGAGCAGCGAGGCGTTCTTTCCCCCCGCTTCGAGCAACAGGACCTTGGTCGCCGCATCCTCGCTCAAACGATTGGCCAGCACACAGCCGGCCGAGCCCGCGCCGACGATAACATAGTCATAGCGTTCCATGCTCGGCCCTGAATTTTCTTATCGTTGGTCGCGCACCTCTCGCGCGTCTTTCGCGTTCCAACAAGAGGCGGCCGATGCAGGAACAAGGCGGCCGCCCCGACCCCAAATCCCGCTCGACGGCCTTCGCCCAGCCCACTATAGATCGGGCCGTAAGCGGGCGTGGCGGAACTGGTAGACGCAACAGACTTAAAATCCAATAAAGTCAATACCAAAACAATAAAAACCCTTGTAATTTCAACAAATTCGTGCCAATATAAGCCCATAAATGCTCTAGCACATCACTAGCACAAATTAGCGCAACCCGAGCCCGGCAGGCGGCACGATGGCCGAAAATTCGCGACATTCGCTGATGGACGGAAAGGTCCAGCTCTATATCCGCGCTGGTAGTCCGCACTGGCAGTGCTCCTGCACGGTGGCGGGCCGCCAAAAGCGCACCACGACCAAGGAAGAAAGCCTCGCGCGGGCCAAGGATGTGGCGCGCGACTGGTATCTTGGCCTGATGGGAAAATATCGTGCGGGCGAATTGAAGCCTGGCAAGACGTTTAAGGAAGCCGCTGACCGCTTCATGGACGAGTTCGAGACTATCACTCAGGGCCAGCGCAGCCCGGTCTATGTGCAGGGCCACAAGGATCGGCTGCGAAATCACCTCATCCCCTTCTTCGGCGACAAGGTGCTCGCCGACATCACCCCCGGCCTGGTGCAGGACTACCGCATTCACCGGATGAAGAACGGAAGGAAGGCGCGAGCCCGGGCCGATGGCAGCCGGTTGGTGTCGCCGCCGCCGACCAGTTCGGAATGGAAAGCGCCGTCACCATCAAAGCCTCCGGCGCGCAGCACATTGCATCAGGAGCTTGTCTGCCTGCGTCAGGTTCTCAAAACTGCCAACCGTCACCGTTGGATCGATTACCTTCCCGACCTGTCCACGCCCTATGGCGGCTCAGGGAAAATCTCCCACCGGGCATGGTTCTCCCCCGAGGAATACAAAACCCTCTACCAAGCGACGCGCGAACGCGCGCAGAATCCCAAGAAGGAGCGCTGGAGGCGCGAGTGCGAGAACTTGCACGACTACGTCCTCCTCATGGTCAACACGGGGCTGCGCCCCGACGAGGCCCTGCGCCTCGAATTTCGAGACGTCGCCATCGTTACCGATGACTCGACGGGCGAACGCATCCTCGAAATCGCTGTGCGCGGAAAACGCGGCGTGGGCTGGTGCAAGTCCATGTCGGGAGCGGTCATGCCGTTCCGCCGCCTCAAAAGCCGCAATGACGGTCAGCCGACCGACCGGCTCTTCCCCTCCCTGCAACGCGAACTGTTCAATGCCATTCTTGACGAGCTTGGTCTGAAGAAGGACCGGGAGGGCCAAAGCAGAACCTTCTACAGCCTCCGTCACACGTACATTTGCCTGCGACTAATGGAAGGTGCCGATATCTATCAGATTGCCAAGAATTGCCGAACAAGCGTCGAGATGATCGAAACCTTCTACGCATCTCACATTAAAAACACGATTGATGCCTCAGCGATTAACGTCCGAAAGCTCAAGAAAACCGCCATCAAAAGCATGGGAGAACAGGACCCTCCCCCGCCGCCTCGCCCCCATGGGTCAAAATCCCGCTCGACTGCCATCACCTAGCCGACTATAGCTTGCGGCGGTTTGCGGGCGTGGCGGAACTGGTAGACGCAACGGACTTGAACGGCTTGAGTGCTCTTGGGGAAACCCTCGATGCAGAACTGCTCAAACTCGGGGAACCCTGCAAAATGGCGATCCCGAGCCAAGCCCGAACGCGAAAGCGCACGGGAAGGTGTAGAGACTAGACGGGCAGCACCTAAGGCCTTCGGGCTAGGGTGAAGGGATAGTCCAGACCACGAACGCCCTTGCGGCGGCGGCGAAAGCCGAAGTGGTAAGAAAATCCGTCGGGCTATGCCCATGCCGGTTCGATTCCGGCCGTCCGCACCATCGTAGAAGAGCACCGGAACGCCCGTTCCAGCCCAGGCAAGCCCTGGCACCTTTGCAATATTTAGATAATGCTAGCGCTCTCCCACTTTTGATCAAACAACACCCCAAATTTCTCTAAAATCCTAAAATCGCCCCCGCGCCATTCAATAAATGGCATTCTATTGGCATCTACGGTCGTGTAGAATCCTGTATATCCCCTTTCAGGAATTTGCTGGGTGAGACGATCCCATACTAACACCATGGGTAAGTTCAAAGACGAGCTATAGCTTCGCATTTCATAGGTTCCCGTCTCAAAGCTTTTTCTCTTCAATGCCGATGCAGTTTTCCCAAGGCGTTCAAATTTCCGGAATTTAGACTCAATCTCTCTAATAAAATCATCATATGATCCAGCATATTCTTCGTAGTGCCGATAGCAATCTTCCCAACGCGCATTCGCTACCGGCGAATCTGCTTTGGGCGACATCAAGAGTATCCTGACGTTTGCCCCCCTACTCAAGGCGCGCTCAATCGCTTCGCAGTAGATAGTATCGTTTGCTATGAACGAATTTAGCAGCGCGATCTGCGAATTCGCCTTCGCATCCCTTAATATATTTAAGGCAAAATCTTCTTGCTCAAAGTATGCATCTGGCAAGGATGGAGTTTTCGACCAACCATTCCAACAATGGAATTAAATCCAAACGTAGTCCTAGCGATGCTATATTTGTCATAGCTTTGAAATTTTTTCATAGTCTGCGTTAGTATATCGGATTGAATTTTGTCTTGCTTATTCAACGATTCACTCATTGTCGAGATATTTGTATCAAGATCTTTTATAGCCCCCTGCAATTTACTTACAGAATTTTGTATATCCTCCTCAAGTGGCGATAGAACGTTAATATGATCAAATATTGCAAATATGATCGCAACCATTGTTGCTAATATTGTCTCTATTGTAACCGCGGAAAAATTTGAAACCATGGAAAATATAGGTTCAAGAAATTTCGCCCTGACTTTAATCAAAGGTATTAAAAACCCATCACTTGCGACGTGAACTAATAGATTTATTACAAATAGAAAAAGTAAAGTGATCACGTAAGATTTAATAATTTTCTTATTATCTTCTGGTAATTTGTTATATTTTCTGTAAGATATCATGAAGATATTTGAAAAATGACTTGCTTTTTCATTGTTACTCATAGGTTTTTATGTCCGATGATGATTAGAATACTGAAAGGGCGGAAAGCGAACGCCTACTAGGGGAGGCTGTATCTATCCAAGACTACTATGGCCACGTGAACATGGTTCGCCATGCGGATTTGGTGTTGCGCGGTATGCAGGAGTGGGGATCGCCCGAAGACGATTCTGACGAGACCTTCATCCAGCTTGCTCACAGGTCGAACGTGCAGTCCGCAGGGCGGCGGTAGGGCTCAGCTTGAACCATTCGCCGTTGGCCCGCTTGTCGGCGATCCGAAGGTTATGGACAATGTCGTCGAGCGCCGACAATTGTAATTGTCAGCGAGCGCTGACAATGGTAGAATGTCATCGAACGATAACATAACGAGCTCGCCATGTTCATTCGAACCCCTGCTGATCTTGGGGCGATCATAAAAGATAATCGGAAACGCCTTGATCTCGATCAGGCCGGGTTGGCGGAGCGCGTCGGCGTCAGCCGCCAATGGATCGTCGGCATTGAACGGGGACGCGCGCGAGCGGAACTCGGCCTCGTGTTGCGTGCGCTCGACGTGTTGGGCATCAAGTTAAATACCATTGAACCCGCATCGTTGGAAAACGCCCCATCTTCACCCGACATTGACGCCATCGTCGCCGCGTCGCGCAAGAGCAGCACATGACGGCAGAACTGGTCGCGCTGATCGGAAATTGCATCGTTGGACATGTCTCTCAGCGCGCCCGTGGAAGGCTGGCCTTCACCTACGATCAGGCGTGGCGGGCCTCTCCGGACGCCTATCCGATCTCGCTCTCCATGCCCCTGGCGGCGGCGGAGCACGGTCCGGACGCGGTCGAGGCCTTCCTTTGGGGGCTGCTCCCCGACAATGAAATCGTCCTGGATCGCTGGGCGCGCAAATTCCAGATCTCTCCTCGCAACGTCTTCGCCATGATCTCGCATGTCGGAGAAGACTGCGCGGGCGCCGTCCAGTTCGTCACCGCCGAACGCCTGGATGCCTTGCGGGATGGCGGCGAAGATCACGTCGATTGGTTGGATGAAGGGGGCGTGGCCGAGCGGCTTCGGGCTCTGCGCGAAGACCATGCCGCCTGGCGCCTGCCGCGCGATACCGGGCAGTTCAGCCTTGCCGGAGCACAACCAAAAACCGCCCTGCTGTTCAGCGACGGTCGATGGGGCATTCCTTCGGGCCGCACGCCCACTACCCACATCCTGAAGCCGCCGACCGGCCAGTTCGATGGTCACGCGGAAAATGAGCATTTCTGCCTGCAGTTGGCCCGAAGCCTTGGGATGCCAACGGCTACGTCGCGGGTGATGCGCTTTGGTGAGGAGATCGCCATCGTCGTCGAACGCTATGACCGCGTGCGTATCGGCGATGCGATCATACGCGTCCACCAGGAAGATACCTGCCAAGCCTTTGGGATCATGCCGACCCGCAAATATCAGAACGAGGGGGGACCGAGCGCCGCCGATATCGTCGAGGTGCTGCGCACCTACTCCACCACCCGCGACGAGGACGTGCAGGCCTTCATAGACGCCAGCGCCTTCAACTGGATCATCGCAGGCACCGACGCCCATGCAAAAAACTACTCCCTGCTCATCAGCGGCGGTGGGCGGGTGCGCCTTGCGCCGCTTTACGATGTCGCGAGCATCCTCCCCTACGACGACTACGATCTCCACAAAATGAAACTCTCTATGAAGATCGGGGGAGAATACGGGCTCCTCGACATCGGCGTCCGCCAATGGGAAAAATTTGCGCGCGAGATGCGTATCGACGGCGATGCGCTGCTGCAACGTATCCTCGGGATGGCCGAGCAACTGCCGGACCTGATCCACGAAGAGATGGCGCGCCTACGCGCCAGCCAATTGGCTTTGCCGGTGATCGAACGGCTGGCTGAGCGTCTGATCGAGCGCAGTAACGCGTGCCGCAAAAAGCTCGCGCGGGAAGGGCACGCGTCGTGAGCTACGCCTTCACCAAAATTGGGTCGCCTGCAACGGCAGACCAGTAAAGGGCAGCATGGACAACCGTTCTTCTACAGAGATTGCGCCCAACGAACTGACCGGTGGGAGGCGCACGACGCTTACCATAAAGGCGACGGTGGCGACAATTGTCAGCGCGGGGGCTGGGCGGTCAGTGGAAGGCTCTCCCTGACAGCGCAGCGTTAGTTTGTCAGCGCAGACGTTATCCCCTGGCATTCCGACCTTCCAGGAAGTGCCTTGGGCTTGGTCACCGTTGCAGGCAACGTCAGGCTCAGCAGCTGGAAATCGTCTGTATTGCCCTGGATACACTGAGACGCGCGCAAATCTGGAGCACTCGCATTTGGGTTGTCCGACACATACGCGATCCAAAACATCGCCACGCTGTCGAACGAGTTGAGACCAATGGTGGATGACTTGGTTGCATCATGGACAACGCCATCCTGAAGGAGCGGCGATACAAGCAATCTGAAACAGCGGTCGTCCTGCGTGTTCCCCAATCAAAGGTATCCTCACTCGCGAACTATCGCCTTGACCATTTCTCGGTCGAGAAGCTGATGAGTTTCCTGAATGCGCTCGACCAGGATGTGGAGATCGTCATTCGTCCCAGCCGGGAAGCAGTTGGGCATACCTCCGTGTTCGCCCTTAGCTAACTATAGGACCCAACCTAATAGGCGAGGCAAAACGCAGAGCAGCGGCAAAAGCTGCATGGGGGAAATTCTACCAATTCCTGCCGCAACGTGTGTCCAGATCACCATTTGGAAGATGGGAAACACATCCGAGAAGTCTCTTTAAATGGATAAGAAGCGGGACAGCGCCGTTGACGAGAAGAAGATTGACCGGAGACTTCGCATTGACCGCCTTAACCTTGGCCTCGACAACGCCCACGCTCTGAATTGACACGACCAGAGCGGCAATGACGATGGCATACTTCATTGGATATTCCCATAGTGCTCCAACAGCCAATAGATCCAACACATCAATCCGAAACCAATATTGAGGGTCAAAATAAATCAGCGCAATGATTTTTCGAAAGCAACCTTCTTCCAAACTTCGCTGTTCCGGACTGAATCACAACATCCCGCGGCGGTGGCGTGATTTCGCTTAGAGGGCTTACATTCTTACGAATTTCAGTAGCGCTTGCTGGATTGCGCCAAATCGAAGCACAGTACAGACAGCGAAGGTTAAATAGGACGGATGAGCCGATATGGATCATCGGTCAGTGGTTCAAAGCCGAGATGCGTGTAAAAACGCGCCGCCGTTTCGTCGATTGCGTCCACGACCAGCATATGGCCAACGATTTCTGTATGCGCTGCCCGTAGCAACGCATCGGCAACGAGAGCGCCGCCAAGCCGCTTGCCTTGATGCACCTGGGCGACAGCAAGTCGGCCGAGAAGGATGGCGGGGACGACCGGATAGCGCGGAAGCTTTTTGGCGCGCTCCGCCGAGAGCCGGTCAAATGCCAGCGACGTTGCCGCGAGCGTATAGAAACCGGCGACGCTGTTGTTGTCCGCTACGGCGACGAAACAACTGGCGATGCGACGGCGAATATCTTGCGTGACCTGTTGATGGAAATAGCGGTCGAGCCTTTCGGAGCCGCTGACGAATGCGGTTCGGTCGTGCCCAGCCAACGGCTCAATGACATAGCCGCTCATTTACTCTCGCGGATCAACTCGCGGTGCGCAGCAAAGGCGCGCTCAAGCGCCGGTGTGGGCGCGAGCGGATTGAGCAGCAGTTTGGCCACGCGCTCCTGATCGGCGAGTGAGAGCCGGATGATCTGGGTTTCTTGAATCGTGCGTTCCGCAGCGTCTTGGGCGGCGGCAACCAGAAAATCGCTAATGCTGCGGCCTTGGATCTCGGCGGCGCGTTTGACGGTCGCCAGCACTTCCGGCGCAATCCGCGCCTCGATGCGGGAAGTCCGGTTGCTCGATACGGTAGGCATCATAAAACCTCTCTTTCAACTCATAACGTACGGCATTTGACCGGACATTGCAAGGAAAAGTACCGTTCTCATCTGCGTTGGCTTATCCCTACGCTCCAAGCAGTAAATGCAATCCCTCGCCGCCATTGCCATATCCACTGTGCCCACTGCCCACTGCCCACTTTTTCTTTATCAAGTACAAAAATCAGCACAGCATGAGCACAATGGGCTTTTGTGCGAGGATTTCTGAAGGATTCCCGCTGCTTGGGAATCGTGCGAATGGAATTGTTGTCTGCTACGTCTACCGGCTTCGAGGCGATGAGAGCGTCGGAAATTGGCGCATGCTTAGCACAATGGATTAGCACATCAGCACAAATAATCCACAATTGTTCAATAAAAACAATAGGTTAGTAATTTTTAAAATAGACTTAAAATCCGTCGGGTTTTACCCATGCCGGTTCGATTCCGGCCGTCCGCACCAGAAGCGCCGCGCGTTCCTTAAGGCGCACGAGACTGCCTCTGGCCGAAGAGGGCGCGTTCAATGTCCCCACGTAGCGAACATGCCAAATGCGGCGACCGCCATTACGGCCGTGGCGATCCATCCCATCGCCTTCAGATGGGCCGGCAAGGTGAACTGGCCCATCACCGTCTTACGGCCACCAAGCAACAGCAGCATCGCCATCACCGGCACGGCGACGACGCCGTTCACCACCGCGCTCCAGAAGAGCGCCTTCACCGGGTCGATGGGCGTGTAGTTTAGGCCGACACCTACCAGGGTGGCGACCGCGATCACCCCATAGAAGGCTTTGGCCCTATTCAGTTTCCTCGCCAGACCCACATGGAAGCCGAAGGCCTCGCCCACCGCATAGGCGGCCGATCCGGCCAGGACGGGGATGGCCAACATGCCCGTGCCGATGATTCCCAGACCGAAAATGAAGAAGGCGAAGGGGCCGGCGATGGGTTGCAGCGCCTTGGCGGCGTCGGCTGACGTTTGAATATTGGTCACCCCATGGACGTTCAAGGTGGCGCCGGCGCTGATCATGATGGCCAGGGCGACGATGTTGGACAGGCCCATGCCGATATAGGTGTCCCAGCGGATACGACCGAACTCCGCCTTCGCCCGGTTTGGGTCGCGCTCCAAGGGCTTTTCCCCGATGTGTTCTCTCAGATCCTCCACCTCTTCGCTGGCCTGCCAGAAGAAGAGATAAGGACTGATTGTGGTGCCGAGCACCGCAACCACCACCGTCAGATAGTCCGCCTTGAAGCTTATCTGGGGAACCACCAGATGCAGGCCCACCGTCCCCCAAGGCACATGCGATAAGGCCGCCACGCCGAAATAGGCGAAGAGCGACAAAGTGAGCCACTTCAGCACCGAGGCGTAGCGGCTATAGCGGACGAAGACTTCCAGCAGCAGCGACACCACCCCAAAACCGGCCGCGTAGAGGAGCTGATCGCCGGGAACGAGCAGCTTCAACGCTGCGCCCATGGCGCCAAGGTCGGCGCCGAGATTGATGACGTTGGCCACCACCAAGAGGAAGACCAGGACGTAGAGGATCCAGCGCGGGAAATATCGTTTCAGGTTGCCCGCCAGCCCCCGCCCGGTCACTCGACCGATCCGGGCGCTGATCTCCTGGATGGCGCACATCAGGGGCCAACTGAACAGAAGCGTCCAGCCGAGGTCGTAGCCGAACTGAGCGCCAGCCTGAGAATAGGCGGCGATGCCGCTGGGATCGTCGTCAGAAGCGCCGGTGATCAGCCCGGGCCCGAGCACTTGCAACAGCCCCGGTCGCTCAGGCTGCTTGATGTCCTCATGGGCGGTCGACGCTTCAGAGGGATCGGTCATTCCAGCCCTTTTGCCGCGCATCACTCTAATTGCCTTATGGCCCGCCCATCTTGAGGCGGCAACGCCAGAGCCATTCCAAAAACGGCCTCACTTGCATTTTGATCGACCGGGTCGACGGTCGGTCGCGAAGGGCGTCGTCGGGGGTGATCGGCGCGTCAACCTTTCAGGGCGTCGGGCTCGCGCCATGCGCTGTCTTGATAGGTCGCCTCGGTCGCCCCTGCTGCGACATCCCCAACGATGACCAGGATGGGACCGCCTTCTCCTGCGTGCGTAAAATCGCGGCAGGACGACAGCGTCGCGGCGGCGAGCGTGGCCTTGGGACTACCGGCGCTTTCGATGATCGCAACCGGCGTCGCAGGGCTTCGGCCGGCGGCGATCAGATGCTGCGCGATGGCGCCAAGGCTCGACCCGCCCATGTAGATGGCGGCGGTGGCCTCGGGATCGGCCGCGACCCGCCAGTCGCCGATCAAGGCGCCGTCTTCCACGCGCGCGGTGGTGAACACCACGCGCCGCGCCGTCCTTCGGTTGGTCAGCGGAAACTGGAACTGGGCCGCCGCGGCGCAGGCCGCCGTCACGCCGGGCACCACCTCGACCTCGACCCCATGGCTGCGCAGAAAATGGATTTCCTCGCCGACCCGGCCGAAGATGGAAGGATCGCCGCCCTTCAGGCGCACCACCGTCAGTCCCCTCCGCGCCAGGCGCAGCATCAGCCGATTGATGGTCTCCTGTTTCATGCTGGCGCGACCGGCGCGCTTGCCAGTCTGGATCTTGGGGCAGGCGGCGGGCGCCAGCGCCAGCACCTCCTCAGAGACCAGGGCGTCGTAAAGCAGCGCCCCGGCGCTCGCTACAGCCTGCACCGCCCGCACGGTCAGAAGATCCGCCGCGCCTGGGCCCGCGCCGACCAGCCTCACCCGCCCGAGGGCCTGATCATGCGGCATGACGTGTCTCCGAGCAGGACGCTTGTTTCAGAAGGCGCCCGATCTCCGGGCGGCACGAACCGCAGACGGAGCCGGCGCTGGTGGCCTCCGACACGGCGTCCACGGTGACGGCGCCAGCCTCCATCGCCTTGGCGATGGCGTCCAGGCGCACGTTCCGGCAGGTGCAGATCAGGGGCGCCAGGGCGGCGGAACGACCGGGCTGACGGCCGATCAAGAGGCTGGCCCGCTGCTCTGCGCTGAGCCGCCCGGCACCGAAGAGTTCGCAGAGCCAGTCCCTGGGCGGAAGGGCGCCGGTGCTCGTGGTGAAGAACAGGCGCTCCAGGCGGCCGTCCTCAAGATGCGCCTCACGAAGGGTTCCGGCGCCGGCGTCTTCGAATCCGATCACCTCACCGGTGGTTTTGGATAGCATCGCCTTGCGCAGCGCTTCACGCTCCTCCCCGCCGCCGCGTCCGGCAAACTCGTGCAGCTGGCAGTCCTTTTGAGGGATCCGGCGCCAGATCAACGCATGGTGGGGCGGCGGTTCAACCTTCTGGCGGGCAAGATAGAAGCCGCGCCACGTTTCGCGGTAGGGCCGCACCCGGGAGGGCGTGTGCTTGAACTCCGGTTGGCCGGACCGGGCGTCAACGTTGGGCGCGACGAGGCCATTGACCCGGCCCGACGGCGCATAGGCGTCGGTCCAGTGCATGGGCATGAAGATCGCGCCCTGGCGCTGGCGATCCGTGACTCTGGCGATCACCACCGCCTCGTCCTGTACGGTCTGCACTCGGGTCAGGGCGCCCTCGATCACGCCCAGCGCCTCGGCGTCTGCAGGGTGGATCTCCACATAGGGTTCGGGCGTGTGACGGCAAAGATCAGCCGACAAGCCCGTCCTCGTCATGGTGTGCCAGTGATCGCGCACCCGGCCGCTGTTGAGCGCCAGGGGAAAAACGATGTCCGTCGCCTGGGCCGGCCCCTTAGCTTCGACCGGGACCATTTTGGCGCGCCCGTCGGGGGTCTGAAAACGCCCATCCTCGAACAATCGGGCGAGCCCCCCGGCCCCGGTCACCGGCCACTGCACCGGGCGGAGCGCCTCGTAAGCCTCGTTGCCCATGGCCGCCAACGGGCCGAGGTTCAGCATCCGCCCGCCCTCGTTTTGATAGGCCGTCAGGCGCGCCCACTCGCGAAACACCCAGGCCGGCGAGCGCCAGGAGAAGCCGTCCCCAAACCCCATGGCGGCGCCCACATCGGCGACGATGCGCCAGTCGGCGCGGGCCGCGCCCGGCGGATCGAACAGGGGGCGCTGGCGAGAGATGCGGCGTTCGGAATTGGTGACCGTGCCGTCCTTTTCGCCCCAGGCGAGGGCCGGCAGCTTCACATGGGCATAGGCCATGGTGTCGGTGTCGGCCATGCAGTCGGAGACCACCACGAAGGGACAGTCCGCCAGGGCTTTGCGCACTCGGGCGGCGTTGGGCAGGCTGACCGCCGGGTTGGTAGCCATGATCCAGATCGCCTTGATCCGCCCATCCGCCACCGCATCGAACATATCGACCGCGTTCAGCCCCGGCCGTTCAGCGACCGCCTCAACACCCCAGAAGCGCGCCACCCGAGCCCGGGACTCAGCGTCGAAATCCATGTGCCCGGCCAGGGTGGTGGCCATGCCGCCGGTCTCACGCCCGCCCATGGCGTTGGGTTGGCCGGTGATCGAAAAGGGGCAAGCGCCGGGCTTGCCGATCCGGCCGGTGGCGAGATGCGCGTTGATGATGGCGAGGCCCTTGGAAACCCCTTGGGCTGATTGATTGGCGCCCATGGAAAAGAGCGAAACCGTTTTCTGCGTTTCTGCAAACATCTCGAAGAAGCGCTCGAGGTCGGGAAGCGCGACGCCGCAATCCGCGGCCACGGCAAAGGTCGACTGGTCGTCCCGGGAAAGCTGCGCCTCGACCGCGGCAAAGCCGGCGACGTGCCGCGAGACATAGGTGCGATCCACCGCCCCCCGCCGGATCAGGTCCGCCAGGAGGCCGTTCCAGAGGCGCACATCGGTCTGCGGAGCTATGGGCAGGTGAAGGTCGGCCACCTCGGCCGTATCGGTGCGGCGAGGATCGATCACCACGTGGCGTTGGCCTCGCGCCCGCGCCTGCTCCATCCGCCGGAACAGCACCGGATGGGTCCAGGCGGCGTTATGGCCGGAGAAAACGATCAGGTCCGCGAGATCCAGGTCCTCATAGCAGCCGGGAACCAGATCGGCGCCAAAGGCCAGCTTGTGCGCCACCACCGCCGATGCCATGCAGAGCCGCGAATTGGTGTCGATATTGCCCGAACCGATAAAGCCCTTCATCAGCTTGTTGACGGCGTAATAGTCCTCGGTCAGGAGTTGGCCGGAGACGTAGAAGGCGACAGAGTCCGGCCCGTGACGGGCAATGGTCTCCTTGAACCGGCGCGCCACCGCACGAGTCGCCCGATCCCAGGACACGACCTGATCGCCGATCATGGGTGACAGAAGGCGCTCCTCGAGCCCCACCGTCTGCCCGAGCGCCGCACCCTTGGAGCACAGCCGGCCGAAGTTGGCGGGATGGTCTGGGTCTCCCGATACGGCGAGCGACCGATCCACGGCCCCATTCTCAGCCACCGCCGCAACGCCGCACCCAACGCCGCAATAGGGGCAGGTGGTGGCCCTGCCCCGGGGGTCAGTCATCCCGATCGCCGGTCCAGTGGGCGAGCAGCACCCGCCCGGCCTCGATCCGCACGGGGATCGTCGGCGCGCAGCCCTTGCCGGCGTCGGCGCCCGTAGGCTCTCCTGTGGCCAGATCGATGGTCCAGTTGTGCAAGGGGCAGGCGACCGCTTGACCGTGGACGATGCCCTGGCTGAGGGGACCGCCCTTGTGTGGGCAGCGGTCGATCAAGGCGAACACCCGCTCGTCGCCGGTGCGGAAGATGGCGATGTCGCCCTGCGCCGTTTGCACCCGCCGCGCCCCGCGCAGGGGAATATCGGCGACAGCCCCGACGTCGCGCCAGTCATGAGCGATTGAGTGGATGGGGGCGTTCATTCTGCGGAGACCCCAGCGCCCAGCACCGCCATGGGCGCGAAGTCATTGGGACGAAGATCGGCGACGCGCTCGGCCCAGGGGTCCATCTGACTGAAGCTCTGAGCGTGGACGAACCGCTGATAGAGGGCGGCGCGGGCGTCCGCGTCGTCCATGACGATGGCGCGGATGCGCTCCAGCCCCACCCGATCCATCCACTTGTATATGCGCTCCAGATACCAGCCCTCCTCCCGATAGAGCTGGGTGATGGCGGCGATGACCTCGATGGTTTCGGTCTCTGTGGCCGCCTTGCCGAGCACTTCCGTGCCCTTGATATGCAGCCCAGCCGCGCCGCCGATATGAATCTCGTAGCCGCTGTCGACACAGATGACGCCGATGTCCTTGCAGGTGGCTTCGGCGCAGTTGCGGGGGCAGCCGGAGACCGCCAGCTTCAGCTTCGCTGGCGTCCATGCCCCCCAGAGAAACCGCTCCAGCTTCACTCCCAGCCCTGTGGAGTCCTGGGTGCCGAACCGGCACCAGTCGGTCCCGACGCAGGTCTTCACGGTGCGAAGGGCCTTGCCGTAGGCGTGGCCCGAGACCATGCCGGCGGCATTCAAATCGCTCCAGACGGCGGGCAGATCCTCCTTCTTGACGCCCAGAAGGTCGATGCGCTGGCCGCCGGTGCATTTCACGGTGGGAATGGCGAACTTGTCCACCACGTCAGCGATGGCCCGAAGCTCAGCGGCGGAGGTCAGGCCGCCCCACATGCGCGGCACCACCGAATAGGTGCCATCCTTTTGGATGTTGGCGTGGACCCGCTCGTTGACGAAGCGGGACTGGGCGTCGTCGCGATAGTCCCCGGGCCAGGCGCAGAGGAGATAGTAGTTCAGGGCCGGGCGGCAGCTCGAACAGCCGTCGGGCGTCGTCCAGCCCAGGGCCTGCATGACAGCGGGTATGGATTTCAGGCTCTCGGCGACGATCTGGCGGCGCACATGCTCATGGCCGTGGGCCGTGCATTTGCATACGGGCTTGGGGCCTGTGTCTGCTTTAAAGGCCGCCCCCAGGGTCAGCCCCAAGAGCTTCTCAACCAGCGGGGTGCAGGTTCCGCAGGAGGCGGAGGCCTTGGTCACCGCCCTGACAGCGTCCAGCGAGGTCAGGCCCTGGCCGACGATGGCGCCGGTGATCGCACCCTTGCAAACGCCGTTGCAGCCGCAAATTTCAGCCTCATCGGCCATGGCGGCAACGGCGGCGCTAGGGTCCAGACCTCGAAGGCCCTCCGTGATGGTCTGGCCAAAAATCAGGGTCTCGCGGATGTCGGTGACGTCCGCGCCCGAACGCATCAGGTCGAAGTACCAAGCGCCGTCCGACGCTTCCCCAAACAGCACCGCTCCGGCGAGCTTACCGTCCTCGATCACCACCCGCTTGTAGACGCCTCGCCCGGCGTCGCGGAAGACGATGTCTTCGCAGCCTTCCCCGCCGCCGAACTTGCCGGCGGAGAAGACATCCACGCCGGAAACCTTCAGGCGGGTGGAGAGGGATGAGCCCTGATAGGCGCCATCTTGGCCTGTCAGGGTTTCGCCCGCCGCGCGGCACATCTCCCAGATCGGCGCGACCAGGCCGTAGCACTGGCCCCGATGCTCGGTGCATTCGCCGACGGCCAGGATTTGAGGATCGGAGGTCCGCATGGCGTCGTCCACCACCGCACCGCGATTGACCTCCAGCCCCGCCGCCCTGGCGAGCGCCGCGTTCGGCCGAATGCCCACCGCCATCACCAGGATGTCGCACGGCAAGGTGCGGCCATCCTTCAGCAGCAGGCCGCTGACCCGGCCGTCTTTGCCGAGGATTTCCTGCGATTGGCCGGCGAGCACCGTCTCCACCCCCCGGTCCACCAGGGCGCTGGTCAAAAGGTAGCTGGCGGAGGCGTCAAGCTGCCGCTCCATCAGAACGTCCATCAGATGAACGACCGTCGCGGACATGCCGCGCTTGGCGAGGCCGTAGGCCGCCTCGATGCCCAGGAGGCCGCCGCCGATCACCACCGCCCGCGCCCCCGGCTTGGCGGCGGCGATCATCGCCTCCACGTCGTCCAGATCGCGGAAGGTGACGACCCCCTTCAGGTCGGCCCCTGGCAGGGGAAGGCGGATGGGGTCGGACCCCATGGCCAGGATCACCCGGTCGTAAGGCGCCTCGATCCCGCCGACGCCGCGCACCACCTGGGCCGCCCGGTCGATCTCGGACACCGCCACGCCACTATGGAAGACGATCCCATGGCCGCGATACCAGGCCTCGTCGTTGATGACGATGTCGGCGAAGGTCTTCTCCCCAGCCAGCACCGGCGACAGCATGATGCGGTCGTAATTCACCCGCGGCTCGGCGCCGAAGATGGTGATGTGATAGCGGTCGGGGTCGCGCTTCAGCACTTCCTGCACCGCCCGACATCCGGCCATGCCGTTGCCGATCACGACGAGCTTTTCGCGAGCCATGGGATCGTCCTTTCGAAAACGCGAGGCTTAGGCGGCTTGACCGGAAAGGTTGGGATCCAGGGCGCTGACGAGGGTTTCCTGGGCCGGCGCCTTGGCGAGCCAGGTCCGACGCCACGTCCCCTTGACGACGGTCAGGCAGATCACCGCGATCACCGCCAGACCGGCGAAGGCCAGAAGGCCGATCTGGTAGGAGCCCGTCACCTGCTTGGCCCACCCAAGGCTGGAGGCGAGATAGAAGCCGCCGGCGCCGCCGGTCGCGCCGACGAGGCCCGTGACCACGCCGATCTCCTTGGAAAAGCGCTGGGGCACGATCTGGAACACCGCCCCATTGCCGGCGCCCAGGGCCATCATGCTGAACATCAGGACGCCCAGGGACACATAGGCGCTGGGCGCCTTGAAGCTGGCCGCCGCCAGGCCGACGGCTGCCAGGATGTAGATCGCGGTCAAGGTCTGAACGCCGCCGAACCGGTCGGCTAGCCCCCCGCCGATGGGGCGGGCGAACGAGCCGGCGATGACGCAGGCGGCGGTGAAGAATCCGGCGATGACGGCGGTCAGCCCGTACTCCGCATTGAAGTAGATGGTGAGGGAGGAGGATAGGCCGACAAAGCCGCCGAAGGTGACGAAGTAGAACAGCATCAGCCACCAGGCGTCGCGGGTCTTCAGCACCTCCAGATATTCAGCCAGGCGCTTGGGCGCTGGGCGGTTCGGCGCGTCCTTGGCGCAGAAGAAGAAGACCAGGAAGGCGACGAGAAGCGGGAGCGCCGCAAGGCCGATCACATTGCTCCATCCGAAAGCCTGGGCCAGGCTCGGCGCGAAGAGGGCGGCCAAGGCCGTACCCGAATTGCCGGCGCCGGCGATGCCCAGGGCCAAGCCCTGAAACTGCGGCGGATACCAGCGCGACGCCAAGGGGAGCGCGATGGCGAAGGAGGCGCCGGCGACGCCCAGAAGAACGCCCAGCATCAGGACCTGATTGAAATTATGCACCCCGAGGAGCCACGCCACTCCAAGGCCGGCGATGACGATGGTCTGCGCCATGAGCCCCGTCCGGCGCGGCCCGATGTGATCGACCAGCACCCCCATGACCAGGCGCAGCACAGCGCCCGACAGAACGGGCACAGCCACCATCAAGCCCTTGTGAGCCGGATCGAGGTGGAAGCTCTTGGCGATGGCGACGCCGAGGGGGCCTAGGATCACCCAGACCATGAAGCTGAGATCGAAGTAGAGAAAGGCTGAGAACAGAGTCGGGGTGTTTCCCGACTTCAGGAAGGCGCGGCTGTTCATGGGTGTAGGCCCCAAAGGATGAGTTGGATGTGGCGTCGCTATGGATCGATCAGGCTCTTCATCGAGCCTTACTGAGCCGCGAACGCCGTTGTCCTTTGGCCTTGGATGCAAGGTCGGCCCTCTGCAGGGCGGAGTCGTGCATAAACGGAGGCCGACGCCGCAGCCCCAGACGATTGGCTCATTGCAGTGCAATAATGCAGAGCCGCAACGGCCTGCTGACTAGATTTCGGGCGCCCTACCGCTTCAGCGCCGCGTCATAGAGGTCCGGTCGGTAAACCGCCGCCGCAATCGACCGATCATCCAAGGCGGGGGCCAGATGATTCCAGCGCTTCATCTGACCAACTAGCCAAGCCGCTTGGGCCGGGTCCGGTCGGTTGACGCCGGGCCCATCGAAAACGATCCCATCCAGGCTCGCGGCGATGACCGTTTGATCGACGCCGATCGCCTCATCCTTGGCCAAGATGCGCGCCAGCTCGGATCGGTTTGCAGCTTGTGCGCTCCAGGCCGAAGCCCGCGCGAGGGCCCGGATCAGAGCGGCGAGCGCGTCGGGCCGGTCTTTGGCCCAGGCTTGGGTGGTCGCGAAGACCTTGTCGGGAGTATCGGCATGTATGTCCGCGGCGTGGGCGATCACCCGGCCGACGCCCTTCATCACCGCAACCTCGTTCCAGGGCTCCCCGGCGCAAAAGCCCTCGATGACTCCTCCCGCCAGAAGCTCGGCCGTGCGCGAGGGCGCCGCGACGGTCAGCCTCACATCCCCATCCGGATCGATCCCCGCCCCCGCCAGCCAGTCGCGGAGAAGATAATTATGGATGGAAAAGGGGAAGACCGAGGCGAAGGTCAGGGGACTGGCGCCCTCGGCCCGGCGTCGGGCGATCAGCGCCGCCAGCCCCTCCGCGCCCGGTCCTGCGCCCACTGAAACCGCCAGATGAGCCGCCACCGTGATCGCGGCGCCGCCGAAATTCAGGGCGAACGGCGCCACCATCGGCGTCGGCTCGCAGCCCAGCCCCAGGGTCATGGCGAGGGTGAGAGGAGCCAGGATATGCGCGCCGTCCAAAAGACCCGCCGCCAGTTTGTCGCGCACCGTGGCCCAGGAGGCCTCCCGACGGAGCTCGACGTCCAATCCCTCCGCTTCGAAAAACCCCAGTTGCGATGCGACCAGCAGGGCGGCCGCGTCATTCAGCGGTACGAAACCCAATTTGATCCGGGACACCTCGGCCATCAGGAACCGCCCTTCATGACGGCTGCGAAAGCCAGGAAATCGGAGGCGACGGTGGCTAGGGGCCGCCCGCTATCCATGGAGAGTTTGCGAAGCACGCGATAGGCCGCCTCCTCGTCCAGCCCACGTTCTTTCATGATCAACGCCTTGGCGCGCTCCACCGTTTTTCGCGAGGCGAGGTCGGCCTTGGCCTTGTCGAGATCGGTCCGGAGCTGGCGCATGAGGTTGAATCGCGTCATCGCCACTTCCAGCACTGCGCGCACCCGCCCGGTCGCCAGCCCGTCCACCACATAGGCCGCCACCCCGGCGTGAACCGCCTCTTCCGCAAGGCCGGGCTCGGACCGATCGACAAACATCACCACGGGCCGCAACGCCCCCGCATTGGAGCTTTTCAAGCTGTCGAGAGTGTCGCGATCGGGGCTTTCGGCGGCGACGACCACCACATCTGGCGCAAAATCCGCCGCCTCTGCTTCATCGAAAAACAGACAATGGCGGACGTCCAGCGGCTCCACGCCGGCAAGGCCTTCTGTGACCAGCGCCGCTCTGGCTGAGTCAGGATCGACAACGAGGACGCGCATGAAAACACATTGGATGTCGAAATGCCGAAAACCGCCATTCCTAGATGATCAAAGGACAAGATAGCATCCAAAGCTTTGCGGTTGATCAAACGGCGCCGTCTTGTTGTGCAGCCCTCATGCGCTCGCTCAAAAAGGCTCCAGGTCGGAGATTTGCTGGCTCTGCAGTTTGAAGCGGACCTTTTCCCCCACGGCCCGATGCTCCAGGAGCGCCGTCTTGCTGACGACGAAGGGCATCACGCCCTTGGGCCAGCTCAGGGCGTCGACCGCGTCATAGGCGATGGTGATGCGCCCAGCCGCAGGATCGATGGCCCGGATCACGCCGACGATCTCGATCTTGTCCAGGGGCGTGTCGGCAGGGATGGGGCTCGAAGATGCAGAGCTCGGCGCGGCGCCGCCCTTGGAGTGACCGCCGCCGCGTCCGCTGTGACCGCCCGATTGAGCGTGGGCGCCAGCGTTGGCGATCAAACAGGCGGCGAGGCTCAGGGCGGCGCGTTTCGATAAGGCGTTCATGCCCCTATCATCGCGCCAAAGCAGGGACAAAAGATGTCAGGATCGACGCAGAGGCCCCCTGTCTCCCGTTGGCCGGGACGAACCTCGCCAGATCCAAAAGATAGGAAGTGGCCCTCGAACTCAAACCGACCCAGAGTTTGCACGACAAAAGTCAACCCTGGCGATTGACCGCAACGTCGGGCCGCCTATGAGGAGGCGGTTATTTCACCATCGCCGGCAGCTTCGAGGTCGGACGCGGTCCCCCATCGAGGCTCAACCTTTGTCCCGTATCCTCGCCACCGTCGCCCGGCTGCGGCCAGACAACTTCACCCTGTCTCTGGTCGGAACGGTGCTGATCGCCTCACTGCTCCCGTGTCGGGGCGAGGCGGCGAAGGTGTTCGGCGCGGTCACCGACTTCGCCATCGCCCTGTTGTTCTTCATGCACGGGGCCAAGCTGTCGCGAGAGGCGATCCTGGCGGGAGCGGGCCACTGGCGCCTGCACCTGGCGGTGCTGGCCTCGACCTTCGTGCTGTTTCCGGCGATCGGGCTGTTGCTGCGCCTGGCCGCCCCGGCGCTGATCTCGCCGGCCATCGCCACCGGCATCCTCTATCTGTGCATCCTGCCCTCCACTGTGCAGTCTTCAATCGCCTTCACCTCGGTGGCCCGGGGCAATGTGGCGGCGGCGGTGTGCAGCGCCTCGGCCTCCAACCTAATCGGAATCTTCCTTACCCCGGTGCTGGCGGCGGTGCTCTTGGGGGTGCATGGACAGAGCGGCGACATGGGCGAAGCGATCGGCGCCATCATGCTGCAGCTCTTGGTCCCCTTCATCGGCGGCCATCTTTTGCGCCCCTGGATCGGCCGCTTCATCGACAAGCATAAGAAGGCGCTGACCCTGGTGGATCGCGGCTCGATCCTGCTTGTCGTCTATACCGCCTTCAGCGCGGCGGTTATCGAGGGGCTTTGGGGCAAGATGGGCTGGACGGATCTCTTGGTGATCATCGTCCTGGACATCGTCGTCCTGGCCGTCGCCCTCATGGCCACCACCGTTTTCGCGCGGCGCGTGGGCTTCTCCAAGCCCGACGAGATCACCCTGGTGTTCTGCGGCTCCAAGAAGAGCCTGGCCTCCGGCGTGCCCATGGCCAGCGTCTTGTTTCCCGCCGCCGTGGTGGGACCGATCATCGTCCCCTTGATGTTGTTCCACCAGATACAGCTGATGGTCTGCGCCGTGCTGGCCCGGCGCTATGGAGCCCGCATCGGCGACTGAGCCGGGGCGGGCGCCGTCACACCGGACCGATGCTTCTCCGGCAGGGGCGATCAGTTGATCGAGCCGACCAGACTCTTCCGGCGCCCGTAGCAGAGATAGACGATCACCCCGACCACGTTCCACACGGCGAAGCGCAGCAAGGTCGCCGGAGGCAGACTGATGGTGAAGTAGAGGCAGCCGGCCACGGAGAGAGGCGCGACGATCCAGACCGCCGGACAGCGGAATAGGCGGGGGATATCGGGACTTCGCACCCTCAGCACCATCACGCAGACCGAGACACAGATGAAGGCGAGCAGAGTGCCCGCGTTGGAAAGTTCGGCGATCTGATCCAGCCGGAACAAGCCCGCCACCACGGCCACAAAGGCGCCGACGATCAAGGTCAGGGCCATCGGCGATCCGCGCCGGCCTTGCAGCCGGCTGAGGCCATGGGGGAGGAGACCGTCGCGCGCCATCACGAAGAACACCCGCGTCTGTCCGAACATCATCACCAGGATCACGCTCGGCAGGGCGATCACCGCGGCCGCGGCGATGGCGAAGGCGGCGAGGGGGTGGTGCAGTTCGCGCAAAATGAAGGCCAGGGGCTCATTGCTCCGGGCGAACGCCGCGTAGGGCCACGCGCCGACGGCGCAGGCGGCAACGATCATGTAGATGACGGTGCTGATCACCATCGAACCGATGATGCCGATGGTGAGGTCGCGCCCAGGGTTCTTTACCTCTTCCGCCGAGGTCGAAACGGCGTCGAACCCAAAGAAGGCGAAGAAGATGATTGCCGCGGCGGCCATCACACCCTTGGTATGCCCGTTGATCGTTTGGGAGGTGAATCCATAGGGCATGAAGGGCGTGAAGTGCGCAGGTCGAATGGCGGTAAAGGTCAGCGCCACGAACACGCAGAGGGCGACGATCTTGATCGCCACCAGGCCAAGGTTCACCGTCGCGCTTTCCTTTGCGCCCCGAACCAGAAGCCCGGTCACCGCCAGCACGATCAGGACGGCGGGCAGATTGACCACGCCTCCACCTTGCGGGCCGGCGAGCAAGCCGGCCGGCAGGGTGACGCCGATGCTCCGCAAAAGCCCGACCATATAGCCTGACCAGCCGACGGCGACCGCGCTGCAGGTGACGGAATATTCCAGGATCAAACTCCAGCCCATGATCCAGGCCGCGCCCTCCCCCAGCACCGCATAGGCGTAGGTATAGGCGCTGCCTGCCGCCGGGATCATGGTGGCCATCTCAGCGTAGGCGAGGGCCGCGAACACGCAGAGGACGCCGCAGGCCGCGAACGCCAAGATCACCGCCGGGCCAGCCCGCTCCGCGCCAATGCCTGTCAGGGTGTAGATGCCGGTGCCGATGATGGCGCCGATGCCGAGAGCAATCAGGTGTGGCCAGCTCAGAGTTGGCGTTAGTCTACGGCTCTCCTCGACCTGGAGGATCGCATCCAGCGACTTTCGCCGCGCCCAAAACGCCATGCTGTCTACGCTCCTGGTAGTGGTTTTGGCCGGACGTCAGGCCGCCTCTGGAAAGGGCTGGTCGATGGAGGCGGAGGGCTGGGTGAACCATGCCGCGCCGTCCTCGGTGACGTAGAAATGGTCCTCAAGACGGACGCCGAAGCGGTCCGGGAGCACGATCATCGGCTCGTTGGAAAAGCACATGCCGGGCGCGAGCGGCGTCTTGTCCCCTCGCACCAGATAGGGCGCCTCATGGATGGAGAGGCCAATTCCGTGTCCGGTGCGATGGGGCAGGCCGGGCAAGGCGTAGTCGGGCCCGAGGCCATGGCGTTCCAGCACGTCGCGGGCGGCCTGATCGATCGCTTCGCAAGGGACGCCGGGGCGGGCGGCGGCGAAGGCGGCGGCCTGGGCCTCGTGTTCGATGGCCCAGATCCGGCGGTGCTCCACGTTCGGCTCGCCGAAGACGTAGGTGCGGGTGATGTCGGAGTGATAGCCGTGGATCTGGCATCCCGTGTCGATCAGCACGAGATCCCCGTCCGCCAGGGTCTGCTCGCCCGGCAGGCCGTGGGGATAGGCGCTGGCGACGCCGAACTGCACGGCGCAAAAGTAGGAGCCGTTGTCGGCGCCGCCCTTGCGGTGGGCTGCGTCGATGAAGCGCTTCACCTCGCCCGTGGTGACGCCCGGCGCGAGGATTCTGGCGGCGCGACGATGGACGTCGAGGGTGAGGGTCTTGGCGTACTGGAGGCAGGCCAGCTCATTGGCTGATTTGGCGCTGCGGCAGCCGTCGATGACATCCGTCCCGCTGACGATGGCGAGGCTCGCCGCGGCCTGACGGACCGCATCGAACACCAGAAACGGCAAGGCGGGATCGAAGGCGAGCGTCCCGACGCCTCGCTCGGCCAGCACCGCCGCGACGAGGGCGGCGGGCGGCTGGTCCTCCTGCCAGAGGCGAATATCGGCGTCGATGACAAGGCTGGCCTGCAGCGACCCCAGCTCGAACGCGGGGCAGATGACGATGGGAGCCCCGGTCACGGGTAGGATCAGCGCCACCAGGCGCTCGGTGGCGCCCCAGCCGATGCCGGTGAAATAGCGAAGGCTGGCGCCCGCGCCCACGATGAGCGCCCCGGCGCCCAAATCCGCCGTCAGTCCACGCGCCTTGGCGAGGCGCGCCTCGTGATCAGCCTTACCGATGGCGGCGGGCCGGCCAGACGGCGGCTCCAGTCCCGCCAGCTCCAGTTGCACCGTCGATCCACCCACGCCCGCCGTCATCGTTCGATCCTTCATCTTGCCTTGTCGCCGCGCACTATTGGGCGGAGCTCTATTCCTCGTCGGGATACGGCCCCCTGCCGCCCTCGGCGATAAAGCGGTCGATCCGCTGATCGATCGTCGATAGGGGAACGGACCCGAGCTCCAGCACCGCGTCGTGGAAGGCGCGGATGTTGAACTTCGGTCCGAGCGCCGCCTCGGCCCTGGCCCGCGCCCGCACGATGGCCAGTTCGCCAAGGTAGTAGGAGTCCGCCTGCCCGGGCCAGGCGATATAGCGATCCACCTCGGTCTCGATCTCATGCTGCGACAGGGCCGTATTGTCGCGAAGAAAGGCCTGCGCCTGTTCGCGGGTCCATCCCTTGGCGTGGATGCCGGTGTCGACCACCAGGCGCGCCGCCCGCCACATCTGATAGCTCAACATGCCAAAGCGGTCGTAGGGCGTCTCGTAAAGGCCCATCTCCAGGCCCAGCTTCTCGCAGTAAAGAGCCCAACCCTCTCCATAGGCCGAGATGTAGGTCTTGCGCCGAAAATCCGGCTGATCCTTGTTTTCGGCCGCCAGCGGCATCTGGAAGGCGTGGCCGGGCGCCGACTCGTGCAAGGTCAGCGCCCGCAGGGAATAGAGCGGCCGCGAGGGCAGGTCGTAGGTATTGACGATATAGACGCCAGGACCGCCGCGACCGCCGGTGAAATAGGGCGCGATGTCGTCGGGAACCGGCTCGATGGCGAAGCGCCCGCGCGGTAGGTGGCCGAAGTAGGTGGACGCCTTGCCGTCGAACTGTTTGGCGATATAGGCCGCCTCCTTCAGGAGCTGAAGCGGCGTCGTGGCGTAGAACTGTTTGTCCGTCCGCAGAAAGGTCAGGAAGGCCGGCAGGTCTCCCTGGAAACGGACCTCCTTCATAACATCGAGCATCTGCGCATGGATGCGGGCGACCTCGGCCTCGCCCAACCGATATATCTGGTCGGGCGTCATGTCCGTGGTGGTGAACTCGACCAGCTTCGATTGATAATAGGCCTTCCCATCCGGCAGGGCTTCGGCCGCCAGAGTCTTGCGGGCGTGCGGGATATAGTCCTGCCGCATGAAGCTCAGCAGCGCCCTGTGCGCCGGGATCACCTTGTCGCGGATCGCCGCCGCCGCTTCCGCGCGCAACTGCGCCTGGGTCTCGGCGGAAATGCTGGGCGGCATGGCCAGGAAGGGCTTGTAGAATACGGTGTCCTCAGGGGCCTTGGCGTCGGCCACAGAGGCGATGGTGTCGTCGCGGCCGATCAAGGTGATCTGCGGGGGCGTGAAGCCGCGGGCCAGGCCGGCGCGCATGTTGGCGGTCTGTTCGGCGAAATAGCGTGGGACGTCGTTCATCTGACTGATGAAGTTGCGTAGGTCCGCCTCGGTCTTCAGCTTTCGGCGGGCGACTGACGCCGGCTCTCCCCAGAAAAAGGTGTCAGCGTTCAGGGGCTTCTCGTATTCGCGAAACTGCTGATCGGCGAGCAAGGCGGAGATCTGGGCCCGATAGACGGCGTAGTTCACATGTTCCGCCGGCGAAAGGGCGGTGGGATCGATCGTTCCGAGGGCGCGGCTCACTTCGGTCCAATAGGCGGTCCTCTGGGCCTCGGCGGCTGGATTGACATCGGGCAGGTTCGGCAGGACCGGCCCCGTCTCGTCATCCTGATCGACCATTTGCTGCTGCTCCCGCCAGGCCCATTCGCGGGTGTAGAGGGCGCGGAACTTCAGGTCTGCATCGCTAGGGCCAGGCGTCGCCCCATGGGCGGCAGCGACCATCAGTGACAGACTGCAAAGAACGACTGTCATCGATGTGGTGGATTTCATGCCGTGTTCCGCCCCTCGCCGTCCATCGGCTCTAACCGACCGCCTCGCGCTTCGCCAGATTGGTCGGGTCTTTTCGGGCCAAATCCCCAAAAGCCCGCTATTCGTCTTCGGCCCTGCCTGTATTCTGACCGGGGGCGACGCAAAAGGAACGTGCATGGCCGGCAGCCAGGACTTCGAGGACGACCCCGCAAACGCCACGGTCCTGATCGGCCTGAACGGCGATCTGGTCCCGCGCGCGGAAGCCAAGGTCTCCATTTTCGACGCCGGTTTCGTCGTCGGCGACGGTGTCTGGGAAGGGCTGCGTCTGCACAAGGGTGCGCTCCTTTTCCTGGACGAACACGTGGAGCGGCTGTTCGCAGGGGCGGCGGCGATCCGGCTGGATATCGGCCTCTCGCGCGAGGCGCTCGTCGCAGAAATCTGGCGCACATTGCGGGCCAACGGATTTGAGGACGGTGTGCATATCCGGGTGATGGTCACCCGCGGGCCCAAGACCGGGGCCAACCAGGATCCGCGCAACGCCCTCGGCCATCCCACCGTGGTCATCCTGGCGGAACGCAAGACCCCCAGCCCCGCCCTCGCCGCTAGAGGCTTGTCCCTTGCAACCGCCTCCATCCGCTGCACGCCGGCTGAGATGTTCGACATGCGCCTGAACTCCCACAGCCGTTTGAACTTGATAACGGCCCTGCTCCAAGCGATCGAGCTTGGCGCGGACGAAGCCCTGATGCTCGACCCCAAGGGGTTCATTTCCAGCTGCAACGCCACCAACTTTTTCTTCGTCAAGGACGGCGTCGTTCACACCTCCAGGGGCGACTACTGCTTCAACGGCGTCACCCGCGCCAAGACCATCGCCCTCTGCGGCGCTCACGGCGTGCCGATCGAGCTGGGCGACTTTCCGCTTGAGGCCGCTCATGCGGCGGACGAGGCCTTCGTCACCGGAACCTTCGGCGGTCTGACCCCCGTGCGCGAGATCGATGGACATGCCCTGCCCCATGCTCTGCCCGGGCTCGTCACGGCGCATCTGCGCGCCGCCTACGAGACCCTGAAGGACAGCGAGGCGCTTGGACAATGAGCGGGGAGCCGATACGGATCGCCATGTGGTCGGGGCCACGCAACATCTCCACCGCCCTGATGCGCTCATTCGAAAGCCGGCCCGATACGGAGGTGATCGACGAACCTTTCTACGCGGCCTATCTTCACGCCACCGGCGTCATCCATCCCATGCGGGACGAGGTGCTGAAGAGCCAGCCCACCGATTGGCGCGAGGTCGTAAAGACCCTTCTGGAACCCTGTCCGAACGGCGCGCCGATCTTCTACCAAAAGCACATGACCCAACACATGCTGCCCCAGGTGGGGACCGACTGGATGACCTCGTGCCGCAACGCCTTCCTCATCCGTAGGCCCGACGAGATCGTCGCGTCATACCGGGAAAAGCGCGGCGAGGTCATACTCGACGACATCGGCATCGTCCGCCAAGCGGAGCTTTTCGATCGGGAAGCAGACCGCCTCGGCCACGCGCCGCCGGTGGTCGAAGGCGCCGACATCACCGCCGCCCCCCGCGAGACCCTGAGCGCCCTCTGCGCCGCGATCGGGATCCCGTTCAGTGAGGCGATGCTGTCGTGGAACCAGGGCCGCCGGGCCAGCGACGGCGTCTGGGCGCCGGCCTGGTACGATCAGGTGGAGCGCTCAACCGGGTTCGCCCAAAAGCCAAAGGCCGCAGCCCCAACCCTTGACGCCGATAACCGCCGCATCGCGGACGCGGCCTTCCCCTATTACGAGCGCCTGGCTCGGTGGAAGGTGGCGGGCCTCGCTTCTGCGTAGTCGCCGACAGGGGGCGAATATCGAAAGGCGAACCCTCAGAATACAACAGCGCCTGATTGCGCCGGGCGGACGCTTTCCGACGCGCTGCGCCAGGCTGGGGGTGTTGCAAATCGCAGACAACGAGGCCGCCCGCCCGTCACGGGTGACAAAGTCACTCATCGTTAATCGACCGGTGCGGCATACGGTAGCAGCCGTCCTTAATCACACCTTCGGACATAGAGCGCCATGCTGATCTGAACTTCGAAAGACCCCATGCGCCTCGCCATCGCCACCTTGTCGCCACCCCCTCAGCGCTTTGAGTTGGAGGACCAGCTAGAGGCGGCCCGCATGGCCGTTGAGGGTCGTTTTTTGGAGGCTGGTGAGGTTCTCGGCCAGGCGGTCGACAGCTTGGGCCGTCTTTTGGAATCCGTGAACCAGCTCAGCCAAAGCTTGGACGGCGACGCCGTAGCCGCCACCACCGGCGAACTCATGACCGCCGCGGCGAACCTGCTCGCGCTTCCCGCTCAACATGCCGACCGCCACAAAACCATTGAGCGTTTGGTGATCGCCGGCGAGCATCTGGCCGATGGCATAGCGGGAATGCGCCGCAACCTCGCCTACCTGCGAGTCTTCGCCATCGACATCAAGATCGCCGCCGGCTCCATTGCTATCGCCGGCCACGAATTTGGCGCCTTCGCCCAGGAGATTTGCGATCGGATTGAGCTCGGCTCGACGCATCTGAACGCCTTTGACGCCGACCTGCAAGCGCTGAGGCGTATCTTCAAAACCGCTGTCGGCCATGAGAGCACTCTGATCGAACAGTGCGAGGGTCTGTTGGCCACGGTGCCGGCGGGGCTCGCCTCAACAGCGTCAGGCATCCTATCCCATCACCAATGCATCGTCGCCATTGCCTCCGACGTCGACGCCTTGGCCCGTAGCATTCAGAAAAAGGTCGGCGCGGCGCTCGGCGCCCTGCAAATCGGCGACATCACCCGTCAACGGGTGGAGCACATCAGCCAGGCTCTGGTCCATCTGCGCGATGTGCAAGGCCTCACCTCCGACCAGCACGAGCGGATGGCCGGCTGCGTCTACAGCCTTTTAGCCGCGCAGCTTTCATCCACGGCCACGGATTTCCACCGCGACGTCGCGCGGATCGGAGCCTGCATGGGGGGCATAGCGGGCGACACCGCCGCCCTGCTGGCCATCGGCAATCGCGCCGCCACGCGCAACGACAGCGAGGACTTGGGCTTTCTTCAGGGGCTCGAGCACCACGTGGGTGAGGCCCTGATCCTGGTGGAGGACATGGCGGTCGCCGACCAAAGGGCCTTGCAAGTCGGCAGCTCGGCGGCGGCGGCGGCAGGGCGTCTCGGCGGGCAGATCACCCAACTTCAAGGGATCAAGACCGACGTACAGGAGATGGCGCTCAACACCACCTTGCGCTGTTTCCGTAGCGGCGAAATGGGCAAGCCGCTGAGCGTGATCGCGGTAGAGTTGCGCGCCTATGCGGGCCATATGGAGACGGCGACCAAGGAAGCGCTGGTGGCGCTGGGCGCCCTCTCCGTCGACGCCCGACTACTCTCGGGCGATGGCGATACGCCCAGGATCGCCGAAGACATAGGCGCAGCCTTGGTAGGGGCTGGGCGCAAGCTGCAACAGGCAGGCAACACCATGGAGTCGGAGTTGATGAGCCTGGCGGCCGAGGGGCGACTGGCGATGCAGACCTTGCAACAGGCGGCCTCGCGCGTGGACCTTGAGCATGAGATCGGCGCGGTCCTCGATGAGGCGGCAGGCGCCCTGGCCGACTATGCCGGGGACGCTGCGCCGCACGTCGACGATGTTCTCGCCCCGCTTGGGCAGCTGTTGGACAGGCTGATGAAGAGCTACACCATGGCGCAGGAGCGTGCGGTCCATAGC
>JAMFTA010000048.1 GCA_026225565.1 Caulobacter sp. | reverse complement strand
TGTCCATCAAATGGTACGAAGACGGCCTGACCAACGTCGCCTATAATTGCATCGACCGACACTTGCCGGCGCGCGCGCAACAGACCGCGATCATCTGGGAAGGCGACGATCCCAGTGAATCGAAACACATCACTTATGCCGAACTTCATGGGCAGGTTTGCCGCCTCGCCAATGTGCTGCGCGCGCATGGCGTCAGACAAGGCGACCGCGTCACCATTTACATGCCGATGATCCCGGAAGCGGCCTATGCGATGCTGGCTTGCGCGCGGATCGGCGCGATCCATTCGGTGGTGTTCGGCGGCTTTTCGCCCGACGCGCTCGCCGGCCGCATTCAGGGCGCGGAATCGGCCGTGGTGATCACGGCGGACGAAGGCCTGCGCGGCGGCCGCAAAGTGCCGCTGAAGGCCAATGTCGACATTGCCGCCGGCAAGGCGGGCGGCGTCAAACATGTGCTGGTGGTCAAACGCACGGGCGGCGAAATCGCCTGGAAGCCCGGCCGCGACGTCTGGCTCGGCGAAGCTATGGCCGCGGCCTCCGCCGATTGTCCCGCCGAGCCGATGGAGGCCGAAGCGCCGCTGTTCATCCTCTACACCTCAGGCTCGACCGGCGCCCCCAAGGGCGTCGTGCATACGACGGGCGGCTATCTCGTCTTCGCCTCGATGACCCATCAATATGTCTTCGATTATCACGAGGGCGACATCTATTGGTGCACGGCGGATGTCGGCTGGGTGACGGGCCACAGCTATATCGTCTATGGCCCGCTGGCCAACGGCGCCACCACCCTGATGTTCGAAGGCGTGCCCACCTATCCCGACGCCTCGCGCTTCTGGCGGGTGATCGACAAGCACCAGGTGGAGATCTTCTACACCGCCCCCACCGCCATCCGCGCCCTGATGCGCGAGGGCGAGGCGCCGGTGAAGGCGACCTCCCGCGCTTCCCTGCGGCTTCTGGGCACCGTCGGCGAACCGATCAATCCAGAAGCCTGGCTCTGGTATCACCGGGTGGTGGGCGAGGACCGCTGCCCCATCGTCGACACCTGGTGGCAGACCGAGACCGGCGGGGTTTTGATTTCGCCGACACCGGGCGCCGTGGCTCTGAAACCGGGCTCGGCCACCCTGCCGCTGCCCGGCGTGCAATGCCAGCTGGTGGACGAGAAGGGCGTTGTTCTGGAGGGCGCGGCGTCCGGCAACCTCTGCATCACCGACAGCTGGCCGGGGCAGATGCGGACCGTCTATGGCGATCACCAGCGCTTCATCGACACCTATTTCAAGACCTATCCCGGCAAGTATTTCACCGGCGACGGCTGCCGGCGGGACGAGGACGGCTACTACTGGATCACCGGGCGTGTGGACGACGTGATCAACGTCTCCGGCCACCGCATCGGCACCGCCGAGGTGGAGTCAGCCCTGGTCGGGCACTCCCACGTGACCGAGGCCGCCGTGGTCGGCTTTCCCCACGACATCAAGGGCCAGGGCATCTACGCCTACGACACCCTGGAGCGTGGGGTGGAGCCGTCGGACGCCCTGAAGGCCGAGCTGGTGAAGGCTGTGCGCGCCGACATCGGCCCCTTCGCCGCACCCGACGTGATCCAGTGGGCGCCGGGCCTGCCCAAGACCCGCTCGGGCAAGATCATGCGCCGGATCCTGCGCAAGATCGCCGAGAACGAGCTCGATGCACTCGGCGACACCTCCACCCTCGCCGATCCCTCGGTGGTGGACGATCTGGTGAAGAACCGCGCGGGCGGAAAGGATTTGCTTACGACAAGTTCATCTTGGCGGCTCGCGCCCCCATGCTAAGGCGTTGATATGAAAAGCTCGTTCCGCTCCCTCCTGTTCACCGCCGCCATGATGGTGGCTCCGGCCGCGGCCCACGCGCAGCCCGCCGCGTCTCACGTGGCCGTGCCGCCGATCCCCTTCGCCGAGCGCATTCTGAAGAACGGCCTGCGGGTCTTCACCGCTCGGGACGCCAGCACCCCCAATGTGACCGTGCAGGTCTGGTATGGGGTCGGCTCCAAGGACGATCCGCAAGGGCGCTCGGGCTTTGCGCATCTGTTCGAGCACATGATGTTCAAGGCGACCCGCGACATGCCGGCCGAGCAGCTGGACCGGCTGACCGAGGATGTGGGCGGGATGAACAACGCCTCCACCTGGGACGACTTCACCAACTTCTATGAGGTGATCCCCGCCAACCACCTGGAGCGCCTGCTCTGGGCCGAGGCTGAACGGATGAGTTCGCTCTCCGTCGATCAGGCCAATTTCGTCTCCGAGCGGGCCGTGGTGGAAGAGGAATTGCGGCAAAGCTACCTGGCCAATCCCTATGGCCGCCTCTTCCTGGCGGTGCGCGACGCCTCCTATACGGTCCACCCCTATAAGCGCTCCACCATCGGCTCGATCGGCGATCTGGACGCCGCCACCCTCAACGACGTGAAGGCGTTTCACGACACCTTCTACCGGCCGGACAACGCAACCCTGATCGTGGTCGGCAACTATGATCAGAAGACCCTGGACGCCTGGATCGACCGGTATTTCGGCGGAGTGGGCAACCCCGACCGGCCGGCGCCCCGGGTCACCGTGGTCGAACCCGCGCGGACGGGCCCCAGGACCGCGGTCGTCTACGCCCCCAATGTGCCCCTGCCGGCCGTGGACATCACCTGGCCGATCCCGGCGGCGTCGAGCCGCGACCTGGCGGTCCTGCGCATCGCCGACGCCATCCTCTCGGCCGGGGATTCCAGCCGGCTGAATCATGACCTGGTCTACGACCGCCAGATCGCCCAGAGCATCGGTTCGGACGCCGGTCAGAACGCCCAGCCGAGCCTCTTTCAAGTGCAGGCGGTGATGGCCGGCGGCAAGACCCTGGACGAAGGCGAGGCGGCGCTGCGGGACGAGGTCAAGCGTTTGCGAGATCAGCCGGTCGCGGCGGATGAACTGGCCCGGGCCAAGAACCAGCTGGTCGCCGCGGCGCTGCAGCAACGGGAAACGGTGGATGGCCGCGCCTTCGAGATCGGTCACGCCCTCTTGGTCGAGGGGGACGCCGCCCGCGCCAACACCGACATCGCTGCTCTTCAGGCCGTGACCGCAGCCGACATCCAGCGCGCGGCGCAAACCTATCTGATCGACGGCCACCGGGTGGTGATCCGCTATCTGGACGACAGTCAGCGCCCAGCCGGGGAGAAGGCCGCACCGGATCTGGCCCAGGTCTCGCCGACGGTCGACGCCAATGTGCTGCCGGCCGATGTGAAGGCCGCGCCGCCGCCCGCCGACCTGCCGCATCCGCCGCCGCCGACCGCAGCGCCGGCCAAGGCCGTGGCGCCGATCATCGCCGAGCGCGTTCTGGCCAATGGCCTGCGGGTGATCGTGGCGAAGACCTCCGACCTGCCGATGCTCACCGCCGAACTAACATTCCGCAACGGCGGCGCAGCCGATCCCGCCGGCCTGGCCGGACTGGCCTCGCTAACCGGCGACCTTCTACCCAAAGGGACCGCCACCCGCTCGGCCACCGAGATCGCTGGGCAGATCGAGGCGGCGGGCGGGAGCCTGAAGCCGGAGACCACCTACGACGGCTCGGGCCTGACCCTAACCGTGCTGGCCGACCAGCTGCCCGCCACCCTGCCGATCCTGGCCGACGTGGCCCGCCATCCAGCCTTCGCGCCGGAGGAGATCGAGCGCCTGCGTCGGCAGAAACTGGACGACCTGACAGTGGCCCTGAAGCAGCCGGGGGACCTAGCCGCCTTCGCCGTCGCCCCGGTGGTGTTCGGCGCCGGCGCCTATGGCCATGTGCTGGACGGCACAGCCGCCTCGTTGCAGCGGATCACCCGCGCCAACATCGCTACAGCCTACGCCCACGCCTATCGCCCCGACGCCGCCATCCTGGTGCTGACCGGGGATATCGAGCCCGAAGCCGGCTTCGCCCTGGCGCAAAGGACCTTCGGCTATTGGGCCAGGCCGGCGTCGCCCCTGCCCGCGCCGCCGCCGGCCGGCACGGCCGCTGCGCCTCGGGTGGTGGTGATCGATCTGCCCTCCGCCGGCCAGGCTTCGGTGACCCTGGCCGCGCCGACCATCGGCCGCAACGACCCCCGCTATTTCGCGGTGCGGACGATCAACGCCGTGCTCGGCGGCGGCTATTCGGCCCGGCTGAACGAAGAGGTGCGGATCAAGCGCGGCCTCTCCTATGGCGCCAGCAGCCGCATCGACGCTCGCGACGGGGTCGGCCTATTCACCGCCTCGGCCCAGACCAAGAACGCCTCGGCCGCAGAGGTCGCCGGCCTGCTGGTGGACGAAGCGAAAAAGTTGGGCGCGGAGCCGATCGCCCCCCATGAGCTCGGCCCCCGCAAGGCCTCCCTGGTCGGCGGCTATGGCCGCGCCATCGAGACCAGCGCCGGCATGGCGGGGGTGTTGACCGCCGACGCCCTCTACGGGGTGGATCTAAAGCAGGTCGGCCTCTACCCTGAGGAGATCGACGCCGTCAGCGCCGACGCGGCCCGTACCGCCGCCACAGCCACCGTCGATCCCGCCGCCGCCAGCCTGATCGTCGTCGGCGACGCCAAGGCCTTCATCGATCAGCTGAAACTGCGCTTCCCCAATGTGCAGGTGATCGCCGCCAAGGATCTGGATCTCGACCAAGCCTCCCTCTTGAAGGCCTTGCCTTCCGTGAAGGGAAAATGACAACCCCGCGCGGGATCGGTTGAGGCGGGGCGCGGCCTCGTGTACCCATCCGCCCGTGCTTAGTTGCGGAGGAGGCTCCGTGTGAACTTTCAGGACCCTATCCCTCCGATGACGGCCGATCTTACCCACCTTGCGGCGTATGACACCGAAACCCTCTTGGCCTGCGCACGGGGCGAGGTGTTCGGCGACGGCAATGCTCAACTGCCCGCCCCGCCGATGCTGATGATGGATCGCATCGTCGAGATCACCGCTGATGGCGGCAAGTACGGCAAGGGCTTCATCCGCGCCGAGCTCGACATCACACCGGACCAGTGGTTCTTCCTCTGCCACTTCTTCGGCGATCCGGTGATGCCTGGATGCCTGGGCTTGGACGCCATGTGGCAGCTGGTGGGCTTCTTCCTCGGCTGGTCGGGAGCGCCTGGGCGCGGCCGGGCTCTGGGTGTCGGCGAGGTGAAGTTTCGTGGTCAAGTCCAGCCGACTGTGAAGAAGGTTACGTATAAAATCGACATGAAGCGGGTTATATTGCGCAGGCTGATCCTCGGGGTCGGCGACGGAACGCTCGAAGCCGACGATCAAGTCATCTACACCGCCAAAGACCTTAAGGTCGGGCTTTTTAGCCCCAAATCCCTGCAAGGCGTTGGCATCGGATCCGATACTGAGGCTTAACCATGCGCCGCGTTGTAGTCACCGGGATCGGTATCGTATCGTCGATCGGCAACACCGCGGATGAGGTCTCGGCCTCTCTGCGCCATGCCCGTTCCGGCGTTGTCGCCGCGCCGGAATACGCGGCCCTGGGTTTTCGTTGCCAGGTTCACGCCGCCCCGCAAATCGATTGGGAAGCGCTGATCGACCGCCGCGCGGCGCGCTTCCTCGCCCCTGGCACCGCCTACGCCCACATCGCCATGGAGCAGGCGATCAAGGACAGCGGCCTCACCGAAGCGGAGATCCAGAACGAACGCACGGGGCTGATCGTCGGCGACGGCGGCCCCTCCACCCGCACCATCGTGCAGGCCGCGGAGACCACCCGCGACAAGGGCCCCAAGCGGATCGGCCCCTTCGCCGTGCCCAAGGCCATGTGTTCCGGCCCTTCGGCGGTGCTTTCCACCTGGTTCAAGACCCGGGGGATTAACTATTCGATCTCCTCGGCCTGCGCGACCTCCGCCCACTGCATCGGCTCGGCCGCTGAGCAGATCATCATGGGCAAGCAAGACGTGATGTTCGCCGGCGGCTGCGAGGAGTTGGACTGGACCCTCTCCAACCTGTTCGACGCCATGGGCGCCATGTCCAGCGGCTTCAACGACCGCCCGGCCGTGGCGTCGCGCGCCTATGACCGCGACCGCGACGGCTTCGTCATCGCCGGCGGCGCGGGCATCGTGGTCCTGGAAGACCTCGACCGGGCCAAGGCCAGGGGCGCCAAGATCTATGCCGAGATCGTCGGCTACGCCGCCAACGCCGACGCCCACGACATGGTCGCTCCCTCCGGCGAAGGGGCGGCCCGCTGTATGCGCCTGGCCATGGCCGGCATGGATGGGCAGACCCCGGTTCCGCCCATCGACTACCTGAATCCCCACGGCACCGGCACCCCCGTCGGCGACCTGAAGGAGATGGAGGCGGTGCGGGCGGTGTTTGGCGACAAGATTCCCCCGATCTCCTCCACCAAGTCCTTGACCGGCCACAGCCTCGGCGGCGCAGGGGCCCAGGAGGCGATCTACTGCATGTTGATGATGCAGGGCGGCTTCGCGGCCGAAAGCGCCAACATCGAAAACCTGGATCCGGCCTTCGAGGACCTGCCGATCCTCCGCGCCAGGAAGGACATGGAGCTGAACACGGTGATGTCCAACTCCTTCGGCTTTGGCGGCACCAACGGCTGCCTGGTGATGAGCCGCCACGACGGCTGATCGCGCCGGCTCCGCTTGCGGACCCTCGCCTCGCCGTCCAAAACTCGAACAACGACCGCTATCAAAGCGACAACCCTGGGAAACGTCATGGCCGCCGAAGAAATGAACCTGCCCAAGGGCGAGCTGATGAAGGGCAAGAAGGGCGTGGTGATGGGGGTGGCCAACCACAACTCCATCGCCTGGGCCATCGCTGCACAGCTGGCCGCCCAGGGGGCCGAGCTGGCTTTCACCTACATGGACATGATGGAAAAGCGGGTGAAGCCCTTGGGCGAATCCATCGGCGTGAAGGTGTTCTGCCCCTGCGAGGTCACCGACGACGCCTCCATGGAAGCCGCCTTCAAGACCATCGAAGAGGCCTTCGGAACCATCGATTTCGTGGTCCACGCCATCGCCTTCTCCGAAAAGAACGAGCTGAAGGGCTCGTTCGTGGAGAACACCACGCGGGAGAACTTCCTGCGCTCGATGGATATCTCGGCCTTCTCCTTCGTCGATGCGGCGCGGCGGGCTTCGAGCCTGATGCCCAACGGCGGCTCGATGATCACCCTGACCTATCTGGGGGCCGAGCGGGTGATCCCCAATTACAACGTCATGGGGGTGGCCAAGGCGGCGTTGGAAGCCTGCACCCGCTACATCGCCCGCGACCTCGGGCCCAAGGGCATCCGGGTCAACGCCATCAGCGCCGGGGCCATCCGCACCCTGTCGCTCGCCGGCATTTCCGGCGGCCGCAGCATGGTCAACCAGGGACGCGCCTGGTCGCCGCTGCGCGAGGACACCGCCCCTGAGGGGGTGGCCGGCTGCGCACTCTGGCTGCTCTCCGACCTCGGCCGCTCCACCACCGGGGAAGTGGTGCACGTGGACGCCGGCTTCCACATCGTCGGCCTGCCCGATGAGTTGGAAAGCGGCGGCGCGGCCTAGCCCGCCATGGCCGCCCTCCCGCCAGCCCCCTTCCCAGAGCCCGGCGACAAGCACGCGGTTGAGCAGGGCGACGTCCTCACCCCCCGCTTCGGTCCTGACGGTTTGATCGCCGCCATCGCCACCGACGCGGACACCGGCGAGCCCCTGATGTTCGCCTGGATGAACGACGAGGCCCTGCGCCTGACGCTGGACACCGGCGAGGCCCACTACTGGAGCCGCTCGCGGGATGCGCTTTGGCATAAGGGGGCCACCTCGGGGCAGATCCAGACGGTGGTCGAACTGCGCATCGACTGCGATCAGGACGCCGTCTGGATGAAGGTGCGTCCCCAGGGCGACGGCGGGGCCTGCCACACGGGCGCCCGCTCCTGCTTCTACCGGGTGGTGGACGGCGGGGCGCTTAGGCGCGTGGAGTGAGAGCGGGAACGGCGGGACACGCTTGACTAAGAGACGTCCTTAAGTTGTAATACCTTCCGTTACGCCCCGATCCCGCTGCGCCGGGGTGGACTGCGCCCTCATCGGTCGGCCGCTGGAGAATTGCCATGCCAAGCAAGATCGTCGATCTCTCAGCGCGATCTGAGATCATCAAGAACGAGCCGTTTCATGTGCATTTCTGGGAATGCACGCCGGATGAATATCTGCAGTATCTGGGCGACCCCAGGGGCTTCCTCGCCAAGATGGGCATTAAGATTCCCGCCGACTGCCGCATCGAGACCACCATCGAAAATCACGACTGGCTCGGGCAGCACGCGCCGGGGCTGAAGAGCGAGAACGGCACCATCATCTGCAACGTCGGCGGCGGCAACATCGCGCGGGCGGTCTATCGCGTGGTCAGCTACGGCCACGATCATTCCAGCATCGGCAAGTTCAAGAAGGATCTGCTGCACGAGCCTCACGCGCAGGAACGGCTCTAGGCGCCGGAAGCGCCCTGGCCTTCGCTCTGGACGGCCGCTCGGACGACCGCGCTGCTGGTGGCGTGCAGCGCCGCGGCGATCTGGGGCGCAGAGCATCCGTGGCGGCCCGACAGCCAGGCCTCGATGAGCGCCAGTTGGCCATCGGCCAATTGCGCGGCGAGCAGCGGAATGGGCAGGGCCGCCTGAGCCGTAGCCTTAGTGCTGGGGTCGGCGCAGAGCCGCTGTTCGATCAGCCCTGCGAGCTGGCGGGCCATGATCCAGCGGGGGCGCCCTGACATCAGAACCTTGGCCAGCTGGCGATTGTCCCAGAAATGGGTGATCGCCGCGGCGATGGGGCCTTGCGGCGCCTCAGCCGAACAGGCGTCGGCCAGAGGCTGCAGCACGACCGCAAGGCTCATGGCGAGCGCGTCTTCCTTGCTCTGATAGTGCTCATAAAAGGTCGAGCGGCCCACATTGGCAGCCTCGGCGATGTCGGCGGCGGAAATCGCCTCGTAGCCGCGGCTGAGGATCAAGGCGTTGAAGGCCGAGCGGATCGCCGCCCGCGTGCGCGCCACCCGCCGATCCTCCGGCTTCCCTGCGATTTCGCCCACCCTCGCTTCAGACATATCGGTCCCCTTGTCCGCTATCGGGCGCCGCCGCCGCCCTATCCGCCCACCCTCAACGCCGCACGCCTAGGCTGGGCCTGCAAGCATAGGGGCGCAGGCCATGACAGTGAATGATAAGACGATGGACAGACGGCGCGAGCGGTTCGGCGGGGTTCTGCTCGCCCTCACGGGCCTCTTGACCCTGGTCCTAGTGATGCACCACCCGGTGCTGAGGGCGCACCATGGCATAGGCGAGATGGCCACGGGCATAAGGGCGTTGGCGGCGATGGACCGGATCGTCCACGGGGCCCTTATGTTCATCCTCGGCGTTCAGGCGCTGGGGTTCTACATCTTCTCCGCGCGGATCGGGTTTCGCCATCCGGCGGTCGTTGCGGGCTTCATAGCCTTCGCGGTCGGCGTGGTGGTGATGATCGTTCCCACCACCTTGGACGGTTTCGTCACACCGGATGTCGCCCAAGCCTGCCTCGCCACGCCGGGCGGCTGCACCGCCGCCGACGCCAGCGTGTTCCGGCTGGTGGCGGCGATGATCCAGGATTTCACCAAGGTGGCGCTGCTGGCCACGGCCCTTGGCGCGGGTTGCTGGTCGCTGGCCCTCCTGCTGCGACGGGGCCTTGCGAACCGGCTGGCGGGATCGGCCGGACTGCTTTGCGCGGGGATTCCGGCGTCCATTCTGCTGTTTTCGGACCTTCATCTGCGGCCGGACAACCTGGCGCAAATCATCGCCGCCCAGGCAGTCTGGTGCCTGATCGCCGCCGGCCTGCTGATCGTCGGGGGCGCCGGCGCCAAGGCGATGTCAACATTTCCTTGACTACCTGACATGCGTCAATTATTTCTGACACATGATATCGGAACCGCCCATTTCGACTCCTGGCGACACGCTGCTGGCTAAGCTGGCGGCGCTGGCCAATC
>JAMFTA010000047.1 GCA_026225565.1 Caulobacter sp. | reverse complement strand
GTGGGGCTTCATCGGATGGCAGGCGTCGCCTAACAGGGCGACCCGGTCCTGGCTCCAAAACGGCAGCGGCGGGCGCGCAAGCAGCGGCCACTTGGTCACCTCCGTTTCGACGTCGATAATCGCCTGCACCGTGGGGTGGAAGCCTGCAAAGGCCGCCTTCATCTCCGCACGGCTGCTGTCAACGAACGAGGTTCGCGCGGTCCAGTCCGCCTCGGGAACGCCCGTTACGTAGTAAAGCTCTTCCTGCCGGTCATCCAGGAAGTAGATCATGATATGGCGATCCTTTGACCACCACTTGACGCAGGGGTCTAAAGGCAGTTGCAGGCCATTCACTGCGCTTGCCGGTAAGATCGCCCTATGTCCGACATAGCCGGAATAGCTAGGCGCCTCGGCGCCGAGCAGCAGTTCTCGCACCATGGAGTTCACGCCGTCCGCGCCGACGATCAGATCGGCCTGGGCGCTGGTCCCATCCGAAAATTCCAGGGTGGAGCGCTCACCCGCGCCGTCCATCGCCACCACCCGCTTGTCGAAGTGCAAACGGCCCTCGGGCATGTGCTCGGTCAGGAGACGATGGAAGTCGCCGCGGTGTATCGTGACGTAGCTCGCGCCATACTCATCCTTGCGGCGATTGAGCGGGATATCGGCCAGCACGGCGGCGTCGGACCAATTGCGGCTGATCCAAGACGGCGGTTTGGACCCCATTGCCTGAACCTTATCCTCAAGACCGATGTGGCGCATGACCTTCAAAACATTGGGCCCGAGTTGTATGCCCGCGCCCAAGCGGGAAAATGCCGGCGCTTGCTCATAGAGGTTCACGTCATGTCCGGCCTTGAGCAGGCACAGCGCCGCCGTCAGTCCGCCCAGACCTGCGCCGACAATGGCGAGTTCGGCTTTTCCGCTCATGGGAGGTCTCCAGACGCGCCAGGCGCTGCGATGGAAGATACGGGGAGCGCCTGGAGGTAGCTTCGGACGACCGACAAGAAGCCCGCAAGATCGTCCCACGGGATCATGTGTCCCGCGTCGACGCGTTGGATTTGAACGGCCGGCAAGAGCTTGCGGATCTCCTCCTCGTCTTGCGGGAGGATGACTCCGGCCCGGCCCGCCACCACCAGCAGGGTGGGATCGACCAAATCCGGCAGATCGGCGTGGATATCGTCGGTGTGGAAGCCGTCGAATGAAGCGATCACGGCGCGCTCGTGACACGTGTGAAGCCATTCCGCGCGAAGCGCGATCTGCTCATCCGTCCAGGTCGGGGTGAAGGGTCTAAGCCCCTCGACACCCACGCCGCTCCGCGCAAGGGCCATCGAGTCGATGTACCAAGATAGGGACGATGGATAGGCCCGGCGGCCAGGACCGGAGACGGGCGGATCCACCAGCACAAGCGCGCCAAACCGCCCCGGCGCCATCTTGCCGGCGCGTATGGCGTGTCGCGCGCCCATCGAGTGGCCGACCAACAGGGGATGGCGAAGATCGAGGGCGTCGGCGATGGACACAAGGTCGGACGCGCACGCATCCAAGCTGTAGTCGACCTCTGGACCCGCCTGCGAAAGGCCGCGCCCGCGGACGTCGAGAACATAGACATCGAAGTCCTCGGCGAGGGCCTCAGCCACAAAGCCCCAGGTGATGGCGGGACTGGTTATGCCCGGCGCCAGAACCAGAGGTTGGCCTGCGCCGCCGTAGCGAAGATAGTGGTGGCGCACCCCGTTCGCATGGACGTTGGCGCCATAGAGAAAGCGGGACGAGCTCAAGCGTAGGCCCCCGACAGCAAGGCCCCCGCGCCGGGGACATTCGTTGAAAGGTCAAGCGCCTTGAGCATCTGAAATGTTGTAGCGATAGCGGCGGTCACGACGGGCTTTCGCAACTGCGCTTCGGCTGTGGAAACCGCTGAGAGCGACGGCATCTGCACGCAGGCGGACAGAACCACCGCGTCAGCCGTGGAGACGTCAAGTCTGCGCGCAATATCGGGCAGGCGCGACGGATCGTGGCGGCCAACCTCCAGATTATCGGAAATCTCTAGGGCCACATGATCGACCACGGCGATGCCCTCAGCCTCGATATAGTCGATCACGGTCTTGGTCAGCGGCTTCATGTACGGCGCGACGAGCGCGATGCGGCGCGCGCCAATGAGATGAAGACTATCGATCAGGGCGCCCGCGCTGGTGATCACCGGGATGTCCGCGCCCGCCTCGCGAGTCCTCGCCTGCAATCGGGCCTGGGAAACCCGATGATAGCCAGCCCCCATGGCCATGATGGCGACCAGACAGGCGTAGCCCAAAACGTCCATTCGCCCGTCCGCAAGCTCCGCCGCGCACCGATCGGACTGCTCGTCCATCGCCGCCAATTCACTGGGCGTCACGTGCTTCATACGCATACGGCTTGAGTGAAAGGTGAAGCTTTCGGAACTTATGAGACCTCGAGCCCGGAGCATGGCGGGGATTTCTGTTTCCATGGTCGTGTTTGAGCTCGGCACGATCTGACCGATCCGAAAGGGTTTTCGCATTCTCGCTCCAGCCCGCTCCACGGGCGCCTCGAACTGGCTCCGTCTAAGCATGTTCATATGCGTACGTACAAGAAATTATGGCCAATTTCGAACGATGCACCCAAATTCAGCGCCCAGTGGGCCGGTCATGCCTTGATTGGACTAGATATTGAGCACAACGCCGGACAGTCGGCGATTTCTTTCTACAGGAATAGCTTTTCATATATCCTTTGTATGCGTACATGCCATGCCGTTGGGCGCCATGCCGAATGGAGCACGCTGTCTCCGCTCGCCCATCGCCCGGTCAACCCCACGCTGGCGTCGTGGGCGCCGGGTGGGCGCGTCCGGCTTCGGGCGGCGCGAAGACGGTTGAGGCACGGCCTATACGAGGTGGAACGATGGCGGTTAGCGACTTTCAGATGGTCCAGGCCTGGACCCAGGTCTTGACCCTCTCGCGGGTGACGGCGGGGCAGACCGTCACCATTTTGACCGGTCCGGACTCCCATCCGCAAACCCTGCGCACAGCGATCGCCGCGGCGCAAAGCTTTGGAACGATTGTCAATCGACTGGATCTTCTGCCCGTCAATGGCGAGAAGTCGCTCAGTCGCGACCCGCTGGCCTATGTCGGTTCGACACCCCTGACCGGGAACGCCGCCGCCATGGCGCTGTGCAAAGCCAGCGACATCGTCCTCGACCTCATGCTGCTTCTATTCTCACCCGAGCAGGCCGAGATCCTGGAATCGGGCACAAAGATCCTTCTGGCGGTAGAGCCCCCTGAAGTTCTAGTTCGCATTCTGCCCGAGGAAGCCGATCGCCAGAGGGTCGGCGCGGCGGCGCGGCGGATTCGGGCCGCCGCGCAAATGCAGGTCACCTCCGCCGCCGGAACGGACCTGCGCTGTCCCTTGGGGCAGTATCCGCCGGTCGAGGAATATGGATTTGTCGACGAACCGGGCCGGTGGGATCACTGGCCGAGCGGTTTCATCCTCACCTGGCCGAACGAAGGGCAGAGCTCCGGGCGCATCGTGATCGATCGGGGCGACATCCTGCTGCCGATGAAGTCCTATGTGTCGGAACCCATCCATCTTACGGTGGAGCAAGGCTATGTGACCGACATCGCAGGCGGCGTCGATGCGGATTTATTGATCGACTATATGGCCGAATTCGAAGATCCCGAGGGCTTCGCCATGTCCCACATCGGCTGGGGACTGCAAAAGCGAGCCCGCTGGTCCACCCTTGGTCTTTACGATCGCGAGCAGACCATCGGCATGGACGCCCGCGCCTTCGCCGGAAACTTCCTCTTTTCCCTTGGCCCCAACACCGAGGTAGGGGGCGCACGCAACACCGCCTGCCATATCGACATTCCCTTGCGGCGCTGCACCGTTCTTTTGGATGGCGAGGCGGTCGTGAAGGACGGGGCTCTCGTGGACCTCGGAGCGCCGGCATGAGCGCGCCGGCCGATGACGTCTTCGCCCGCCAAGGATTTGGCGCCGCCCTCGGCGTCGTCCCGCCGATCGCCCTTCTCCTGGTTGATTTCGTCGAGGGATTTGCCGATCCCGAGCAGTTTGGCGGCGGCAACATCGCCGCCGCCATCGACCGTTCGACCCTTCTGCTTCAAACGGCGCGACGGCTCGGCTGGCCGGTCGCCCACAGTCGAATCGTATTCGCCGACGATGGCGCCGACGCCAATATCTTCAGCCTGAAGGCCCCTACCCTTCTGCGGCTAACCGAAGCGTCCGCCGCCAGCGCCATCGTTCCGACGCTCGCGCCTTTGCAAGGCGAGCATATCGTCCGCAAAACTCAGCCATCCGCTTTTTTCGGAACCAATCTGGCGCCTTGGCTTACTCAGAAGGGCGTGCGGACCCTGGTCGTGGCCGGCTGTGTGACCAGCGGCTGCGTGCGGGCCAGCGTGGTGGATGCCATGTGCCACGGCTTTAGGCCCATGGTGATCCGAGACTGCGTCGGCGACCGCTCGATCGACGCTCACGATGCAAGTCTATTCGACATGAGCAAAAAATATGCTGACGTCATGCCGCTTGAGGCCCTCTTCGCAGCGCTCAGCGCTCTGCCCGAATCCGGTTAGGTGTTTTGATTATCGCCAACGCGCAATCTTGCGGCGCGCCGGACTCTCCAAACGTCCGCCGGCGCTCTGACTAGTGTTCGACAGAACCGGAGCCTCCCGTGCATGAACCGGGCGAGACAGAGGTTGCGTTCACCGTCAACGGTGCGCCAGCGCGCATCCGCGCGAGCGGTGCGACGCCCCTGATCTACGTGTTGCGGAACGACTTGGGTCTGAACGGTCCAAAATTCGGTTGCGGCCTTGGGGAGTGCGGCGCCTGCTCGGTGCTGGTTGACGGCAAGATCGCCCGCTCATGCGTCGTGGCGCTCAGCGGGGTGGCGGGACGAGAGGTGACCACCCTGGAGGGGCTCGGAACGCGCCGTCAGCCCGGGATCGTCCAGACCGCCTTCATCGAGGAGCAGGCTGCCCAGTGCGGCTACTGCCTGAACGGCATGATCGTGACCGCCCATGCGCTGCTCAGCCGCGCGCCGGACGCCACCGAGATGCAGATAGCCCAGGGGATGCGTCATAATCTCTGTCGCTGCGGCGCCCATGTGGAGATCATGCGCGCCATTGAGCGCGCCGGCAAAGCGATGCGGCGAGGCGAGGAATGATGGCCGATTTCGACCCGGCGAGCCTGAGCAAGACCGCCTTGTTCGCTCTCGCCGACACCTTGATCGTCTACGCGTCAGAGCCCGGCGGCAAGCCGGACATGCCCTATGTGCTTCTCGACAGCGCCGGCCGCATCTTCGGCTTCAACGGTCATGTGGATCTGGGCACCGGCATCCGAACAGCACTGGCGCAAATCATTGCCGAGGAGCTCGACGTGGCGCCGGGCGCGGTCGCAGTGATCCTTGGCGACACGGCCAGAACCCCCGATCAAGGGGCGACCATCGCCAGTGAGACGATTCAAAAATCGGCCGTCCCCCTGCGCTCCGCCGCGGCGCAAGCGCGTCGATACCTGATGGAGCGGGCCGCCGCAGCCTTGGCGGCGCCAATGGGCAGTCTGACGGCGGCTGACGGCGTCTTCTCGACCGCGGCCCACAATCGGACGATCTCTTACGCAGAGCTCTTGATCGGGGTCCAAGCCCGACTGCCCTTGGATCCGACCACGCCAACGAAGGATCCCAGCGCCTACCGGATCGTCGGGGGCTCGACCCAACGTGTCGACATCCCCTCCAAGGCGACCGGAGAGCTCATCTACGTCCACGATATGCGGATTCCCGACATGCTTCATGGCCGGGTGGTGCGGCCGCCCTACGCCGGCGTCGATGCGGGCGATTTCGTCGGCGCGTCCCTCCTCTCCGTTGACGAAGCCTCGATCGCATCGATCCCCGGCGTCGTGGCCGTGGTCGTGATTGGCGATTTCGTCGGCGTCGTCGCCGAGCGCGAGGAGCAGGCCGTCGCCGCCGCCAAGGCGCTTAAGATTGAGTGGCGATACACAGGAGCGCTTCCCGACCTCAAGGATCTCGCCGCGACGCTTCCAGGACATCCGTCGGCGCCTCGGGTCGTTCACGACGTGGGCGACGTCGAGGCGGCGCGAGCCGGTGCGGCGACGCTTCTGGACCGGACCTATGTCTGGCCCTACCAGATGCACGCCTCCATCGGCCCGTCCTGCGCCTTGGCGGATTACCGAGAAGACCGCGTCAGAATTTGGAGCGGGACGCAAAACCCACATCCTCTTCGCAACGATCTGGCGCTTTTGCTCGATCTGCCCGCCGACCGCATCGACATCGTCCGGATGGAGGCCGCCGGCTGCTATGGACGCAATTGCGCCGACGACGTAGCAGCGGACGCCGCCCTTTTGTCCAGGGCCGTCAATGCGCCCGTGCGGGTTCAGCTATCGCGCGAGCAGGAGCATCTGTGGGAGCCCAAAGGAACGGGACAACTGATGCAGGCCAGAGGCGCGCTCGACGCCGACGGCGCGCCCATCGCTTACGACTATAGCTCTTGGTACCCCTCGAATGGCGCGCCGACCCTGGCCCTCCTATTGACCGGCCGTATTCCCGCGATCCCCGAAGTCTGGGAGATGGGCGACCGAACCTCCGTCGCCCCCTACGACTACCCAAATCAGCGCGTCACCATCCACGATATGGCGCCCATCGTGCGCGCCTCATGGCTTCGCGGCGTCTCTGCGCTTCCCAGCAGCTTCGCCCACGAGAGTTGGATCGACGAGGCCGCGGCGATGGCCGGCGTAGACCCGGTGGAATATCGCCTTCGTTTCCTCACCGACGCCCGCGGCGTCGCCGTCATCCAAGCCACCGCGGAGCGCGCCGGCTGGACAGCCCACACCCGGCCTCAGACCCTGGAGGCCTCCCCGGATGCATTCCACGGTCGAGGCTTTGCCTACGCGCTCTATGTCCACGGCAAGTTTCCAGGCTCAGCCGCCGCTTGGGCGGCGTGGGTCGCCGAAGTCGAGGTCAATCGTAAGACCGGCGAGGTCAAGGTGACGAAAGTCACCGTCGGGCATGACGCCGGCCTCATGATCAACCCGGCCGGCGTTCAACATCAAATCCATGGCAACGTCATTCAGGCCACCTCACGGGCGTTGATGGAGCAGGTGACCTTTGACTCGGCCGGGACGGCGGTTTCGGAGTGGGGCGGCTACCCCATCATCACGTTTCCGGACATCCCAAAGATCGACGTGCTCATGCTTCCGCGGCCGGATCAGCCCCCCTTAGGGGCCGGGGAATCCGCTTCGGTTCCCAGCGCCGCGGCTATCGCCAACGCGCTCTACGATGCGACCGGCGTGCGCTTTCGCGAGCCGCCTTTTACCCCCGAGAAGGTTCGCGCCGCATTGCAAGCGGCCGGACTGCTCACCGGCCCGCCGACGGCGACCGCCGCTCCCAAGCGCAGGCGGGAGCTCTGGAGCAAGCTGGTGCAAATCGCCACCGGCCTGGCCGCCCTGATGGTGACCGTGTCGCCGTGGTCCCCAGCGATTGCGCCGCGCGCCGGCCCCCGGCCAGGCCTCTACTCGGAGGCGACCCTTGAGCGCGGGCGCGTTCTGGCCGCAGTCGGCGATTGCGCGGTTTGTCATACGGTCCCCGGCCACGCCGTCAACAGCGGCGGGCTAGCGCTCGAAACACCTTTTGGAGTCGTCTTCAGCACCAATCTGACCCCCGACCCCGAGACCGGCATCGGGGCCTGGAGCTATGACGCTTTCAGGCGGGCGATGCGGCATGGCGTTTCCAGGGATGGTCACCGCCTCTACCCGGCTTTTCCCTACACCGCCTTCGCCAAGGTGAGCGATGACGATATGGAGGCGCTCTATGGGTACTTAATGGCGCAAAAGCCGATACGGTCGGCGCCGCCGAGGTCACAGCTCGCGTTTCCATTTAGCGTCAGACCGCTGATGGCGGGGTGGAACGCCCTGTTTCACCGCCCATCCCCGTGGACGGACGACCCGCGCCGATCCGCAGACTGGAACCGCGGCGGCTATCTCGTCGAAGGTCTTGGACACTGCGCCGCCTGCCATAGTCCTCGCAACCTCATGGGCGCGGAGCGGAAGGGGCGCGATCACCTTGGCGGCGGGGTTGTCGACGGTTGGGACGCGCCCGCCCTGACAAGCCTCAGCAGGAGCCCCGCGCCATGGCGGGCCGATGATTTCTACGCCTATCTGCGCAATGGCTACGCGCCCCATCATGGCGCCGCCGCCGGCCCAATGGCGCCAGTTGTCGATGAAATGCGGGCGCTCCCGGATGAGGACATCCGAGCGATCGCGACCTACCTCGCGTCATTCGGCGACCAAGCCGTGACGGTGGACCGGCAGCGCGCGACCGTCGCGCAGCTTGAAGGCAAGGCTCAAGCCCTGGCCCCCTTGATCCAAACCCCCGGCGCGAGCCTCTATCGAGGCGCCTGCGCGGCCTGCCACGACGCGAACGTCGCCGATCCCTTTGCCATCCAGCTATCCCTGGCGACAAGCGGCGGTGTCCACGCCGCCAAACCCGACAACATGATCCGCGTGATCCTAGACGGCGCGAACGGCGAACTCGCCCGCCTCCACGGCGCCATGCCGGGCTTTCGCGATAGCTTGAGCGACGCGCAGATCTCCGAGCTGATGCGATACGCGCGGCGGCGGTTTGCTTCCGATCAGCCGGCCTGGACCGATCTGGACGCTACGATCTCCCGCGTTCGCAAAGCCTCGTCGCCGCAAGGGCGACACTAAGCCGCCTCAAGCCCAGCGGTGGCGGCGATCCCCTCGGCGTCAGCTTGCCCGCACGCGCGCGCTTTCGGCGAAGTCACGACCGACGATGGCGGGGCCGGGGGCCTTTGCGTCCAGCCCCAGGGCAGGAAACAGCAGTTCCGCCACCTTGTAGGCCTCTTCCAGGTGCGGGTAGCCGGAGGCGATCACGGTATCGACGCCCACGGCCTGGTACTCGCGCAGGCGCGCGGCCACCGTCTCCGGATCGCCCACGAGGGCGGTGCCGGCGCCCTCGCGGATCAGGCCCACCCCCGCCCAAAGGTTGGGGGCGATCTCCAGGGCGTCACGGCGAAAGCCGTGCAGCGCCGTCATTCGCCTTTGCCCTTCCGACTCCGAGCGGCGCTCGCGGCGCAGGCGGGCCGCCTCGATCGCCTCGTCGGTGACGCGGCTGATCAGGCGATCCGCCGCCGCCCAAGCCTCCGCCTCCGTCTCGCGCACGATCAGGTGGATGCGAAGCCCGAACCTGACGCTCCGTCCATGGGACGCAGCCGCCGCGCGCACCTGGTCGAACTTGTCCACCAGCGCCGCCGGCGGTTCGCCCCATGTGAGGTAGTGATCCACGTGCCGGCCGGCGACGGCGACCCCGTCGCTGGAGGCGCCGCCGAAATAGAGCGGCGGATAGGGCTGTTGCACCGATGGGAAGACCAAGCCTCCTGGGCTCTCCACCCGATAGTGCCGGCCTTGAAAGTCGATCGGCTGGCCGGCGGCGGCGGCCCTCCAGACGGTGAGGAATTCGTCGGTCTGGGCATAGCGCTCCGCGTGATCCAGCCAAACCCCGTCTTGCGCCAACTCCGTCGGGTTTCCGCCGGTGACGATGTTGAGCAGTAGCCGCCCCTCCAGGATCTGGTCCAGCGCCGCGGCCTGGCGTGCGGCGTAGGCGGGGGCGACGACGCCAGGCCGCAGAGCGATGAGAAACTTCAAACGTTTGGTGAGGGGAGCAAGGGCGGACGCCAGGGTCCACCCATCCAGACACGACGGCCCCGTGGGCAAAAGCACCCCTTCAAATCCAAGGCGGTCGGAGGCTTGAGCGATCTGCTGCAGATAGTCGAAGCTGGCCGGGCGCCAACCTTCCTGGGAACCCAGATAGGGGCCGTCCCCGGCGGTCGGCAAAAACCAGAACAGGCGCAGGGGATCGGATGTCATAGGGTCGGCGTCCAACTCGTCCAGGCGGCGTTGGCGATCAAGAGGCCGCGCCGGGACAGGGCGGGGTGCGTATCGCGGAAGCTGGCCATTTAGCGCTTATCGCTCAAGTCGAGCCTCCAGGCGGGCGAGAAAATCTAAGCTACGATTCAGCTTCGTAACGCGCTTAAGCATCAGCCGCGCTCAGATAAGATCCACAACGCGATGATCGGCGACACGACTGTCGAACATGATCGTAGATCGTCAACCCGGTTCATCCTTTCGGCGGGGCGGGCGAGCGTGGCGGGGCTGCTGGGCTTCCAGAGGCGCGCGTCAGAAATTCTACATTGCGGAGGTGGGAGACTTCCAGGCTAAACACTGGCGATGATCTCGATGAAGCGATTTTTCACGCGGACGGAGCGGCTTTGACCGGCGCCGCCAAGCCACGCATCGAACTCGTCGATGCGGTGAAGGTTTTCTCTGGCGGCGACGTCGAGGCGGCGGCCGTCCGGGGGGTCAGCCTGCGCGTCTGGCCCGGCGAGGTGTTTGGCGTGATTGGCCAGTCCGGAGCGGGCAAGTCCACCCTGATCCGGCTGATGAACGCCCTGGAGCGCCCGACCTCCGGACGGATCTTCGTGGACGGCGAGGATCTGGCCGCCCTGTCGCCTGCGGCGCTGCGCCGGCGACGGCGTAGGATCGGCATGATCTTTCAGCACTTCAATCTGCTGCAGTCCAAGACGGTGTGGGACAATGTCGCCGTCCCCCTTCGCCTTGAAGGCGGTCTCAGCGCAGCGACGATCAAGGCGCGGGTGGACGCCCTCTTGGAACGAGTGGGTCTGACGGCGCTGGCGGGCCATTATCCTTCGCAGTTGTCCGGCGGCCAGAAGCAGCGGGTCGGCATCGCCCGGGCCCTGGCGTGCGAGCCCAAGGTGCTTCTCTGCGACGAGGCCACCAGCGCGCTCGACCCGGAGACCACCGAGCAGATCCTGACGCTTTTGGGCGAACTGAACCGCGAACTCGACCTCACCGTGGTCCTGATCACCCACGAAATGGACGTGGTGCGCCGGGTCTGCGACCGGGTGGCGGTGATGGAGGCCGGAAAGGTCGTCGAGACCGGCGAGGTGGTGGAGGTGTTCCTGAACGCCGAGAGCCCGGTCACCCGGCGTATGCTGGGGGAGGACGACCGCCTACCGCTCCGCTCCGGTTCGGCCCGCGCCTTCCGTCTCACCTATCGGGGCGAGGCGGCCCGCGCGCCCTTCCTCAGCCAGACCGCCAAGGCCACGCAGATCGACTTCAGCCTGCACTTGGCCCGCGCGGGGGAAATCAAGGGCGAGCCCTATGGCCAGCTGGTGGTCTCTATGGAGGGCGCGCGGTTGGACGACGCCCTGGCCCGATTCCAGGCGGCCGGCGTGCATATCCGCGAGCTACAGCCATGAGCCCGCTGTTCGCCAATGTGGACTGGGCGGAGATCGGCAAGGCCACGCTGGAGACGCTGGGTATGCTCGGCGGCTCCATGCTGCTGACGGTAGTCCTCGGCCTGCCGCTTGGCGTGCTCCTGTTCCTCACCGCCCGGGGCCAGCTTCTGGCGAGCGCGGGGCTGCACGCCGCCCTCGCCTTCGCGGTCAATGTCCTGCGCTCGGTGCCTTTCATCATCCTCCTGATCTTGATGATGCCGCTGACCCTCGCCCTGGTCGGCACCTCGCTGGGCGTGCGCGGCGCCATTCCGCCCCTGGTGGCGGGCGCGGCGCCCTTTTTCGCGCGGCTGGTGGAGACGGCGCTGCGCGAGGTCGATCCCGGGGTCAGTCAAGCGGCCCAGGCCATGGGCGCGCGCAACGATCAGATCGTGCTGCGCTTCCTGCTGCCCGAGGCCCTGCCGGGCGTGCTCGCCGGCGCGACGGTGACGGCCATTGCGCTCGTCTCCTACACCGCCATGGCCGGGGTGGTGGGGGCGGGAGGGCTCGGCGACCTCGCCGTCCGCTTCGGCTATCAGCGGTTTCAGACCGACGTCATGGTTGTGACGGTGGTGCTGCTGTTGATCCTCGTGCAATTCCTTCAAATGATCGGCGACCGCCTCGTCGCCCGTGTCAGCCATCGTTGATCGGAGCCCCCTCTTGAACGTCCGCGCGCTTACCGTCCTCCTGACTCTAGCCCTCGCCGGCTGCGGCGCGTCCAACGCGCCCTCCACCCACACGGTGCGGATCGCCGCCACCGCCATCCCCCATGCCGAGATCCTGGAGTTCATCAAGCCGGAGCTGGCCAAGGAGGGCGTCAACCTCGATATCCGCGTCTTCAACGACTATGTGCAGCCCAATACCGAGGTGGAGGAAAAGCAGCTCGATGTGAGCTACTTCGAGACCCTGCCCTATCTGGCCGAGTTCAACCGGGCCAAGGGCACGCACCTGATCCCCATCATCGGCGTCCACATCGAGCCCATGGGCGCCTATTCCCGTAAGTTCAAATTCCTGGACGCCCTACCCGCGGGCGCCGAGGTCGCCCTCCCCAACGAGGCGTCCAACGAAGGGCGCGCGCTGCTGCTGTTGCAGAAGGCGGGCCTGATCCAGTTGAAGGATCCGAAGAATGCGCTCTCGACCCTGAAGGACATCGCCGCCAATCCCAAGGGGCTGAAGTTCCACGAGCTGGAGGCCGCCACCCTGCCCCGCACCCTGGATGCGGTGGATCTCG
>JAMFTA010000046.1 GCA_026225565.1 Caulobacter sp. | reverse complement strand
GCGTCATCGCCATCCTTGGCGCCCGCCCGCTGATCTCAGCGCTACAGAGCTGAACGGGCGTGCTTTTACCGCCCAGCCCTGCGACCCTAACCGATCAGAAGCAAGTTCTCACACAGCCTCGGTGGAAGGCGGTCGTTGGATGTATTCCCGCAATTGAACTTGCCAGCCCAACTTCGACATGCCTCACTCCGCAGCGTGGGGAGAGAAGTTGGACTGGAAACTTTTTGTTCAGTTAGCTGTGACCGTGCTTGTGGCGTTGACCGGCGGTTGGCTTGGCCACCGCTTGTCCGCTCGCCGAGACCTGATCAATGAGCGACGCAAGCTCAAGATAACCTATCTTGTAGAAGCGTACCGGCAGCTCGAAGACGCGCTGCACCGAGACGACCCCGAGCGATCTCATCCAAAGTGGGAAAGCGCGATTGCTGACGTTCAGTTGCTTGGCTCCCCGAAGCAGGTTCACTTGGCGCGAACATTCGCCCTTGAGATGGCGGCAGATCACACCGCTTCGCTGAGCGATCTCATCAATGATATGCGTCGCTCCCTTCGCGAAGAGCTACATCTTCCCCCTGTTCGAGATACTGTTGTTCACCTTCGTTTCAAGAATGAAGGGCCGCAAGCGTTCGACCAGACGCTCGCTACGACCACCAATGATGTAAAGGAAGCTAAGGTTGAGGGCGCCGCGAACGTCTCGCCTGCCGCGCGTGAGCTCCTTGAGCAGGGAGTCCATTTTGCAGGCCACATCGGTAATATCGTCATCGCTTGGAATGAACTTGAAGCGTTGGTCCGCAAGCGCCTTGTAGCCGCAGGCTTTCAAGAGACCAAATTGGGCGCGGCCCCATTGCTGGATTTTGCATTGAAACAAGGCGTCATAACTGACGTGCAGCGCCGATCCCTCCGAGGATTGAACGCAATGAGAAATTTGGCCGTTCACGGCCAACGCGAAGTAGGCAAAGCGGAGGTCGAGGAGTTCCTCGCTCTCGCGGAGGCAATGCGCACTGTATTGGAGATCACATAACATGGTCCCAATATTTTCAGCGGGTAGATGAACCGCTAGCCTTATGTTCGGCGAAGTCGACCTTCTGAACTTCAGCTAGATCACTGTCTGACCGCCGTGAAGCGTCGAGCGAAATATCTATTATCGGTCGATTCGCCCTTTCGGCTTCCGGCCCTTGAGCTAGATCTTGCCGCCAGACATCGGACTAGCGCAACCGGGCGTCGAGGCGATGACCGCCGCCGCTCACCCCCGCGCCACCAGCCCGCCGGGAAGCAGCTCCGCCTTGCCCGCCAGGGCCAGCTCCACCAGGGCCGCGAACACGGCGGCGGGCGGGGCGTTCAGGGCCCGCACCAGCTCGTCATGGGGAACCGGGGTGGGGGAGAGGAGGGCCAAGAGCCTGGCGCGCAGGCGATCGGCCTCCCGGTCCAGGGTTTCCTGATCGACCTCTGGCGGATCGAACAGGTCGCGCTCGCGCTCGCGGATGGTCGGGAGGTTTTGCAGGGCGCGGATCACGTCTTCGGCGCCTTCGCATAGCTGTGCGCCCTGGCGGATCAGGTCGTTGGTTCCCTTGGCGCGGGGGTCGAGCGGCGATCCCGGCACGGCGAAGACCTCCCGACCCTGCTCATTGGCCAAGCGGGCGGTGATCAAAGAGCCGGAGCGCATTTCCGCCTCCACCACCACCACGCCCAGGGACAGGCCGGAGATGATGCGGTTCCTGCGGGGGAAGTCCTGGGCCTTGGCCCGGCGACCGACGGCGTTTTCCGAGACCAGACACCCGGCGCCGGCCACCCGACGATAGAGGGCCTCGTGCTCGGGCGGATAGATGTCGTCGATCCCGCCGCCGAGCACCGCCGCCGTGCCGGTGGCAAGGGCCCCTTCGTGGGCCGCCCCGTCGATTCCCCGCGCCAGGCCCGAGACCACCACATAGCCCGCCTCGCCCAGCTCCAGCGCCAGTTGCCGGGCGAAGCGCTGGCCGCCGGCCGAGGCGATGCGGGCGCCGACGATGGCGACGCAGGGCTTGGAGAGAAGCGAGGGGTGGCCGAGGGTCCAGATCAGCGGCGGCGGCGGATCGAGGACGGCCAGGAGGGGCGGGAAGTCCGCCTCGCCAGCGGCGATCAGCCGGGCGCCGAGCTTGGCCCCGGCCTCAAGCTCGCGCTCGGCCTCCGCGGGAGTGGGGATGGTCAAGGGCGCGGTGCGACCGCCGCGCCGGGCCAGGTGGGGCAGGGCGTCGAGGGCCTTGGCGGCGGAGCCGAAACGGCGGATCAAGGACTGGAACAGCACCGGTCCGATGGTTTCGGTGCGCGCCAGACGAAGGCGGTCGCGCCGTTCGGCGTCGGACATTTCATTTGGGCTCTGGCCCTTCGGCGTCTGCCCCTTGGACATCAGGGCTTTTTAGCCCCGATCTTCGGCTCTTCGCCTCGGATGAGCCGGCGGATGTTCTCTTTGTGCCGCTGAATGATCAGCACGGCCATGACGATGGCCAGAAAGGTGACCGCCGGCGGCTGGTGGAAGACGACGGTGTAGAGCGGCGTCAGCGCCGCCGCCGCCAGGGCCGCCACCGACGACCAACGCAAGAGCGCCGCCAGGAGGATCCAGGTGGCCCCCGCCACGAGGCCCACCGGCCAGGCGATGGCCAGCATCACCCCGAAGAAGGTGGCGACGCCCTTGCCGCCCTTGAACTTCAGCCAGACCGGAAAGAGGTGGCCGAGAAACGCCGCCCCGCCGGCCAGGGCCGCCGCATCCTCGCCATAGACGACGCGGGCGATCAGCACCGCCACCGCCCCCTTGCCGCCGTCGCCAAGAAGGGTGAGGAGGGCCAGGTCCTTGCGCCCGGTCCTAAGCACATTGGTCGCGCCGATATTGCCCGATCCGACGGCGCGGATATCGCCGGCGCCGCCGAGCCGGGTGACGATCACGCCGAACGGGATGGAGCCGAGCAGGTAGCCCCAGATGACGACGATCAGGGCGACGAGGGGGGCGATGTCGAAAACCATGGCGCGAGTGTTGCGGCTTAGCGGTGGGCTGGCAAGGGGGCTAGAGGATCTCGACCGTCAGCCAGCCTCGAGGCCGTGGATGCGCCGGGCGGCGGTCAGGGTGTTCTGCAGGAGGCAGGCAATGGTCATCGGCCCCACGCCGCCGGGGACGGGCGTGATGGCGCTGGCTATGCTCAGGGCCTCGTCGAAGGCCACGTCGCCGACGAGCCGTGTCTTGCCCGCCGCCGCCTTTTCCGGGTCTTTGGAGGCCACGCGGTTGACGCCCACGTCTATGACCACGGCGCCCGGCTTGATCCAGTCGCCCCTGACCATCTGCGGCCGACCCACGGCGGCCACCAATATGTCGGCCTCGCGGCAGACGGCGGCCAGATCGCGGGTTCGGGAATGGGCGATGGTGACGGTGCAGTCGGCCTGCAGCAGCAGCTGGGCCATCGGCTTGCCCATCAGGTTGGAGCGGCCGATCACCACGGCGCGCAGGCCCGCCAGGTCGCCGATCACGTCCCGCAGCAGGACCATGCAGCCGACCGGGGTACAGGGGGTGAGGGCGGGCAGGTTTGAGGCCAGCCGCCCGGCGTTGACGACGCTGAGCCCATCCACATCCTTGTCCGGATCGATCATGGCGATCACCGCGGCGCTGTCCAGGCCCGGCGGCAAGGGCAGCTGCACCAGGATGCCGTGGATCTTTGGATCGGCGTTCAGCCTTTTGACCAGGGCCTCAAGCTCGGCCTGGGGCGTGGCGGCGGGCAGGCGATGGGTCTCGGAATACATGCCCGCCGCCTCGGTCTGCTCGCCCTTGTTCCTCACATAGACGGCGCTGGCCGCGTCATCGCCCACCAGCACCACCGCCAGGCCGGGGATCAGGCCATGCTCGGCCTTCAGTGCGGCCACCTCGGCGGCCACCGCCGTGCGCAGGGTTTGGGCGTAAGCCTTGCCGTCGATCAGCCGGGCGGATGCGTCGCTCAAGGGCGGCCTCGTGAGGTTGTTATGATTGGCCTCTGCCTAGCGTCAGAACCTTGGAAAGTCGACCGCTCGGTCGGATGCGCCTGCTTGTCAAAGATCGACTTGCAGCGGCCTTAGCCGTTAAGAAGCGTCATGACTCTTTCGGACCTTCAGCATCTTCTTGAGCGGGCGGCGGGGGTGGGGATCGCCTGCGTGGGGGATCTGATGCTCGATCGCTACATCTATGGCGCGGTGGAGCGGGTCTCCCCCGAGGCGCCGATCCCGGTGATGAGCCTTGGGCGCGAGGCGGCCATGCTGGGCGGCGCCGGCAATGTGGCGAGAAACCTTGCGGCCCTGGGCGCCAAGGTGTCGCTGGTGGGGATCGTCGGCGCCGATGAGCCGGCCGATGGGCTCGCCGCCTTGCTGGCGGCCGAGGAAGGGATCGAGGCCGACCTGATCTCAGATCCACAGCGTCCCACCACGGTGAAGACCCGCTTCGTCGCCGGCGGACAGCAGCTGTTGCGCCTGGATGTGGAAAGCGATGCACCGCTGGCGGGGGCCGAGGCCGCGCTGATCGCCGCTGCCCGCAGTGCCATCGCCGGGGTCGGCGTCGTCCTCCTCTCCGACTACGCCAAGGGGGTCCTGACGCCGGCGGTGATCGCCGCCTGCCTAAGCGCCGCCGTGGCGGCCGGGGCCTTGGTTGTGGTCGATCCCAAGGGGAGAAGCTTCGCCAAATATGGCGCGGTCGATCTGATCAAGCCCAATGGCAAGGAGTTGGCCTCAGTCACCGGCCTGCCGGTCGGGACCGATGTGCAGGTCGAGGCTGCGCTCAGCTCCGCCTTGGCTGGCTGTACGGCCCGCGCCATCCTGGTCACCCGGGCCGGCGCCGGCATGTCGCTGGCGGTGCGCGGCGAGGCGGTGCGCCATTTCAAGGCCTCGGCGCGGGCGGTGTTCGACGTTTCCGGCGCCGGGGACACCGCCATCGCGGCCCTCGGCCTGGCCTTGGCCGCCAGCGCGGCGCTGGACGCGGCGACCGCCTTCGCGCTTTTGGCTTCGGGCGTGGTGGTGGGCAAGGTGGGCACCGCCGTGGTCACGCCAGGCGAGCTGATCGAAGCGGAAATGGCCCAGCATCTGACCGCCCTGGAAGCCAAGATCCTTCCCCTCGACGGCGTCCTCCACTGCGTCGCCCGCTGGCGCGCCCAGGGCCTCAGCATCGGCTTCACCAACGGCTGTTTCGACATCCTGCACCGGGGGCACGTCTCCTATCTGGCCAGCGCGCGGCAAGCCTGCGACCGGCTGATCGTCGGGCTGAACACCGACGCCTCGGTGCGGGCGCTGAAGGGCGAGGGGCGGCCGGTGAACGATCTGGAGGGGCGGGCCCTGGTAATCGCCGGTCTGGCCTCGGTGGATCTGGTGGTCCCGTTCGATGCTCAGACGCCCATCGCCCTGATCGAAGCGATTAGGCCCGATGTGCTGATCAAGGGCGCGGACTATACGGTGGAGACGGTAGTGGGGGCGGATGTGGTGCAGGGGTACGGCGGTTCGGTGGTGCTGGCGCCCTTGGTCGAGGGCTATTCCACCACGGCGGCGATCCGCAAAATGGCCAAAGCCCCGGTAGGCCGGGCGTGAGCCGCCGCCTGATCCTGGTCACCGGCGGCGCGGGCTTTATCGGCTCCAACATCGTCGCCGGCCTCTGCGCCCAGGGGGACTACGACATCGCCGTCTGCGACCGCCTGCGCACGGCTGATAGCGGCAAGAGGAGGAACCTCTCCAAGCACCCGATCGTCGACTTCATCGCGCCCGAGACCTTGTTCGACTGGCTGGCCGCCCACAGGGGCGAGGTGGAAGCAGTGGTGCACATGGGGGCCGTCTCCTCCACCACGGAAGCTGACGCCGACCTGATCGTCCACACCAACTTCACCCTCTCCAAAGACCTGTGGAACTGGTGCGCCGGCGACGACGCGCGGCTGATCTACGCCTCCTCCGCCGCCACCTACGGCGACGGCGCCCTGGGGTTTGAGGATGCGGACGATCTGGCCTCCCTGGCCCGGCTGCGGCCGCTGAACGCCTATGGCTGGTCCAAGAGCCTGTTCGACCTCTACGCCCGGCGTGAAGCCCTGCGCGGCCATGCGCCAACCCAGTGGGCGGGGCTGAAGTTCTTCAACGTCTATGGCCCCAATGAGCACCACAAAGGCGGGATGAAGTCGGTGGTCGCCCAGATCTATCCTAGGGCCAAGGCCGGCGAGACGGTGACCCTGTTCAAGTCTCACAACCCGGACTACGCCGATGGCGGCCAGCTCAGAGACTTCATCTATGTGAAGGACATCGAGGCGGTGATCGCTTGGCTGCTGGCGCGGCCGGTCAGTGGGCTGTTCAACCTCGGCAGCGGCCAGGCTCGTTCGTTCAAGGATCTGGCGGAAGCCACATTTCGCGCAGCGGGCCATGCGCCCAAGATCGCCTACATCGACACCCCCGCCGCCATCCGCGACCAGTACCAATATTTCACCGAGGCCAAGATGGAGCGGCTGCGCAGGGCTGGTTATCAGGCGGCGTTCACCACCCTGGAAGACGGGGTTGCCGCCTACGTGGCGGGGTATCTAGGGACCGCCGATCCCTATCGGTGATCCGCCCGCCGCTTTCAAATGAAGGTCTGAATGCCCGACGCACCCCTTGTTCGCCCAATCTCGAAGGACGACTATGATGGGTGGCTGCCCCTGTGGGACGGCTACAACGCCTTTTACGGCAGATCCGGCGAAACCGCGCTGGCGGGCGAGATCACAGAGGTGACCTGGGCGCGCTTCTTCGATGCGGATGAGCCGGTGTTCGCCCTGGTCGCCGAAAGCGAGGGCCGGCTGCTCGGTCTCGCGCACTACCTCTTTCACCGCAGCACCACCGCGATTGCGCCCACCTGCTATTTGCAGGACCTGTTCACCACCGAGGCGTCGCGGGGGAGGGGCGTCGGCAGAGCGTTGATTTCCGACGTCTATGACGCCGCCGGCAAGGCGGGCGCCTCACGCGTCTATTGGCAGACCCACGAGACCAACGCCCAGGCGATGCGGCTCTACGATCAGGTCGCCGAACGATCCGGCTTCCTGGTCTATCGCAAGCTCCTTTAGCCCCGCATCAAACGTGGCTGAACCTTATCGCGCCCAGCGCCAGCCCGACCAGCAGCACCAGCCCCGCGTCGCGGTTGGAGCGGAACAGGCGCAGCGCGCCCTTAGGATCGTCCACCCGCAGATCCTGGGCTTGCCAGACGAGATGCAGGGCGAAGACGGCCAGGAAGGGATAGAAGAGCAGGCCCAGATGCGCCGCCGATCCCGCCGCCAAAGCCAGGGCCGCGCAGATCGCATAGAAGATCAGCACTCCCCGCGGCGCGCCTGCGCCCAGGCGCCGGGCGCTGGATTTCACCCCGGCCAGGGCGTCGTCCTCCAGGTCCTGTACCGCGTAGATAGTGTCGTAACCGAGGGTCCAGAAGACCCCTGAGCCGTAGAGCAGGAACGCCGGCAGGGCGAGGCCGCCGCCCGGCGCATAGACGAAGGTCAGCCACCGCCCAGTCGCCACCATGATCTTGCCATAGGCGATCATCAGTCCAGACGCGCCCACGCCCGCCGCCGTAAACCCCAGGAGAGCGCCCCAGTTGAAGGTCAGCCCCAGCCAGGCTTGGGGCCACCAGGTGATCCGTTTCATGAAGGGATAGGCGGCGACCAGGGCCAGGGACAGCACCCCGAGGGCGACGGCGACGAGGTTCATGGTCAAAAGGATCGAGAGGCCGATCAGGCTGCAACCGACCACAAAGCCCCAGGCGCCCTTCACCCCGATCTGACCGGAGGGAATTGGGCGCAAGGCTGTGCGCGCCACCTTGGCGTCGATGTCCCGGTCGACGATGTCGTTGAAGGCGCAGCCCGCCGCCCGCATCACCATGGCGCCGATGGCGAAGCGCAGCATCAGGGTCCAGTCCGGCGCCTGGCGCTGGATGGCGTCGGCCAGGGCGATCCCCTGCCAGCCGGGCAGCAGCAATAGCCACGCGCCCGCCGGCCGGTCGAAGCGGCCAAGCTTCAGCCAGGCGCGCAGCCGCGCCGGCGCGTGGCGGTCCACCCAGTTGTCGGGCTCGGCATCGGGCAGGGCGGCGTCGCGGCGGGGCGTGGTGGCGGTCATGGGGTCAGATTAGACCATCTTTGCGCCCCGCGAGAGCGGGTTGCGCGGCCCCTTCGCAAAGCGGGCCAAAACGCCCATATATCCCCCATCGCCCTCCCAGCCCTGGACCGGTCATGCAGACGCGCAGCCCCTTCTTCGACGAATTCGCCAAGGCCATGGAAAAGACCATGGGCGTCGCCCAGGCCGCCGGCGAGGAGGCGAAAGCCGCCCTTCGCGCCCAGGCCGACCGCATGGCCGCTGAATTGGACCTGGTTCGCCGCGATGAATTGGACGCCTTGCGGACGGCCCTTCAGGCTGAAATCGCCGCCCTGCGTTCGGAAGTCGCTCAATTGAAAACTTTCGCAGCCGAAGCTCGCCCCAGAGATGAGATCGGTTGAGTTGGACGGGCAGGGCCCATTAGGCTCATAATCAACGGCGCGAGTCGGTTCGGTCACCTCCCGCCCGAACAGCTCGCCCACAGGAAAGTCGCGTATGGACACGCCGCACCCCGAAGACATTGAGCTCGGCATCGATCCCCTGGATGTGGTCGAACACGTGTTGACGGCGGAAAATCTGGATTTCGACCGGACCGAAGACGGGGATCTGGCCTTCGCCCTGGCCGGCGATTGGAAGGATTACGAGCTGTGGTTCGCCTGGCGGCCCGAGGCCGATTGCCTGCAGCTGTGCCTCTCCCTGGACATCCGCATCACCAAGGCGCGCAAGAACGCCGCCCATGAGCTGGTCTCCCTGATCAACCAGCGCGTCTGGCTCGGCCACTTCGAGGTCTGGGCCGAGGACGGCGAGATCGTCTTCCGCCACGCCATGGCCCTGCCCACCGGCGAGCGCCCGACCCTGGCCCAGGCCGCCTCGATGATCGATGCGGCGGTGGAGGCGGGCGACCGCTTCTATCCGGCCTTCGATTTCATGCTGAAGGGCAAGAACCCGGCCGACGCCATGGCCGCCTGCATGTTCGACACCGTCGGCCACGCCTAGGGACGGCCTATGACGCCGATTCTGCTTCTCGGGGCGGGGCGGATGGGCGGCGCCATGCTGGAGGGCTGGCGCGCCGCCGGAGCCTTTGCCCCGAGCGATCTCATCCTGTGCGATCCTCACCCGGGCGACGCCGCCATGACCGCCGTCCGCGCGGGGGCGACCCTCAATCCCGATAACGCCGCCCTCGGCGCCGCCCAGACAGTGCTCTTAGCGGTCAAGCCCCAGCTGTGGCGCGAAGCCGCCGCCGCCTACGCCCCCCACATCGCCCGCGACGCGGTGATCGTCTCCATCGCCGCCGGGGTGAGGAGCGCCGACATCGCCACAGCCTTCGGCCGGCCGACCGCCCGGGTGATGCCGACCACCGCCGTGGCCATCCGCAAGGGCGTCGCCACCGTCTTCGCCCCCACCCGCATCGCCGCCGACGCCGCTCATGCCCTGTTCGCCCCGGTGGCGACGGTGGTGGACGTGACCGACGAGGCGCTGATCGACGTGGCCACCGCCGTCTCCGGCTCCGCCCCTGCCTATCTCTACGCCTTCGTCGAGGCCCTGGAGGCGGCAGGGGAGGCGGCCGGTCTGCCGCGCCACACTGCCCAGATCCTGGCCCGCGCCACCATCGCCGGCGCCGCCGCCCTGATGGAAGCCTCCCCGGACGATCCGGCGGAACTGCGCCGCCAGGTCACCTCTCCGGGCGGCACCACCGAGGCCGCGTTGAAGGTGCTGCAAGGCAAGGGTGGGCTCGATCCCCTGCTCGCCCTCGCCGTCAACGCCGCCGTGGCCCGCGCGCGCGAGCTTGCGGGCTGAGGCTTGCAGCCTGAGGCCGCCCGCGCCATCTGCGAGGGATGGATCAGATGACGCCCGCAGACGCCGCCGCCCCTGACCCGATCGAGCAGGCGGTGGACGCTGCACTGGCGCTCGCCGCCGACCGCCCCTGGCGCGACATCACGCTTCTGGAGATCGCCCGAGCGGCGCAGGTTCCCTTCGCGTACCTCTACGCCAAGGCCCCCGGCAAGGGGGCGCTCTTGGATCGGCTGTCCGCCCGCTTGGACCAGGCGGCGCTGGCCGCCGATGATTCCTCGGCAGAGATTGGCGACCGCCTGTTCGAGGCGACGATGGCCCGGCTGGAGGCCATGGAGCCTCACCGCTTCGTCCTGATCGCCATCGCCCAAAACGAAGGCCCCTCCGGCCGCTTCGCGCTGCGTCTCGCCGCCACCGCGCGGGCGCTCCTGGAAGCGGCGGGGGTGGACGCCGGCGGCCGGCGCGGCGCTTTGCGCGTCGTCGCCATGACCGCCGTCTGGGCAAGGGTGCTGCAGGTCTGGCGCGACGACGAAGGCGCCCTGAACCGCACCATGGCCGAGATCGACAAACGCCTGAAGACCCTGCGCAAACGCCTGGGCCAGGTGGGGGCGGGGTTTTAGCGCCCTTCTCCCGGCGAAAGGGTGCGTCAGCAGGCCGTAGAGCCGGGACCCAGCAGCTCCGCGCGCGCCGCTTGCTGGGTCCGGGATCACCGCTTTGCGGCGTCCGGGATGACAGTTACGTGAGCTTGTTTCTGCGCGGCGTTTCGGCTGGAAATCGCACTGGACCCTATGCCAGCTGGAAAGCCGTCCGCCCGTCCACCAGGGTCAGGCGAACCTGCCCCTGCAGCATTCGCCCGTCGAAGGGGGAGTTCTTGGATTTGGACTGCAGCTTATCGGCGTCGATGCGGACGGGGGCGTCGAGGTCGCAGAGCACCAGGTCCGCCGGGGCGCCCTTGGCGATGCGGCCGGCTGAGAGGCCAAGCAGGCGGGCGGGGGCGATTGTCACGGCGCGGATCAAGTCGATCAGCGGAACCCGCTCTTCATGATGGAAGGCGAGGAGGGCGGGGAGCAGGGTCTCCAGCCCTACCGCGCCCGGGGTGGATTCGGAAAACGGCAGGCGCTTGTCTTCCGCAGGCGCGGGGGCGTGGGCGGAGACCACCACGTCGATCAGCCCGCTCGCCAGGGCGTCGATTAGCGCCTGGCGGTCGGCTTCGGTGCGGAGCGGCGGATCGAGCCGATAGAAGGTGCGGTAGTCGCCGATATCCACCTCGTTGAAGCGCAGATGATTGATGGAGGCGGAGGCGACCACCTTGATTCCCTTGGCCTTGGCGCGGGCCAGCGTTTCCAAAGCATCGGCGGTGGTGATCTGATCCACCAGAAGGCGCGCGCCGGTGAGTTCGGCCAGGGCCAGGTCCCGCTCCAGCATGATGCGCTCGGCGATGGCCGGGGCGCCGGCAAGGCCCAGGCGCCCGGCCAGCTCGCCCTCCGTGGCGCAGGCGCCGGCGGTGAGATAGGGGTCGGCGGGGCGGTGGGCGACCAGGGCGTTAAAGCCGCGCGCATAGGATAAGACCCGGCGCAGCACCTTGCTATCGCCGATGGAGCGGTCGGCGTCGGTGAAATAGACCGCGCCGGCCTCGTGCATCAGGCCGATCTCGGCCATGCGCTCGCCCTCCAAGCCTTGGGTGCAGGCGCCGGCGGGATAGACGTGGACCCCCTCGATGTCGCGGGCGCGGCGCAGGATGAAGTCGACCATGGCCGGGTCGTCGATGGCCGGGTCGGTGTCGGGCTGCAGGACGATGGAGGTGACGCCGCCGGCCGCCGCCGCGCGACTGGCCGATTTCAGGGTCTCCTTGGGCTCGGAGCCCGGCTCGCCGGTCTTCACGCGCAGATCGATCAGGCCGGGGATCAGCATGGCGCTGGCCGCATCGATAATCTCGATGTCGGCGGAGAGGTTGGCGATGGTTGCCGTGCGGGCAACCTCGGCGATCACCCCCTCGGTGACGATGACAGCGCCGGGGCCGTCATAGCCGCTGCCGGGATCGACGATGCGGGCGTTCTGAATGGCGATGGGGCGGGGGTTGCTCACTATACGCCTCCGGCGGCGGGACCGTTGTCCAGGCGGGCGGCGAGAGAGGCCAAGACGGCCATGCGGGCGGCGACGCCCATCTCCACCTGGTCCTGGATCAGGCTGACGGCGGGATCGTCGGCGACGCCGGAGTCGATCTCCACCCCCCGGTTCATGGGGCCGGGGTGCATGACCTTCACCCCCGGGCGGGCGTAGGCGAGCTTTTCGGCGTCGAGACCCCAGTAGCGGAAATATTCGCGGGTCGAAGGCACGAAGGCCCCGTCCATCCGCTCCAGCTGCAGGCGCAGCATCATCACCACGTCCACATCGCGCAGCCCCGCCTTCATGTCGTGGAACACCTCCACCCCCCAGTCGGCGGCGCCGGACGGCATCAATGTGGGCGGGCCGACCAGGCGCACGTGGGCGCCCAGGAGCTGAAGCAGGCCGACGTTGGAGCGGGCCACCCGGCTGTGCAAAACGTCGCCGCAGATGGCCACGGTCAGGCCGGCGACGTCGCCAAACGCGCGGCGGAGGGTCAGGGCGTCCAGCAAGGCCTGGGTGGGGTGCTCATGCCCGCCGTCGCCGGCGTTGACCACGCTGCAGCTGACCTTTTGCGCCAGCAAGTCCGCCGCGCCGGAGGCGGAGTGGCGCACGATCAAGATGTCCGGCTTCATGGCGTTCAGGGTCATGGCCGTATCGATCAGGGTCTCGCCCTTGGTCATCGACGAGGTGCGCGGGCTCATATTCACCGTATCGGCGCCCAGGCGCTTGCCGGCCAGCTCAAAGCTGCTCTGGGTGCGGGTGGAGGCCTCGAAGAATAGGTTCACCAGGGTGTGGCCGCGCAGGGTGGAGATCTTCTTTTCCGGGCGCCGGTTCAGGCCGACGAAGGCGTCGGCGAGATTGAGCAGGGCGTCTGCGTCGGGCCGGGTGAGCTTGGCGACGCTGAGGAAATGGCGGGAGGGAAAGCGGAACGCCCGCTCGGCGATCAGCTGTTCGATGTCCGAACCGTCTCTGGGGGCGCTGTCCATGAAGGCGGAGGCTATAGGCAGGTTCGCCGGGAGTCTCAACATACGTGGGCGGGACGGCAGGGGTGGATCGCTTCGGATGCGCCGCGGTTAGGCGATTTCGCCGCTCGCCGACTTTGAGCTAGAGATGCGCTGGCATTGGGAGATAGAGTATTGGCGCGAATTCAATTTTCGGAGAGTTTGAAGGGTTTGTTTGCGGCGCGAAAGATTTTTCTCGCCTGGCCCAATTTTAATCGCGTGCCTATAAACGCCATGTTCCAGTTTAACGAGAACTGCGCGCTTGAATCCTATTGCCAGATATTTAATGGACTTGTTCTTCCGTTCCGCATGGGCGCCTTTTCTTACATCCACGGGATCGCCGCCATCCATGTGCTGATCGGCCGCTATTGCTGCATTGCTGATGGCGTGGTTTGGGGCGGTGAGGCTCACCCGACGGACTGGGTCAGCAGCTTTCCCCTGACCTATGACAAAAATCCCCTGCCGGCGCTCACCGATTTCTGCGCAACCCACGGCGTCACCGTCCCGCAGGAGCCCTTCGACTCGTCCGTCCGGCCCATCCATGTGGGAAACGATGTGTGGATCGGCCAGGGCGTGTTCATCGGCAGCGGCGTTCGCATCGGCGACGGGGCGGTGATCGCCGCACGGGCCGTGGTGACCAAGGATGTGCCGCCCTACGCCATTGTCGGCGGAACTCCTGCCCAGGTGATCCGTATGCGTTTCCCCGAAGACGTCGTCGCCCGTCTGCTCAGGAGCGAGTGGTGGCGTTATAGCCCGGCGGACTTCGCCCCCATGGGCATGTCCGACCCCCTAGCCTTCCTCGATCGGTTCGAGGCGCGCATGGCGGACGATCCGCTGCAGCCCATCCACTTCGGCGTCACCACCGGCCAGGAGATGATCGATGCGGTGAGGGGCGGGGCGGTCGCCTAGGGGCTGCAAGCGTCAGGCCCCATCAAGGGCCCGCCGAGTCGTCTCCTCGATGTGCAGACGCGCGCAATCGACAGTGGGACAGCCCGCCCACGCCCCGTCGGGCAGTAGGGCGAAATCGGTGCCGGCGACGACAATGGCCCCAGCGCCCTCGTCCGCGATCAGGCGGTTGGCGATCTGGCGCAAGGTTTGCGCGTGAGCCTGCGTGCCTGCGCCGGTCGCGACGATCTCGGTATAGACCCCGTGGATGGCGGCGATCTCCTCGGGGGACGGCCGCACCACCTCGTAGTCAGGCAGGCGGTCGAACATGTCGCTTTCGACGGTGAAGCGCGTGCCAAACAGGGCGATGCGCCTGAGGCCCTGGGCGGCCAGAGCGTCGCGCGCCACACCGATCATGCTGACTAGAGGCAGAGGGGAACGCTCCAGCAGCAGGGCCTCGCAGATGTGTGGGGTGACGGCGGGAATGACGGCGATCTGCGCCCCTGCCGCCTTCAGCCGCCCGATCTGGCCGGCGAGATAGTTGGCGAGGCCGGTCAGGTCGCCGGCGCTGACGAAGTCAAGCGATCGCGGCATGTCTGCGTGCACCATCACCAGATCGAGGGTCGTTGAGCGCGCGGCATGGGTGGCCAGGAGGGCGTTATAATAGTGGATGCCCGCGCCGGGGCCGAGGCCGCCGATCAGGCCGATGCAGGCAGGCACTGGAGCGTTCATCGCAAGCCGGCTTAGGACGGCGCGCCCGGCAAGGTCTGCAGCCAGCGCAGCACGGCGGCCTCCAGCGCGATGCGGTGGTCCGAATAGCTGTGGTCGGTCGTCATATGGACCTGCGTCACCGCCGCCCCGCCGCCGACGGCTTTGGCCAAGGCGGCGCTGGCGGGGGCCAGCCCGTCGTCGGAGGTGACCAGCAAGAGCGGATGTTTGGTCAATCCCGGCGCGTCATCGACGATGCTGTAGGCTTCCGCGTGCTGGATGGCTTCATCCGCCAGGCTTTGCGGGGTGGCGGCCAGGGTGTGCATCCCGTCGCTGACGCCGATATTGTCGTCGACGATCTTTACCGCCATCGGGCGCGGGGCCTTGCCGATGGCGCCGATATCGCCGGGGGAAATCAGACCGGCGCCCAGCACGTCGGCGTCGTGGGCGGCGGTGTAGGCGGCCGCCCAGCCGCCCATGCTGTGGCCCATCACCGCGATCCTATGGGGATCGACCCCGTATCGCGCGTCGGTCGTCGGCGCCCGCAGCCAGGCGAGGGCGGCGCCCGCGTCCTCCCGCACATGAGCGAAGGTGAAGTCGCCGGGGCTCCCCCAGGCGCCGCGATAGTGCAGGGTCAGGACGTTCCAGCCGGCGCGCCGCATGGCCTGGGCGAGATCGAGGTTCTGCTCATTGCCCGGCAGGCCGTGCAGCAGCAGCACCGTGGGGTGCGAACCCGCGCCGGCGGCGGTATAGAGCACCCCGTTGATATTCACCCCGTGGCTGGGGATGGCCACCGCCGCCATGGCTGCGGGGTGGGCCTTGTCTTGCGGCGGATCGGCTAGGACCGCAACGGGGATCGGCTGGGCGGCGCAGAGGGCTGGGGCGGCGAGCAGGCAGAGCGAAACAAGAAAGGCGAGCGGGCGCATGGTCGAATCCTCGGGTTAGGCAGCTTGCCACAGGCGGGCGACCGGGCGCCAGGACCGATCAACCCATGCGCAGCCTGTCGAGCGCCCCTTGCAGGATGTAGCCGGCGGCGGCGCGGTCGACCACTTCGGCGCGCTTGGCCCGGGTCATGTCGGCCTCATGGATCAACATGCGGTTCACTGCCGCGCTGGACAGCCGCTCATCCCAAAAAGCGATGGGCAGGTCCTTTACGCGTAGGATATTGCGGGCGAAGGCGCGGCTGGACTGGCAGCGCGCGCCCTCGGTCCCGTCCATGTTCACCGGCAGGCCTATCACCAGGCCCGTCGCGCCCCGGTCGTCCATCAGCTTGAACAGGGCGGCCGCATCGTCGGTGAACTTGCTCTTGCGGATCAGGGAGAAGGGGCTGGCGATGGTGCGGCTGAGATCGGACACCGCCACGCCGATGGTCTTCTCCCCGATGTCGAGGCCGGCCAGCGGCGTATAGGCGGGGAGGGCGGAGGGGAGGTCGAGAATGTCGAGAACGGGCATGGGGGCAGGTTAGCGGGGGTTGGCCGCCAAGTCGCGCTTCACCACAGGCGCTTCACCCCATAGGCGTCGAACAGCGTTTCGTTGGATATCAGCGTCAGTTCCTCCAGCATGGCCTGGGCGATCAACATGCGGTCGAACGGATCGGCGTGCGGACCGGGCAGGGAGCCGGCGGTCTGCGCGTGAAGCAGCGTGACGGGCAGGCCAAGGAAGTTCTGGCTGGTCACCGATTTCTCGATATCGTTCGCGATCGGTTCGGCGATCACGAGCTTGCCAAGGCGAAATTTGGTGGCGATTTCCCAAACAGAGGCGGCGCTGACGAAAACATCGTCTTCACCTGCGTCTGCGACGGCCATCTGGGCACGGGTGGAAAGTTTACGGTCCCCGAACAGCCACCAGAGGAAGGCGTGGGTATCGAGCAGCAACCGCACGTCAGTCGCCGTGACCTTCCCAGAGCCTTAGCTCCTCTTCCGGCAGGGGCTCGAAGAATTCGGGTCCCACCTGTCCCATGCCTTTGAGCGAACCGAACCGCCGGTTCGGCCGCGCCTGCTCTTGCTCTACCGGCGTCAGCCTGGCGATGGTCTGCGTTCCGCGGGTAAGGATCACCTCGTCTCCTGCTTCAACGCGGGTGAGAAGCTCGGCCAGGGTGGTTTGCGCCGTGTCGATGGTGACGATGGTCATGGGCGTCTCCTGCCCTCAAGAGTAGCGAAACAAGGCGGTTTTGTCGACGCCGCCCGCCGCCCCGCCCTCACCGCGCTTGCCAAAACAGCGCCCGACCGGCTAACCCGGCCCTGACAAAGGAACCCCCCTATGGCTATCGACGTCGAAACCGTCCGCAAGGTCGCCAAGCTCGCGCGCATCGCCGAGCCGGAAGAGCGCCTGTCCGCCCTGGCGCAGGAACTGACCACCATCGTCGCCTGGATCGAGCAACTGGCCGAGGTCGACACCGACGGGGTCGAGCCGATGACCTCCTGCGTCGCCGCCAAGCTCCCCCTGCGCGACGACGTGGTCACCGACGGCGGCAAGCGCGACGATATCCTGAAGAATGCGCCCAGGGCCGACAAGGGCTTCTTCGTGGTGCCCAAGGTGGTTGAATAATGTCGACGCTCACCGGATTGACCCTGAAGGCCGCCATCGACGGCCTTTCCGCCAAGACCTTCTCCGCCGAGGAGCTGGCGCAGGCCCACGTGACGGCCATCGCCGCCGCCAACCCGCGCCTGAACGCCTTCATCCTGGAAACCCCCGACAAGGCGCTGCAGATGGCCCGCGCCTCCGACGCCCGCCGCGCCAAGGGCGAGGCGGGGCCGCTGGAAGGCATTGCGCTCGGCATCAAGGACCTCTTCTGCACCGAGGGTGTGCAGGCGACGGCGGGGTCGAAGATCCTCAAGGGCTTCATTCCGCCCTACGAATCCACCGTCACCGCCAACCTCTGGCGCGATGGGGCGGTGATGCTGGGCAAGCTGAACCTGGACGAGTTCGCCATGGGCTCGTCCAACCAGACCTCGGCCTATGGCCCGGTGACCAATCCGTGGAAGAGCCAGGGCTCCAACCAGGCCCTGACCCCCGGCGGCTCCTCGGGCGGTTCGGCGGCGGCGGTGGCGGCCGACCTGTGCCTCGGCGCCACGGCCACCGACACCGGCGGCTCGATCCGCCAGCCGGCGAGCTTCACCGGCACGGTGGGCATCAAGCCGACCTACGGGAGGTGCTCGCGCTGGGGCGTGGTGGCCTTCGCCTCTTCGCTGGATCAGGCCGGTCCCATCGCCAAGACGGTGGAGGATGCGGCTATCCTGCTGACCAGCATGAGCGGGCATGACCCCAAGGACTCCACCAGCCTCGACATCGCCGTCCCCGATTTCTCAGCCTTCGTCGGAAAGTCGGTGAACGGGCTGCGCATCGGCATCCCCGACGAGTACCGCATCGAGGGTATGCCCGAAGAGATCGCCAAGCTGTGGGATCAGGGGGTGGAGTGGCTCAAGGCGGCGGGGTGCGAGATCAAGCGCGTCAGCCTCCCCCACACCAAATACGCCCTGCCGGCCTATTACATCGTGGCGCCGGCGGAAGCCTCCTCCAACCTCGCCCGCTATGACGGGATGCGGTACGGCCTGCGCGCCGAGGGCGCCACACTCAGTGAAGTCTATGAGAACACCCGCGCCGAAGGCTTCGGCGACGAGGTGAAGCGGCGCATCCTGATCGGCGCCTATGTGCTCTCGGCCGGCTACTACGACGCCTATTACCTGAAGGCCCAGAAGGTGCGCCGCAAGATCGCCGACGACTTCGACGTGGTGTTTCACGAGGTGGACGCGCTGCTCACCCCCACCGCTCCCTCGGCCGCCTTTGCGCTGGGGGAAAAGAACTCAGATCCGATCGCTATGTATCTGAACGACGTTTTCACGGTGACGGTGAATCTGGCCGGCCTGCCGGGCATCTCGGTGCCGGCGGGATTGAGCAGCACTGGATTGCCCTTGGGCTTGCAATTGATCGGCCGGGCGCTGGACGAGGGGACGCTGTTCTCCCTGGCCGGGGCGGTGGAGGATGCGGCGGCGTTTCGGGCTAAGCCGACCAAGTGGTGGTAGCGGAGCCCCTCACCCTACCCTCTCCCCAGAGGGGAGAGGGGTTCTAGCACTACAGTTGCACTGACGCTCGACGTCTGAATCGATGGGTGACCATGATTCGGAGGTCATGGGATGTCGAGCGCCTCGATTGAGACGACACTGGAATTATGGGCATCTTCCCTGCGTGAAG
>JAMFTA010000045.1 GCA_026225565.1 Caulobacter sp. | reverse complement strand
GTGAAGTATCGATGCCAACTGGCTATTACACCGTCATATCACGTGCCCATTACGAGAAGGGCGGCTTCTATGACGATGTAACAATCCTTGCCCAGCCGGAGAACTTTCCAGAACACCCATCCCATAAAATCTCAGACAAAATTAGCTATCCTCGCCCATTACCCTTTCAAATTTACGGCTCCAAGTTAGATTCCGCGGAGACGATCAACAAACTTTTCTCCCACTTTGATACTTGCTACGAAGCACTTGCACCGGTTGTTAGCGCCCAACTTCACAACGTGACTATAAATCGTCATGTTATTTATTCGAATTGCGATCAAGAATACGACATACTATACCAAACTTTTCGACCAATAGACAGGCCCTATACTGAACTCAGCAGCAAGGCCGATCTCACGTCGACGAATACCGTCCTTATGCCTGAAACGGAGACCTATTGTTATATCGGTTCTGTTGGATCTGTAAACTATGGTCACTGGTTAGTGGATGATTTACCTAGAGTTTTACTGGCAAATGGTCATTCAAAAAAGAAATTGCATTGGCTAGTACCGAAATCTACCCCTGAACTCGATAACGTAAAAATTGAATCAATACGCAAGCTACTTGGTGGAAACCAGAGCGTTACGTTCGTAGATCCTGTAATACCAATTAAAATTCCAGATTTATTTTACATATCCCCAGTCAGCTACCACCCAGCAATGAAATCACCGACTTCCTTGATGAATTTGCAAACTCGCTCTGGGGCTCCGGCTTTTTTTCAGCGCAGTCGTAAGCTATTCATTCCACGAGGGCACGGCGAATGTCGTCACATCTTAAATGCGGCAGCCGTTTTGAAGACACTTACCTCGGCCGGATTTGAAGTCTTTCAGCCGGCCACGGCATCTTTTTCCGATCAAGTAAAAACTTTTGCAGAGGCATCCGTTGTAGTGGGAGTAATGGGCGCGGCTATGACGAACACCTTATTTTGTAGAAAGGACGTGGATGTGGTTTATCTTGCGCCAGACGGATGGGGCGAACCATTTTATTGGGATCTATCGGCGGCTATGGGGCACCGTTATAGCTGTATATTTGGGCGCTCCGGACCCGATGAACTTGCGCCGCATTTAAGAAATTTCAGTATCGATATTGAACCACTCTGTGATCTCTTGAAGAAGATTTCGCTTGGGCAGTAGTTGTTGCCGAAATTCAGCTACATGCGGGTTCCTTGCGGCGAGGTCATCCAAATTGTCCGCCGCCCCAAGGCGAAGGCCCTACCGTCCAATCCACACTTTGAGATGACGTACCACGATGCTCACACCACTCTATGTTGAGATAAATCTGATTTACAATAAAGGATTGTCTGAAAACCTCCAACCACTACCAGTTGAAACTTAGCCTTGGCGCCTCCGCCCCCCCTTCGCCTTCGCCTTCGCCTCCTAGCCTACACCTTCAGATCCAGCCAAGGGTGCGCCGCCATCATGGCATACACTAGGCGGGTGCGTTCGGTCGTGGTGTCGGTGTGGCGCATCGAGGTCATGTGGATACGGTAGCGGCAGAGGAGTTCGGGCACATAGACGCCCACGAGCCCCGCCTCCACGAACTTGCACCAGAGGTCGTAGTCCTCCCAGCCGTAGTCCATGGGCGAGTAGCCGCCCACCGCCGCCCAGGCGGCCTTGGAGACCAGGGCCATGGCGTCGATATAGTTGTCCTCTTTGAAGCTTTCCGGGCGCCAGACATTGCCGACGCCAAGCCCGGCAGCTTCCCCAAAGTAGACCAGTTGGGAATAGGCGACGGCCGCTCCCGCATCTTCCAAAGCCTGCAGCAGCCGCGAAATGGCGGAGGGCATCAGGGTGTTGTCAGCGTCCAGCACGAACACATAGTCGGCGCGAGCGGCCTCGAACGCGCAATTGCGGGCGGCGGAAAGGCCGAGGTTGCGCGGCTGGCGGAGCAGCACAGCCCGCTCGAACCGCGCGCCGCGCGCCGTCAGCCAGGCCTGGGCGACCGAAGCGGATGGGTCGGTGGAGGCGTCATCGACTACCAGGAGCTCCAGCCGCGGATGATCCTGGGCCAACACCGAATCAAGACAAGCCTCGATCTCATCCGCGTAGTTGAAGAGGCTGACGATCACGCTGACGAGAGGGCCGTCCGCTAGAGCCGGACCGTCATGGGAAAAGACAACCTCTGGCGGCGGACCGTCGATCATGAGCGCTCCGCTGCGTCGGCGAGAAGATTGATCAGCGCCAGGCCCATGGATTCGGGGTCGAAGGCGGAGGCCAGGGCGCGCCGGGAAGCGTCGGTGGCCGCGGCGGCGATCTCCGCGCCCCCTTCTTCGCGGATCAACCGTTCGAGGACTGCCGGCATTCGGCGAGCGCTGGATTCGAAATAGTGGCGATCCTGCTTGATCAATAGATGCGGCCGGGCCGGCTCGCTCAGGATCAGCGCCTGCGCCGCTGCGGCCTCCTCGATCAGGGCGCTGGAAAGGGCGCTCGGCGCCGCCTCATGCAGATGCAGGACGATCTTGCTGCGCGCATAGAGATAGCGGCGTAGAACGGCTTCATCCTCATTCAAGGCCTCGGCGACGGGCGGCTGATAGACCACGCTCTTGAAGCGGGTCATCCCGTCTGACATTCGGCCCCAGGCGTTCGCTCGGCTGGGGGACGCCGATTCGATGGCCAGCACATCGATGGGCCGCTCAGCCCACGGGGAGAAAGGGGCGGATGCGCGCACGGCGCGGCTGAGGCCCAGATAGAGGGGATGGTCGGTCGGATGCCGATCTTTCGGCGCGCCGTCCGTCAGCGTGCCAAGCCACAGGGCGGGAATAGCCGCGTCTTGGCAAAGGGCGTAGGTTTCCGACTCCACGGCGATGACGCCGGCGCCGGCGAGAAGGTAGGGAAGCTGCTCGCCGAACGTGGCGGAATCGGGCGAATCGGAGATGACCATCAGCGCCGCGCTGTAGAGGGCGAGGTCGGCCTCCTTGCGGGCGCCCGAGAACAGGCGTTCAGGGCCGACGATGATCGCGCCGCGGGCGCTGGACCTGGGCGCGCCTTCCTTGATCGGGACATCGAGGCCCGCCGCATCGAACACCGCCGACAGGCGTTCGGCGATCCGCCGCTCCTGGTCCGAGGGCCGGGCTGGGCAATAGATGATCCCCCTTGCGGACGTCGCCGCGCAGTAGGCTCGCTCCATGGCCTCCACGCTTAGAGGCAGAGACTCAGCCAGGGCGGTGGCTCGGGATAGCTGGCCGCTCAGGTGTTCAGGGGTGATGCAGCGGCGCTGCTCCCAAACCCCATGCTCGGAAAAGTGCCGATAGGGATCTAGGCCCGCGAGATCGGGATGCATGGCCAGATAGTCTTCGGCGTCGAAATAGGCCAGACGCGGCAACAGGGCCTCGATGCGCCGCTCGAACGCCTTCAGGAGGCTTGGGCCATCCACAAGCGTCACGCGCTTAACGCCGTCCAAAAAGGACGGAGGCGAGGCGCAAAGGCGCGGTCAGCCGCCAGGACCGAGAGCGGTGAATCAGCGCCAACTCCGCCTGAGCAGGGACTGCGTTCGCCAAAACCGCCTCTGCGGCGCGCATACGGCCGTGAAGCTCAGCGGTCTCAAGCCGGAGCGCTTCATAGGCCTCGCGACCGTCTTCCATCTCCTGGGCGCCTTGCTGCAGCGCGCGTCCCACTGCCGCCAACTCACGCTTCGATTCGGTGAGGAGCTCGTCTTTCGCCTGGAGCTCATTTTCGAATTTGGAGCTTAGTTGCGCTATCGCCGCTTCATGGCCGAGGTGCACGGTCTGAAACGCCAGCACATTCTGTCGGTGGGCTGTCTTCAACGCCTCATGCTTTCGCTGCAGCGCGCTGTCTTCGGACGGGGCCGCCGCATCGACCGAAGAGGCGGCGGCGCGCGCGAGGTGCATCATCCGCGCCTCAAGCGTCTGAACATCCTGCTTTAACGCCCGGGCTTCGGCTTCGACGCGGGACGCCTCCGCCTTGAGCGGGCTGAATTCCAACGTTCGCGCCTCAAGCGCGCCGATGTAGCCGCCAAGGACGTCAAAGGAGGCCGCAAACGCCTGACCGGCCTTGTCCAGGGCCGCCCGGTCGCCGTCAGGATCGGCCACCCGCTCCAGCAGGATTTCATAGACGCGCGTGGCCAATCCGCTGCGGGTTTGCAGGACTTCATGCCTGGCGTGCCGCTCGTCAGGCCGCAAGAAAGCGCCGATGGCCTTTTCCGCCTCTTCATCGATCTGGGGCGGCGCCAGGCCAAGCTGCCGGAAAACGCGCGAAAGCTCGCCCGACCAATCGCCCAGAAAACCTTCATAGCTGACGAAACTGCGGGGCAGGCCGCGGGTCTTGCGCTCGATGGCGAGCATGTAATTCAGCCAGAGAGACAGGCCGCGCTCCACCGGCCAGACCTCATCGGGAAAGTGGTGTAGCTGCCGCTTGGTCAGCGACGCCGCCACCTCCCACGGATTGCGAAAGGCGACAACGAAGCGGGGGACGACGCCGGTGCGCTCCACGCCTTCGCTCCACAGCCCGGCCAAGAGCGCAATGCGGGGATCCTTGATGAACCAGGTCTGCGGCCCATCCCCGAGCCGGGCGATGTAACCCTCGACCTCCGCGGTGAACTGGCGGGCCGGCTCGGAGCGCAGCCAAGCGGGCGACACAGGGACCACGCTGTTTACGTCGCCGCCGGCGGAGAGAAGGGCGCGATCGTTCATCGCCACCACTTCGGCGGGCTCCCAATGGCCAAGCTCATTGCCAACCGCCGGTTCCACCAGGGGATGGGGCAAAGCCCCGCCCGCAAGGTTGCAAACCCGCGCAAAGGCCGAGGTTCCGCTCCGATGCATACCGGAGACGAGAACGATTTCACGCTTAGCGCCGCCGCCTGCCTGCGCAGCGTTCGAAACCTGGTCCATAAAATTTACAGGAGACGTTTACGCCCCACCCGCCCAAATTGCGCCCGTTAGCGCCTTAGCCTTAAACGAACCCGCCCCGACACGTCTAGAGATGACGCCGCCCGATCCCATCGATCGGGGCGAGGCAAAGCATGAGGCGCCTCAACGACCTTCGTCGAAGGTGAACGGCGATTTGAAGTCGATCAGCGTGGGCCATTCCCGGTCGCGAGCATTCACCGTCACCTCGCCATCGCCGATGGGCCAGCTTATGCCCAAAGCAGGATCGTTCCAAAATAGGCCGCCCTCCGTTTCCGGCGCATATTCCTCCGTGACTTTATAAAGCACTTCCGCGCGATCGGTCAGGGTCTGAAATCCGTGGGCGAAACCGCGCGGCACCAGGAGCTGCAGGCCGTTTTCGGCGCTAAGCTCCACGGCGACGCTCCGGCCATAGGTTGGCGAACCGACGCGGATATCCACCGCCACGTCCAGGATCGACCCATGCACCACCCGCAAAAGCTTGTCTTGGGCGCGGGGCGGCGCTTGGAAATGGAGCCCGCGCACCGTCCCACGGGCGCCGGACATGGAGTGATTGTCTTGCACAAAGGGGCGGTCGAAACCGATCTGCGCCATCTCGCTGAGGCTATAGGTCTGGGAGAAGAAACCGCGCTCGTCGCCAAAACGCTTGGGGCGCAGGGTGAGAACGCCGTCCAAGGGGTGGGCTTCGGTTTCCATCATGCGAAATGTCTCCTCGATCGCCCGTCTTGGTGCGAGCGGCGTGAGCGGCCGCGCGGGCAGCGCATAAGACCTTCTGGCCCCTTTGGCTACTGCCGCGCGCCGTTCCGCCCAACCTCTATGGAACGGCGCAAGAAGGGGGGCGTTTTACGGTCGGGGTGAAGCCTGTCCATCATCCTTAGGATGCCTGATGAACAACGAGACAATCGACCCGGCCGCCCCCGCCAAACGCAGCCGATTCGAAATCAAGTTCGTTGTCGCTTTCGTCGCAGGGGTCATCGTCCTCGGCGGCATCTGGGTTGCGCTATATGGCTCGCCCAACCGAGCGCGCGCTGGCATCGATAGCAGCGCCAACCCGACGCCTACCATCACGGCCCCTGTGGCGCCCCGGCCCGCGCCGTCCCAATAGGTATGCGCGGCCGGCGGCGACCGTCGCCTCACAATTGCATTCGCCAGCGCCAGCCCTTAGACGAGGGCTTTACACTCTGGGGCGCCAAAATGCAGGGCGAGCGACGTATTCTTGTCACTGGAGGAGCGGGTTTCATCGGCTCCGCCGTCTGCCGACGCCTGGTGTCCACGGCGACGGCCGCAGTGTTGAACTTCGACAAGTTGACCTACGCCGCCTCCCTAAGCTCGCTGGCGCCGATCGACCGGTCTCCCCTCTACGCGTTTGAACAGGGCGATGTGGCCGACATGGCGGCGGTGTCCGCTGCGATCGAACGCTTCAAACCGACGGCCATCATGCATCTGGCGGCGGAATCCCACGTGGATCGCTCAATCAGCGGGGCCGGCCCCTTCGTGCAGACCAATATCGTCGGCGCCTATGTGATGCTCGAAGCCGCCCTGGGCTATTGGCGGAGCCTGGACGCCACGGCTCAGGCGCAGTTCCGCTTCCACCACATCTCCACCGACGAGGTGTTTGGGAGCCTCGGCGCGGACGGCCAGTTTTCCGAAACCACGGCCTACGATCCGCGCTCCCCCTACTCGGCGTCCAAGGCGGCGTCCGACCATTTGGTCAGCGCCTGGGGCCACACCTATGGCCTGCCGGTGCTGCTCTCCAACTGCTCCAACAACTACGGCCCCTATCACTTCCCCGAGAAGCTGATCCCCCTGACCATCATCAACGCGCTGAACGGCATCCCCCTCCCCGTCTATGGACGTGGCGACAATGTGCGCGACTGGCTGCACGTGGAGGACCACGCCAGGGCCCTCGACGCCATCGTCTCGGAAGGCCGCCCGGGCGAACGCTATAATGTCGGAGGACGCAACGAGCGGACCAATCTTCAGGTGGTGGAGGCGATCTGCGACCTCGTCGATGAACTGCGGCCCCAGACGGGGCTTCGACGGCGCGAGCTGATCACCTTCGTCACCGATCGGCCCGGCCACGACCAACGCTACGCCATTGACGCCAGCAAGCTGGAATCAGAGCTGAACTGGCGCGCGCAATATGATTTCGAACGGGGCCTGCGCCAAACCGTCAGCTGGTATCTTGCCAATGAAGACTGGTGGGGTCCTCTGCGCGAACGCTACGATGGGGCCCGCCTGGGACTCGCCGCGCCAAAGGCCGCTTGACCGGGCGCGGGATAAGCAGCGTGCAAGCGAATGCGCGTAAATTGACCGCGTCTCAGACAGTATCGAATGACAACCACCCTCCAGCTTGGCTGGGGCAGACGCAAATCAAGCAGATATCGGTCGCAAAGACGACCGTCAGGGAAGACCAGACAGTATGAAGGGCATCATCCTCGCCGGCGGCTCCGGCACCCGCCTGCACCCTATCACCTTGGGAATCAGCAAGCAGCTGCTGCCGGTCTACGACAAGCCGATGATCTACTATCCCTTGTCCATCCTGATGCTGGCGGGCATCCGCGAGATCCTGATCATCAGCACGCCCCGCGACCTGCCTCTGTTCAAGACCCTATTGGGGGACGGCGAGAAATGGGGCATCCGGTTGGAGTATGTGGAGCAGGCCGAGCCCAATGGCCTGGCAGAAGCCTATCGACTGGGCGCGGAGTTCGTGGGCGGCGACTCCAGCACCCTGATCCTGGGCGACAACCTGTTTTACGGCGCCGGGCTTGGGCGTATGCTGGAAAACGCCCGTCAGATGACCAAGGGGGCCAGCGTCTTCGCCTACCTGGTCAAGGATCCCCAGCGCTACGGCGTGGTGGAGTTCGACGAGAACGGCCATGCGGTTTCGATCGAGGAAAAGCCCGAGCGCCCTCGCTCCAATTGGGCGGTGACCGGCATCTACATGTACGACAACGACGTGATCAGCTACGCCCGCGACCTCAAGCCATCCGCGCGGGGAGAGCTGGAGATCACGGACATCAACCGCCTCTACCTGCAGGCGGGCCAGCTCTCGGTGCAGCGGATGGGCCGCGGCTACGCCTGGCTGGACACCGGCACCCACGACTCACTCTTGGAGGCGTCGGAATTCGTTCGCGCCATCGAACATCGCCAGGGGCTGAAAATCGGCTGTGTGGAAGAGGTGGCCTTCCAGAACCGCTGGATCAACGCCGACCAATTGGCGGGATTGGCCCATGAGCTGAAAAAATCACCCTATGGGGCATATTTGTCGTCCCTGCTCCCTTAACGATCCGGACGGCCTGGCCGGCGTTTGAAGAAATGCGCAATGGCTAGTTCCGGCCCGCTCCATCGATGAATGGGAAAAGCGGCCTTTCTCCCATCAAAACGCCCTGCTAGAAGCCTCCTCTTCGTGGGTCGGGCGCGGGTGTGAACGAACCAAGACATCACGATAGAGGAAGGATTTCATGGAATTCGCAGGGCGCTTCGTAGCCGCCATTAACGACCTGGTGGCCGGCGCGCGGTTGGCGCCCCTGTGGTGGCGCGTGGGCATCGAACAGACGGTCGCCAAGTACAGGCGCACTGTTTTAGGGCCGTTCTGGCTGGCCAGCTCCACTCTCGCCACCGCCTTTTCCTTGTCGATCGTATTCGGTTCGATCTTCCATCAAAACCTGAACGACAGCTTCCCCTTCATCATGTCTGGCGTCGTGTCGTGGAGCATCACCGGCGGCATGTTGGTCGAGGGCTCGTCCATCTTCCTGATGGGCGCGGGCCTGATGCAAGTGCAAAAAGTGCCCGTCAGCTTCCATGCCTATCTGCATATCGACCGGATGATGATTAATTTCGCCCACCAGATCGTCGCCTTCTGGGCGGTGATGCTGCTGATGCGCAACTTCCCGATACCCCATTGGCAACTTCTGTTGTCCTTACCCTTGGTCACCCTCATCGCCGTTTTGATCGGCATCCCCCTGGGGATGATCTCGATCCGCTACCGGGACATGAACTATTTGGTCGGTTTTGTCGGCCAGGCCCTGTTCATGCTGACGCCGGTCTTTTGGCGCAAAAGCCAAGTGTCCGGGAAAATGGCATGGATCGCCACCTACAATCCCTTCGCCCATCTGCTGGAGATCGTCCGGCAACCGCTCTTGGGTCACCCGGCGCCTTTGAACGACTGGATCGCCTCTTTGATTTTTTTGGCCTTCTCGGCAGTCCTAGCGGTGGGCAGCTTGACACTCTATCGCCGCCGCGTCGTATTTTGGCTCTAGGACATTTGTGATGGCGATCTCTGTAACGCTTTCAGGCGTCACCCTGGACTATGCACTCTACAGCGTCAGAGCTCAGTCTCTGCGCAACGCCGTACTCAATCTCGCTGTCGGTGGCCGGCTGATGGCCGGTCAAAATGATATTACAGTGGTGCGCGCCTTAAACGGCATCAGTTTCAAACTGCAAGAAGGGGATCGCCTAGGCTTGGTCGGCCACAACGGTTCGGGCAAAACTTCGCTCTTGAAGGTCCTCGCTGGCATCTACGAGCCCACAGCCGGTATTGTGGATGTGAAGGGCCGCATCAGCTCGATGATCGCCATGGGCGCGGGTCTGGACCCGGACGCCACCGGCCTGCAGAACATCAAGAACCTAGCTATGATGCAATTGGTGCCCAGGCGCGAGATCGAACGGCGCGTGCCGGAGATCGTGGCCTTCTCTGAGTTGGGCGCCTTCATCAACATGCCCTTCAAGACCTATTCGACCGGCATGATGGCCCGACTGATGTTCTCCGTCATCACATCGACCAGCGCCGACATCCTGATCATGGATGAATGGGTCAGCGCCGGCGACGCCGATTTCCAGCATAAGGCCAGGGATCGCCTCTCCAATATCGTCGACAACGCCAAGATTGTCGTCATCGCCAGCCATGACATGCACACTATCCGGCGTGTCTGTAATAAGGTGCTGGCGATGGACTCTGGGCGCCCCAGCTTCTTTGGACCCGCGGATGAATGGGCGCAGATGAACGGCCTTGCTTGATCGACAAATGCGCCCCTGAATCAAATCTATCTGTGCGGCCCATCCCATGGGCGCCCGAATTGGCGCGGGCCGTGGCGCGCCGCCTCCCCGTCTCGGTGCAGATCAACATACGCGATGTGAAAATCGTCGCTATGGCGATGCTCGACGCTCGTTCACTGCTAACCGACTTGGGTTGGACGCGACCAACGGCGTGGCGTGAGGCCTACGGGCGGTCGTTGGAGACCATCCGCATCCTGAAGAGCCGCTACCCCGGCACCTATCGCTATTAGATCAAGGAGCACGAGGCTTCGTCTGTGGATGGAGCGCGATTGTGGGCTGAGCGGCTGTCTGCGCTGAGGGCGCGCCCGTTGATCAGCGTCTTGGTTCCCACCT
>JAMFTA010000044.1 GCA_026225565.1 Caulobacter sp. | reverse complement strand
GTGTGCCGGCTGGGATCGGTCGGGTTGACGCCGCCCGCCAGGGCCTGGGGCGGCGCCAGGGCGATCAAGTCCTTGCGTCCGGAGCCATCGGTCAAGACCAATTTCAGGTGATCGCCCTCGGGGGTGAGGGCGTGCTCTTGCCCACGCCACCTTTGATTTGCTTGAGCAGGCTTGTCGCCTGATCCACGAAGGCAGTAACTACTTCGTCTGCGAAAGGATTTTGTGTCTGAATTGCGGTGAAAAGCTCGAACGTATCAGCGCCGACCAAAGAACAAAGTTCCAACAGGTGCTGATAGGATTGCATCTTTAGCTGCTCGTCCGGGATGCCAATGTTGACGAGCGACCGACCGATCAGATGGGTGAGCGCCTGGACATAGGCCATCTCCTGGTCGTGTTTTTCCGGCGTGGTGACGGTTACACTCAAGCCGAGCAAACGGCCAAATGCCGCCACTTGCCGGTGCCTGCTCCCCCGCACGGGGCAGACCACAAAACGCAGGCCTGCCAGGCCTCCTCTCGCGCTCTGCGGCCCAAAAAGGGGGTGCGTGGCGACGAGGTCAACATAAGGCGGCAGGACTTCAGTCATCCACTGCACCGGCAGCATCTTGACCGAGCCGACATCGACCACAAGGGCGCCAGCTATCACATGCGGAGAAATGGATGCGAAGACCTCGCGTAGGGCGGCCACAGGAGCAGTCACTACAACAACCTCGCAGGCCGCCGCCTCAGGCAGCGAGCGGAAGGGCACGCCCAACCTAATGGCTGCCGCCTCCGCCGCTGGCGTGACGTCCGTTGCGATCATCTCGAAGTGATGCCGGAGTGTATCTGCGGCCAGTTGGCCGAACTGTCCGAACCCAATGAGACCCAAACTCTTCATTTCAGCTGCTTGGCGCTCCTACTGGCGATTCACAAAGCGTCCGACCGCCTAGCGTCCTTCGGGTCAATGCGCTCCGATTTTGCCGTTCCGGAAAGCCCCCGCTAAGGCTGGCTTGCCTACTCAAACCGGATGGTGGCAAGCGACCGCCCTCCCCCCTGTCAGCGCCGTTAACTCCGGCTCCGCCTCGCGGCAAAGCGCACTCGCCGCCGGGCAACGATTCTGGAAACGGCAGCCCTGAAACTGTGCGATGAGGGCGGGGATTTCGCCATCGAGCGCCGCCATGCTTGCGCGGCGGGCCGGGTCGGGCTCGGGAATCGCGGCGACCAAGGCCTTGGTGTAGGGGTGGACGGGGCGGCGCAACACCGCGTCGGCGGGGCCGATCTCCACCAGTCGCCCCAGGTACATCACCCCCACTCGATCGGAAATGTGGCGCACCAGGTTCAGCTCATGGCCGATGAACAAATAGGTCAAGCCGAGCCGCGCCTTGATGTCCTGCAATAGGTTGATCACCTGGGCCCGCACCGAGACGTCGAGGGCGGAGACCGCCTCGTCGGCAACGATCAGGCGAGGGTTGAGGGCGATGGCGCGGGCGATGGCCACCCGCTGGCGCTGACCGCCGGATAGGTTATGGGGGTGGCGCGTCGCCCAGTTGGGATCCAGCCCCACCTGATCCAGGAGCTCCCGTACGCGCTGGCGGCGCTCATCCCCTGTCAGCTTGGCGTGCACTGTCAAGGGCTCGGCGATGGTGTCGCCAATCGACCAGCGCGGATCGATCGAACCATAGGGGTCCTGGAAGATCATCTGCATGTGCCGTCGAGCGGCGCGCAGGCTCCTCGTGTCGTGATCGCTGAGGTTCTGGCCGTCGAACTCCACGTGGCCGGAGGTCGGCCGCTCCAAGTGTAGCAGCAGTCGGCCGAGGGTGGATTTGCCGCTACCGGATTCCCCGATAATGCCCAGGGTTTCGCCTCGCCGGATCTCCAGGCTGACGCCGTCCACGGCGCGCACCACCGATCTGGAACCGAGCCAAGCTCGGCCGAGGGGATAGTGCTTCTTCAGCGCGACGACGCGGGCCAGCGCGGCGTCGTCGCTGGGCCGCACCGGCTCTGCCACGGAGATCACCCGCCCGGTCAGGGCCGCCTGGGTAAAGGGTTCCTCATGCGGGCGCCAGCAGGCGACCAGGCTTTTGCCCTGCAGCTCCAATGGCGGCTGGGCCACGCGGCACTGCAGCCCGGCGCGCGGGCAGCGGGCGTGGAAGCGGCATCCGCTCGGCGGATCGGCGAGGTCGGGGATCGAGCCTTCGATGGAGTAGAGCCGCTCGTTGCGCGCCAGGCCTTTGGTGACCACCGAGCGCAGCAGTCCCCGGGTGTAGGGATGGGCCGGGCGGGCGAACAGGGTCGCGGCCGGGGCGTTCTCGACGATGCGCCCGGCGTACATCACCACCACCCGATCGGCCATGGTCGCGGCCACCCCTAGATCGTGGGTGATCAACAGCATGGCCATGCCGGTCTCGGCCTGGATGTCTTTCAACAGCTGCAGGATCTGTGCCTGGATGGTCACGTCCAGCGCCGTCGTGGGCTCGTCGGCGATCAATAGCTTGGGCTCGCACGCGAGGGCGATGGCGACCATCACCCGCTGGCGCATACCGCCCGACAGCTGGTGGGGAAATTGGTCGATGCGCTGTTCGGGGTCGGGGATGCGCACCCGATCCAACAGGCTGATGGCCGCCTTGCGCGACGCCGCCCGGCTGAGCTTGCGGTGGCGGATCAGCACCTCGGCGATCTGCTGGCCCACGGTGAACAGGGGATCCAGCGCTGTCATCGGTTCCTGGAACACCAGGCCGATGCGGCGGCCGCGCAGGACACTCATCTCCCGCTGAGATAGGGCGGCCAGGTTGTGGCGGTCGAACTGCACCGCCCCGTCGGTGATCGCTCCGCCCTTGAAGTCGATCAGGCGCATCACCGACATGGCCGTCGCCGTCTTACCGCTGCCGGATTCGCCTACTAGGCAGACAGTCTCGCCGGCGGCGATCTTCAGATCGACCGCGTCCAGCACCTGCATCGGGCCAGTGCGGGCGGAAAACGCCACTGAGAGGGATTTGATCGCCAGCAGGTCGGTCATGGCGGCCTCAGGCGGCCTTGCCGCGGGGATCGAGCCGGCGGCGCAGCGCCTCGCCCAAGGTGTTGAGGGAGATCACCAAAAGGGTGATGGCCAGGCCGGGAAAGGTGGCGAACCACCAGGCGGTGGTCAGATAACTGCGACCTTGATTCAACAGAAAGCCCCAGTCCGGCCGGTCCTGCACCACCCCAAGGCCGATGAAGCTCATCATCGCCCCCATCAACATGCCGAAGGCCACCTGCAGGGTGAGGGTGACCAGCACCTGCGACAGGGTGTGGGGCAGGATGTGGCGCAGGATGATGGAAAGGTGCGAGCTGCCGATGGCCCGCGACGCCTCGACAAAGGGTCGGCTCTTGATGGAGAGCACCAGCGACCGCATCACCCTTGCGACGTGGGGCGCGAAGACCAGGCCGATGGTCAAGATGACATTGCCGAGGTTAGGCCTAAGCGCGGTGGCGATGATGATCACCAGGAGGGTGGACGGCACCGACAGCCAGATATCGATCAGGCGCATAGTCACCAGGTCTACCGCGCCGCCGAGATAGCCGGCGACCAGACCGATGAACCCGCCGATCAACAGGCTGATGACCGCCGATCCCACACCCACCATCATCGACTGGCGCGCGCCGTAGATGATCAGGCTGAACACGTCGCGGCCCATATGATCCGAGCCCAGGAGGTGGGTATGGCTGGGCGCCTGCAGGATCGCCTGTGGGTCCATGTCAGTGGGGGCGAAGGGAGCGAACCAGCCGGGCGCCAAGGCCCACAAGAGGGCGGCAGTCGCAATCAGGCCGGCGACGATCATGAACGGATCCACTCGCCACTGCAGCCTGGGCTTGGGCTGTTTCGCCGCCTCCGCCTCTTGATGGACGAACCAGGCGCGGGAGGGCGCTTGTTGCGCGTGCAGGGTCATGACCGACGGCTCCTCAAAGGGTGATCCGCGGGTCGATCCAGCGGTAGGACAGATCCACGAGCACGGTGATGGTGACTGAAAGCAGGGCCGCGAACAGCACCGCGCCCTGAATCATCGGGATGTCTTTTGAGCCCACCGACTCGGCGATGATCCGTCCCAAACCCTGGCGGGCGAACAGGGTCTCTATGACGACTACCCCGCCCAACATTTGACTGACCAGCATACCGAATGTGGTGATCACGGGGATCAGGGCGCTACGCAGCACATGGCGGTAGAGGATGGCGCCCTCCAGCAAGCCCTTGCCGCGCAGAGTGGCTACGAACGGCTCCTCGATCACCTCCAGCACATTGTTGCGCACCGTCCGCGTCAAAACGCCAGCGTGCCCCACGCCCATGCAGGCGACCGGCAGCACCAGTTGCGCCAGATCCCCGTTGCCGATGGCGGGAAGCCAATGCAGCCAGACTGAAAAGATCAGGATCAACAGAATCCCCCGCCAGAATTCGGGCATGGAGGTGAAGGTCATCGTGATGGTCTGGATCAGATTATCGATCCAATCCCCGCGATGCACCGCCGACAGGACGCCCAACAACACCCCCAGGACAATGGCGACACCAGCGCTGAGAAAGGTCAACTCCAAGGTCGCCGGCAGCTGCGCCGCCAGACGCCCGAACACCGGCTCGCCCGTAAGGAAGGACCTGCCCAGATCGCCCGTGACCAAGCCGTGCAGGTAGTAGAGGTACTGCGCCCACAGGGGCTGGTCGGCCCCGAGCTGGATGCGGATGCGCGCGATTACCGCCGGCGGCGCGTCGTCACCGGCGATCAGGCTCGCGGGATCGCCGGGCAGGGCGTAGAGGATCAGGAACACCAGGGTGACGGTGCCGAACACCACCAACGCGGCGGCCGCCAGTCGCTTTAGGACGTACGCCATCCCTATGCCGCCTCAAGCCAGGCGCCGTGGAACTCGGGGAAGCCATGGGCGTCCAGGGTCACGCCCTTGACCTGGCTGGCGGTCGCCAGATTGTAGATCAGCACATAGATCGGGATGGCGTAGACTTGCTGGTCGATCCGGCGCTGGACCTGATGGTAAAACTCAGCCCGCTTGGCCTCATCGCCCTCCTCCGCCGCCGCGTCCAGCCAGGCGATCAGCTGGGGATCCACCACCCTCATGCTGGCGAAAGCAGAGCGTGCGGCCGGTGAATAGAAGCTGCGCAGGATGTCGGGATCGGAGTCGAAGCTGGCGCCGCCGGTCATGTCGTAATCGCCGCTGCGAATCCGGTTCATCCAGATGCCCGTGGAGACGCTATCGACGGTCAGGTCGATGCCGCTGGCGGCCAGCTGACGACGGGCGAACTGCACCACGTCCAGCCGCTTTTCCCGATTGCCCTGGGCGTCGAGGAAGTCGATCGTGAGCCGCTTGCCGTCCTTTATCCGGATGCCGTCCGGGCCGGGAACCCAACCCTTTTGCGTCAGGATTTCTTTCGCGCGCGCCAGATCGTAGGTCCAGCTGTCGGTCAGGATCTTCTCCGCCGACCCGAACATGCTGGGCGACAGGGCCGACCAGGCCCGCGGCAGGGTTCCCAGATACACCACCCGCACGATCGTGTTGATGTCGAGGGACAGTTTGACGGCGAGGCGGATGTCCGGGTCGTTCCAGGGCGCGCGGGTGGCGTTCAGGGCCAGGGAGTAGTTGGTGTTCAAGAGCTCCTTCTCGAGCACCCGGATCGCTGGATCCTTCTTCAACCCAAGCAGGTCTTGCGGGGGGATCAGATCCGCCACGTGGGCCTGGCCACTGCGCAACACCGCCACCCGGGTGGATTCCTCGGGCACATTCTTGAATGTGAGTTTTTGCAGTTTGGCCGGTCCTGCGTGGGCGGCGGTCGAGGGCGCCCAGCGATAATCGGGATTGCGCTCCAGCCGGATCTCCGCGCCTGGGGTCACGCCGATGAAGCGAAACGGGCCCGTACCGACGGGCTTTTGGGCGTACAGTTTGCCGCCCTTCTTCACGGCCGTCGGGGAGACGATCGACAACTTGGTCATCGACAGATTTCGCAGAAAAGGCGTGAAGGGCCGTTTCAGCGTCACTCGCAGCCGATCGGCGGCGATGACCTCGGAACTCAGATAGGGACCAAGGCTGCGACGGGAATAGAGGACGGTGTTGGGACCGACCAGGCGATCGAAGTTCGCCTTCAGCGCAGCGGCGTCGAACACCGTGCCGTCGTGGAATTTCACGCCGTGGCGAAGCTTGAAGTCATAGCGGGTGCGGTCCGGGGATACCTCCCACGACTCCGCCAGCCAGGGCCCGACGCTCTGGTCGGGCAGAAGGACGGTAAGGTTATCGTAGATCGAGCGCATCACCCGATTGAGAGGCGCGAAACCGGAGTTGTGGGGGTCGAGCCCAAATCTGGAGCTTGAGGTGCCGTCGTAGGCCACCACCAGCTCGTCTCTCGCCCCGCCGCCCGCCTTCGTCCGCTGCAAACCCCAGAGGGACGCAGCCCCCGCGGCCGCTACGACGAGGACGCCGCCGCCCAGCAAAATCCTGCGTCGGTTGAGATCACCCTCGCGGATTTCAGCGAGATCATCATCGTCGTCAAATGACATTACAACCTGCGACCTCTTACTCTGGGGAACATCATCACCACCATTTCCAACCCTGTAGGATCTTCAATTGGACTGGCGGGGCTTCTATTTTTTACAGCACAGCGGCGCATCGATTAAGCGGCATCTGGCGCACGCATCTGCCCGCCTCGCATTTCACGCCACTAGGCTAGGACAAAACCTCGCACAGACCACGACAGAATAACTGATCGTTGCCTCAATTTTCATGATCCATTTTGATATTTAATTGCGGAATATCTTGTATATCCATCCATCAAGTTGGCTATATTAAGCCATTCTATGTATTTTTATCACGAATAAGCCAGATGAGATGATCTATAAAATCGCCTCATTCATATAGATTTCCTGACTCCACCCTAGGATCAAATTTATTGATTGAAGCTTTCCATTGTCCAATGATGACTCGACTGCTGTCTGGGCTGAGCCATTGCGGCGAGCACGCTGAACGCTCCCCAGCAATGCCTCCCCCGCGTTTCGGAAAGGGATTTTCATGACAAAGTTACAAACAAGACAGCTCAAGCTGGGCGCGACGCTTGTCGGCGCCGGCAATGATCAACTGGGCTGGCGCGACCCTGAGCTGCCCGGCAATTCCAGCATCGACATTGACTGGTACATCCGCCACGCCAAGCTGGCGGAAGCGGCGAAGTTCGACTTCGTCTTCCTGGTCGACAGCCCCTTCATCACGCCCGACACCACGCCCCACTTCCTCAACCG
>JAMFTA010000008.1 GCA_026225565.1 Caulobacter sp. | reverse complement strand
TGTCTACTCTGACCGTTTCTCGGGCGCTGATGGCGGCCATGGTTCTAAGCCTCGCCGGGGTAGCCGCCGTGAGTGCGGCGCCGGTGGATACGGGCCACTTGAAAGCGGAGCTGGTCGCTCAAGGCGAGGCGACTCCGGGAGGCGTCGTCTACCTCGCGGTACACCAGCAGATCGCGTCTGGATGGCATACCTATTGGCGTAATCCGGGCGATTCCGGCGCCGCCCCTGAGTTGACCTGGACTCTGCCAGACGGTTGGTCGGTCGGCGATCCAGTGTGGCCCACGCCCGAACGCGTGAGGACCGGGCCGCTGGTGCAGTACGGCTATGTCGACGATCTGGTTCTGCCCATTCCGATGACGGTTCCCGCCACCGCGGCGGCGGGCTCGAAGGTTTCGATCAAGACGCGGGCCTCGTTCCTGGTTTGCAGCAAGGATACCTGTGTGCCTGAGGAGGCGACGCTCAGCTACGACGAGGGCGTAACGGCCGGCGCTCCCAAGACGGATCCGGTTTGGGGCGCGCGTATCGCCAAAGTGCTCGAGAACGCCCCCAAGCCTTCTGGCCTCAAGGCCGCCTTTGTTCGCAATGGCGACCTGCTCAAACTCAGCGTCGTGGGGCCGGGGCTGGAAGGCGGCAACTTTCCGGAAGCCTACTTCTATCCCTTCGATGGCCTCGCGATCCAACATGCCGCACTGCAGACCTTTGAGCGCGGCCCTGCCGGTCTGACCTTGACCATTCCGGTGGGCGCAGGATTTCAGGCGCCGACACCGCCCACCAAACTCGAAGGCGTATTGGCTCTTGGCGCTACCGCTTATGAAATCGATGCGAAGGTCGGGCCGCTCTTGCCGGGAGCGGCTGGACGTGGGCCCCCGGCTGGGTTGGTGGGTGGAGCAGCCGCCAGCGAGATAGGGCTGCCGCTGGCGCTCGCCCTGGCCTTCCTGGGCGGCATAGTGCTCAATTTGATGCCCTGCGTATTCCCGATCCTGGCAATGAAGGCGGCGGCTCTGACGCGCCATGCCCACGCGCCTGCTGAGTCTCGTGTTCAGGGTGCGGCCTACGGGGCCGGAGTTGTGGTGACATTCGTTGCATTGGGGGCGGCCTTGATCGCGGCGAGAGCTGCGGGTGAGGCGGTTGGCTGGGGTTTCCAGCTTCAGTCGCCTGCAGTGGTCGGGGCGCTCTCGCTGGTTATGCTCTTGGTGGGCCTTAATCTATCCGGCGTGTTCGAGATCGGTCTTTCCGTTCAAGGGGCAGGCGGGAGCCTTGCCAACAAGGAGGGTCCGGCCGGGGCCTTCTTTACGGGAATCCTGGCGGTCGTAGTCGCTGCTCCCTGTACGGCGCCATTCATGGCCGTTGCATTGGGCTATGCCCTGACCCAGGGCGCGATCACGGCGCTGCTTGTCTTCGTTGCGCTCGGCTTGGGCCTTGCCGCCCCGTTTACGGCGCTCGCGTTTACACCGAGCCTGTTCCGGCGACTGCCCCGGCCGGGCCCGTGGATGGACGTTCTGAAGCGGGTCTTGGCCTTTCCTATGTTTGGCACCGCAGCTTGGCTGGCTTGGGTCTTCACGCTTCAAGCCGGCGCGTCCAGCTTGGCCAGGCTCTTCCTCGGCGCGATCGTGATTGCCTTCGCAGCTTGGCTGTTCGGCGAGGGGCAGAAGCAGCAACGCGTCCCGCTTCGTCGACTCCTCCAAGGGGCCGCGATTCCGGCGCTGGTATTGGCTGGCTTCCTGGTCAATGTCGGCTCCCAAATTTCTCATGCGGCTGGCTCCAACTCCACCTCAAGGGCGGCTATGGCCTCCCAGCCCTTCAGCCCCGAGCGGCTCGCGACCTTGCGCGCGAGCGGTAAGCCGGTGCTGGTCGACTTCACGGCCGCTTGGTGTGTGACCTGTCAGGTCAACGAGCGGGTGGCGCTGTCCAGTCAAAAGGTAGCGGACGCCTTTGCCCATAATGGCGCCGTCTACATGGTGGCCGATTGGACAAACCGAGATCCGACAATCGCGAAGGTTCTCGCCGACCATGGCCGGGCGGGAGTTCCGCTCTACCTCCTCTACGGAGCCTCGGGGGCTGAACCCGTGGTCCTACCTCAACTGCTAACAGAAGGATCCGTTATTGCCGCGTTGAACCAGGCAGCGGGATCCTAATTGTTCGTCTAGATGGAGAACCCTCATGAATGCTCGTCATCATCGCCTCTCAAGCCTATTTGCCGTGGCGGCCTTGGCTGTCGCCGGCGCTTCCGCGGCCATCGCCGCTCCCGTGATTGGTCAGCCTGCGCCGGCCTTCTCCGCCGTTGGCTTGGACGGCAAGATTCACACGCTGTCGGAATTTAAGGGGAAGACAGTCGTCCTTGAGTGGACCAGCAGAGACTGCCCCTTTGCCCAGAAGCATTACCGCACCGGGAACATGCAGAAGCAGCAGGGGGAAGCCGCGCAGCAAGATGTGGTCTGGCTTTCCGTAATGTCCTCGGCGCCCGGCAAAGAGGGGTACATGCTGACGCCCGCGGCTACGGCCTGGAAGGCCTCCGTGGGGTCCAAAGCCAGGGACGTGCTGCTCGATCCAAGCGGGACCGTTGGCAAGGCCTATGGAGCTCGCACAACTCCCCATATGTTCGTCATCGATAAGGACGGAAAGTTGGCCTACATGGGCGGGATCGACAATCGGCCGAGCGCTTGGGTAGGTCAGATGGATCGCGCTAAGCAGGAAATCGCGGAGGCCAAGCCCT
>JAMFTA010000043.1 GCA_026225565.1 Caulobacter sp. | reverse complement strand
TCTCTTCGGACACCGTGCGCTATCCAGTGGCGCCGCTCGGGGGGAAGCGCTCGGGCTGGTCGGAGCACCATTCGGTGGACTTTGAGCACCTCGTCGCCGACATGGACGAGGCCGGGATCGACAAGGCCGCCATCGTCCATTCATCGACCACCTATGGCTACGACAACGCCTATGTCGCCGATGCGATCATGGGACATCGCGACCGTTTCACCGGGGTCTTTTCCGTGGATGTCCATGATCCAGAGGCGCCGGCGCGCATCCGCTATTGGGTGGATCGGGGGCTTTCGGGGATGCGCCTGTTCGCCGCCGGCAGCACGGTGAGCGGCAGCCAGGCCTGGATCGCGGAGCCGCAGACCTATCCGGCCTGGCAGTGCTGTTCGGACCTCGGACTCACCGTCGCCATCTCCATGCGTCAGGACGGCTTGGCGCACCTGGTGGATATCGCCACCCGCTTTCCCAAGGTTCGGATCGTTCTGGACCATCTGCTGCACGCGCCCATCGACGACGGTCCGCCCTATGCCGCCTCGGCGGCGCTGTTCGAGATGGCCCGCTATCCCAACATCTTCCTCAAGCTCACCACGGCCAATATCCGTCGCTCGCGCGAAGCGCCGGCGACGCCGGAGAGCTATTTCGGCAAGCTGATGCAGACCTTTGGCTCCGCGCGCATCGCCTGGGGCTCCAACTATCCGGCCGTGGACGGGACGCTGAAAGCGGTGGTGGAGGAGGCGAAAGCGGTCCTCTCCATTCTGCCTCAGCAAGATCAGGAAAACATCTTCTGGCGCACCGCGACGTCGCTCTACCCGGTGCTTGCGCGATGACGCAAACACCCCCCGATATCCACATCGTCGACGCCGGCGGCGCGCACGAACTGGTTACGGTGGAGCTTCTGCGCGCCAAGGGCTTCATCGAAGCGATGGGCGTCCGCTCGGAGCGCACCTTCGTGACCAATGGCGGGGAGGCCGTCGAACTCCTGCTTTCGGGGCGAGGCGATGTCGCCATGCAGATCGGCTTCGGCCCGGCGCTGAAGGCCATCGCCAAAGGCGCGCCCTTGAAGATCATCGCCGCGTCCAACCTTCTCACCGTACATGCCATCTATACCCAACAGCCAGACATCCGCCGCCTCGGCGACCTGCGAGGACGCACCGTGGGGGTTGGAGCCCTGGGCGCCCTGACCCATCAACTGATCTACGCCGCCCTTGTGAAGCACGGGGTCGATCCGGCCGAGGTGAAGTTCGTATCCATCGGTAACAGCGCGACCATCTTCCAATCTCTGCTCGCGGGCGAGGTCGATGCGGGCTTTGGCGAGACCGAGGTGTTCGAGCATCAGGCCCACTACGGCGTCCATGCCTTGGCGGATGCGGTCTTGTGGAAGGAGTTGCCCGACTTCCCCAACCAGGCCTCCTTCGCCACGGAGGCCGCCCTGCGCGACAAGCGCGACGCCGTCGTTCGCACCCTGGCCGCCCACGCCCTGCTGTATCGCTATCTGCAGAACCCGGCGTCCTGGCCGGATTTCGAAGCCGCGCGCGCCATCGCTATTCCTGACGCCGACCCAGCGGAGAGCCGCGTCCAATGGCGGTTCTACCAGGACAATCGGCCCTTCGCCGAGGACCTGCTGCTGCCCCCGGAAAAGCTCGACTACATGCAGCGGCTGAACATCGCCATGAAGCTGCAAAGCCGGATGCTGCCGTTCGAGACGGTCGCCGACATGTCCCTCGCCAGGGACGCCTTGCAGCTGCTCGGCTCTACCCAACATACAAAGGAGGCCCGCGTCGATGGGTGAGCATATGCAGACGACCAGCCAAGCAGGCGAGGACCAGGACGTGACACAGCTGCGAAAACTTGGCCGCTCCGGCCTCAGCGTCCTGCCGTTGGGCCTTGGCGGCAACGCCATGGGCTGGACGGCCGACGAGGCGACCTCCCATGCGGTGCTCGACCGCTTCGTCGACGCCGGCTATTCGCTGGTGGATACCGCCGACGTCTATTCCAGGTGGGTTCCGGGCAATGTGGGCGGCGAATCCGAGACCATCATCGGGAGCTGGATGAAGAGCCGCGGCAAGCGCGACAAGCTCCTGGTCGCGACCAAGGTCGGCGGCGAGATCGCGCCCGACGAGAAGGGGCTCTCGGCCAAGCATATCAAGGGTGCGGTCGAGGCTTCGCTGCGGCGTCTGCAGACCCACTACATCGACCTTTACCAGGCCCACTTCGACGACCCGGCGGTGGAGTTCGAGGAAACCCTCGGCGCGTTCGGCGAGCTGATCGCGGAAGGAAAGGTTCGCGCCATCGGCCTGTCGAACTACAGCGTCGATCGGTTCAAGGCGGTGCTTGCGGCCAGCAAGGCCCATGGTCTGCCCCGGTACGAGACCTTGCAGCCTCTGTACAATCTCTACGACCGCGAGGAGTTCGAGCAGGTCTTTGCGCCCGTTTGCCGGGAAGAGGGCGTTGGGGTGATCAACTTCTATTCCCTGGCCAGCGGCTTTTTGACCGGGAAGTATCGCACCCAGGAGGATGTGAGCGCCGCCCGCCGCGCGCGATCGAACCAGAAATACCTGACCGACCGCGGCTTCCGCATCCTGGCGGCGCTCGACGCGGTCTCGGCCCGCACAGGAGCCACGCTCGCCCAGATCTCACTCGCCTGGCTGATCGCCCAGCCGGACGTCGCCGCGCCCATCGCCAGCGCGACATCGGTCCAGCAACTCGACGAACTGATCGCCGCGGCTCAGCTGTCTCTCGACGCGGAGGCCTTGACGCTGTTGGATCGGGCGAGCGCCTATGAGGTCAAAGCCGCATAGGGGAACAAGAGCCCTCTCGGAACAAACGCGCCGTCAGCTGGCGATGGAGAATTCCAGCGGCTCGGGCTTATGGGCGATGATTTCCATCTCCATGTGGGCGCCCTCGCGATAGCGCAGACCGCGGTGGGCCAACATGCGGCACAGGCGCAGGCGGTCCTGGGAATCGCTGAAGCGGCCGGCGTCGATGGCCAGGGTTCCGCCCGCCGCCAGCATGGGCAGGACGGCGGTGACCACTGCGCTGGCCTGATCCGCGCCCGCGCAGCCGAGGATCAGCAGGAGCTCGCTGCGCTGGTCGGCGCAGGGGCAGGTGACGGCCCGCGCCGCCTCCACCCGCTCGAACCCCCGCCGCCAAAGGGCGCTCATGGCGGCGCCGGCCATGGGGCCGGCCACGGCGACGGCGGTGAAGGAATGGGCGTGGGAGGCCTTGAGCAGGCGGTCGATGGCGTACTCTGTGGCGACGTCGAGTTCGGCGACAAAGGGCGATCGGGGGATGGAGGCGGGCATGGCCATCGCGGGTTGGGGCGGCGGGTCGCCGTCGAAGAGCTTATCGCGCCGCCGTGCATAAAATCTCCATACGGATCAGCGCCCGCGTCCATAAGGGCCCGCCCCAATCGGGGCCGCCCTATTGTTGACAGGCTTGTTCGCCACCACGGCGAGATGACGATCAAACGCCTCGCCCTCGCCGTCCTCCTGACCCTGAGCGCCGCCCTCCTGGCCCTCACCGTCGCGCCTGTCGCCCAAGCCGCGCCCCCGCCGCCGCCGCTGCAGTCGGCGGTGTTCGCCGGGGGCTGCTTCTGGTGCATGGAGCACGACATGAAGGGCATACCGGGCGTGGTGAAGGTGGAGAGCGGCTATACCGGCGGCCACGTGGATCACCCGACCTATGAGGACGTCACCTCCGAGACCAGCGGCCACTATGAATCGGTGCGGGTGACCTTCGATCCGAAGAAGCTCGATTACGGTTTCCTGCTCTACCGCTACTGGAAGCTGATCGACCCCACCGACGGCGACGGCCAGTTCTGCGACCGGGGGCCGTCCTACCGCTCGGCGATCTTCGTGGCCAATGACGAGCAGCGCAAGGCGGCCGAGCAGTCCAAGAGGGAGGCGCAAAAGCTTCTAAAGCATGGCGTCATTGTCACCGCCATCCTGCCGCTAAAGGCCTTCTGGCCCGCAGAGGACTATCACCGCAACTTCTCAGAGACCAACGCCGCCCACTACAACGCCTACCGCGCCGGCTGCGGCCGCGATGCGCGCTTGCGTCAGGTGTGGGGCGGGTAGGCAGGCTTGGCGACAGGCGGCAGAGCGCTGGCGGGAACTGGCTCATGTCGCCCGCCATGGGCCGCCTCGACCAGATCGACGCCAATATACCTGATGATGAGCGTCGCGAGGAGAAGCAGAAGCGAATAGGTGAAGGCGGACGCGACGGCGACCAGAATGTCCCTCCAGATTGGCCGTCCGGTCTTCAAGGTTTCGGCTTCGATGGCCGGCCGTTCAGCGGCGACGTTCCCTCGCTCGGGGAGCGCCCGTTCATTACCGGGGCGACACACCGTGTTTGCGCAACGCAGCCTTGGCGTGCGACAGGGGGTTCTCATAGGTCTGCCGATCCAGCACCGTGACGATGCTGCCATCCGGCTTGCGCACTTCGGAAAAGATGCTGGCGCCCAAACGCGCACCCTGGCCGACGGTGGCGCTCCGCGCAGGATTTTTCTTCAAGCCGAACACCATCTAAATGTGCGTGCGCCTGATCGTTTTTGCAACCCGGCTAAGCCATCCCCGCCCGCACCTTGATGCGCAGGGTGTCGATGGAGGCCAGGCCCCGGTCGGTCTTCATGTGCCAGAAGGTCCAGCCGTTGCAGGCGGGGGCCTGATCCAAAAGGGCGCCCAGCTTATGGATCGAGCCGGAAAGCTCGCCGGCCACCAGGCTCCCGTCCGCCCGCACCCGGGCCTCGCGCTTGCCCTTGGGGCAGTAGAGCCGGTCGCCGGGGCTGAGCAGTCCCGCCTCGATGATCGTGCCGAAGGGGATGCGCGGCTCGGCGCGCTTGGAGCCGGCCACGTCCAAGAGGGCTGGATCGACCGGAATCACGCCCTTGATCCGGGCCTCGGCCAGGCGGGCGTAACCCTCGTCGCGCTCGATGCCGATGTAGCGGCGGCCAAGCCGCTTGGCGGCCGCGCCGGTGGTGCCGGTGCCGAAGAAGGGGTCGAGTACGATCTCGCCCGGCTTGGTGGTGGAGAGCAGGACCCGGTGCAGCAGGGCCTCGGGCTTTTGGGTGGGGTGGGCCTTATGGCCGTCCTCGCCCTTCAGCCGCTCCTCGCCGGTGCAGAGCGGCAGGGTCCAGTCCGAGCGCATCTGCAGATCGTCGTTGGCCATCTTCATGGCGTCGTAGTTGAAGGTGTAGCGCTTCTGGCCGCGCGACTTGGCGGCCCAGATCAACGTCTCATGGGCGTTGGTGAATCGGGTGCCCTTGAAGTTGGGCATGGGGTTGGATTTGCGCCAGACCACGTCGTTCAGGAGCCAGAAGCCTAAGTCCTGCAGCGCCGACCCGACGCGAAACACATTGTGATAGCTGCCGATGACCCACAGGGCCCCATCGTCCTTCAGCACCCGGCGGCTGGCGGCCAGCCAAGCGCGGGTGAAGCGGTCGTATTCCTCGAAGGAGGCGAAGCGGTCCCAATCGTCGTCCACGGCGTCGACCTTGGAATTGTCGGGCCGGTGCAGGTCGCCGCCGAGTTGGAGGTTGTAGGGGGGATCGGCGAACACCAGATCGACCGACTTCTCCGGAAGCGCGTTCAGCGCCTCGATGCAGTCGCCGACGATGATCCTGTCTGCTTCGATGGCCATGAGCCCCTCCATGAATCCAAAGGCTTGGCGGGTTAGGGTTAATGGGGGGTTAGGTTAACCATAGCGAAGATGAACTTCGTTTTCGACCCTCGCCCCGCCGGGGAGAGGGAGGGGCTCGCGCCCCACTTGGGACGTAGGAGGGCGCCCGTCGCCTCCGCCGAGGCCTTCCTCTACGCCGCCTCCGTCATGCTCCTTACCTGGCGCATGACCCGATCATGGGTTTCAAATCGGACTGTTAGGCGGCGGGGGGGACGCTCAGCCACGCAAGGGAATTATCGGCAAAAGGACGTGAGACGGGCGCTCTGCGTCGACGAAGACCGTGTTCAGGGCGACCTGACGAACCTGGCCTTCGCCCTCGGGCGCGCCGGTGTTCGGGTTCACGTCGAAATGAGGAAAGTTGCTCGACGAAACGTCCAGCCGGATCTTGTGCCCCTTCTTGAACAGGTTGGAGGTCGGGAAGGCCGCCACGTCGATCTGCGCCACTTCACCGGGTTCCAGCATCTGCGGCCGCTCCCAGGATTTGCGGTACCGCGTCCGCATGATCCCATCTGTAAGGTTCATCGCGAAACCGTCGGGATAGTCGTCGTTGGGCGGGTAGACGTCGATCAGCTTGAGCGTGAAGTCGGTGTCCGGCCGGTCGGACGAGATCCAGAGCCTAGCCTCTATGGCGCCTGTCACCTCCACGTCCGCTTCCAGCGGCGCAGTCTCGAAAACGAGTATGTCAGGACGTGCGGCGAGCGGCAGGTAAGGCTCGGAACAGCCAAACACGTGTGGCCCCTCGCGCTGGTCGAAGGCGCCGCCCTGCATCACCGGCTTGCCGGAGGTGATCGTGCCGCCGATGCTGGGGACCGGGTGCGCGGGGTCGAAGTTGTAGCTCAAAGGCGCGGCGGCGGCGGGCCGATCGGTCGCCAGCCGCCCGTCGCCATGAAGGTAGAAGGGCGTCAGGTGAGCATCGGGAATAGGCCAGTCCTTCTCGGCTCGCCAACCACCGCCATGCTCCATCCGTCCCTGCGCATTGCGACGCCCGGACCCGCCGCCCATCACAAACAGGCGCACCGCCGGCTCGGCGGCTTCGCCGTTACGCTCGCCTTTGAGCCAGGCGTCGAAGAAGCGCAGTCGCAGTTGTAAAAAATCCGCGGCTAGGTTGCCGTCGATACTGGCTTTAAGCCCGAAATCCACTTCGCCCGCGTAGGTGAGGGTGCGATCGCCGTGGGTCCACGGCCCGAGGATCAGCCGTACAGGCCCCTTTTTTTGCCGAGAGAGCGCGATGTAGTTGTCCGTGGCCGATCGGGGATAGGGATCGTACCAAGAGGACATGAAGACCATGGGCGCATCTCGGAACTGGTCGTAGTAGCCCTGGGCATAGATCCCCAGCTGCTTCCAAAATGGCCCGAAGCTGCCATGTTCCCACTGATCGTAAACATAGTTCTCGTATTCTGGAGCGGCGCTGAGCGGCGAGTGGCCGCGCTTCCACGGCATACGGGCGAACCAAGCACGAATGTCGACCGCCTTGAGCGCTTTCAGTCGGAGGGGGTCGCGCAGGACACTTGGGCTGTCCATCGCCTCTGAATAGGCCCAGGTCACCTGTTTGAGTTCGAATGCGCCGCCCTGGCGAATACCGTCCTGATAGGCGTTGGCGAAGCCGCCGCTGTCCAGGAACATAGCCGCCACCCCCGGCGGATTGGCGCACGCCAGAGCGCCCTGGGTATGCGCAGCGTAGGAGAGGCCCATGGTGCCGATCTTGCCGTAGCACCAGGGTTGAGCGACGATCCAAGCGCAAGTGTCGTAGCCGTCTAGCCCATCGCTCAAGTACTTTACGAATCGGCCTTCGGAGCCGTAGCGCCCGCGACAGTCCTGGTAGATCACCACATAGCCGCGCGAGACGAAGAAGCGAGCCACCTCAGCCCGGCTCTTGGCGATGGGCTCATGGACGCTGATCTCGGAGCGGCTAGGCTCGGTCTTACCGTAGGGCGTGCGCTCCAGGATCACCGGAAAGCGGCCCGGCGCCGGACGGCCGTCCTTGGCTGGGCGATAAACGTCGGTCGCCAGATGCACGCCGTCACGCATTCGAACCATGACGCTGGAGACCGCGAGGTCGTATCCTTCGGGCGCGTCCGCCAAGGCTCGCTCGCCTGCGAAGACCCCAAGACCTGTTAGGAGCGCGCCAAACCCTCTGCGTGTTGTCTTCACCAAGTTATCTCGCGCGACCATCCACCCAGAACTCGATGGTGCATCGCCAGAAAGGGTGCGTCAAATCTTGCAGCGGACTCCGCGAATGCCCAGAATCTGCCTCTGCGCGCAGATCGACGTTGGACACAAATCCGCCGGCCAGAGCATCGCCTGAGAAGGGCCCGACCTCGCCCTAACCAAGGCCTGCCGGTATCGGCGCGATGACGAAGAATGGTCTAGGAGCGATATCGGGACGGTTCGTTTGCGAGTTCTCTGGCGACGACGCTCGCCGCATCCAACATGAGTTCAAGATCGACCCTTGGCGCCAGGACGCGCCGGAAGATGAGGGCGGCGACCAGCAGGAAACCACCGCCGATCGCCACCAGGGCCGCGTGCAACAGCCAAAAGGCAGCGGGCGTCATTCGCTCGTATAGGGTCCCCAGCCAGCCGACCAGCATGTTGGAGGCGAACAGGTTCAGGTAGTAGACGCCGATCATCACTCCGCCCACCGCCTTGGGCGCCGCACGCGAGAACAGCGCCAGCCCGACGGGAAAAACGTTGGCGACGCCGATCTCATTGATCAGGTGGAAGAGGATCGCCCAGCTGAGGCCGATCCTGCGCCCCGTGCTGGCTTCCCCAAGGCTCGCCAGCGCCAGGATCAGGGGCGCCGTCGCCGAGATCGCCACCCCCAGCACCAGCTTGACGATCTCATCGGGCTCGCGATGGCGCGTCGCCCACCAGCGCCAAAACAGCACCGTGCCGGCCATGGCGCCGGTGGCGATCAGAGCGTCGGCGGAGAGCAGCCAGGTCACTGGCATCGACTGGCCGAGCACGCGCAGATCCAGGTGGGCCTCGCCCCACACCAGATAGGCGTTAAACATCTGCTCATTGCCCACCGAGGATAAGGCCAGAGCCGGCAACAGCGCCAGCAGCACCAGGACGGTCGGCCCCGCGCTCCTGAGCAGCTTGGCGCGCGGCGCCCGGCCCGGCTCCGTCAAGACGTCCGGATACCAGCGCCGGCCGCGAAGATAGACCGCCAGCCCGACCAGCATCCCCACCCCCGCCGCGCCGAAACCCCAGTGCCAGGCCACCTTCTGGCCCAGGGCGCCGCAGACCAGCGGGGCGATCATCGCCGCCGTGCTGATGCCGATCATATAGAGCTGGAAGGCGTCGGCCCGGCGCAAATCCCCTGGGGCGTAGAGCTCGCCCACCTGGGTGGCGATGTTGCTCTTAAAACAGCCCACCCCCGCCGCCAGACAGGCCAGGGCGATCAGGAAGGGCGCCTCGAAGGCCATCAGGAAATGCCCGACCATCAACAGGAGGGCGCCCAGGGTGATGGTGCGCGTGCGCCCCAGCACCCGGTCGGCCAGCCATCCGCCCAGCACCGGCGTCAGATAGACCCCGCCCGAGTAGAGGCCGAAGATCGCCGAGGCCAAGGCGCCGACGGAGAGATGGCGGCCATAGGCCCCATCGATCCAACCGCGAAAGGCGGAAAACCCGGCCACATGCTCCACATGCCCGGGCAGCAAGAGGCGCTGGCCCATGTAGAGCACCAAGAGGGCCTGCATACCGGAAAAGGAGAACCGCTCCCAAGCTTCAGCGAAGGCCAGGTAGCCCAGGCCCACCGGGTGACCCAGAAACAATTTAGCGTGGGAGGTCACCGCGGATGGCGATTGGACATTCATGCGCGATTGCACCTACCGGCGTAAATTCCCCAGTGGGTTAAAAGAAAACCGCGTCGCAAACCTGAAAGCCAGACAAATCGCATCGACCCTGAGCCAGCCCAGATTGCAGGTGTCGCGATCCGCCAAAGTCGTGCGATCCAATCCAAGGCCTGGCGGCCTTCGCTTGCGGCGGCGATGATTGTGTCGGGATCGGCGCTCCAGACAAAGGGGTCTTCAACGCAAGGTCAGTCTGGCAAAGCCGTCCCCGCCGCCGATGCGGGAATTCTCCAACCTAGGCGCCCTCGGCGGTGAGGCCTTTCTGGACGAAATCGATGAACTGATCGGCGAACCACTGCCAGTCGCCGGCGCGCGCCATCCACTGTTTCGCATAGGTGTCCGCCATGAGCGCCAGCCACTTGATGATTTCGGGATCGTTCTTGGCGTACCAATCGGCGAAGTCCTTCACCTTCTGCCCGATCGCCGTCTTGGCGCCGGCGGAGAGCGAGACGCCGTCCGTTTCCAGAGCCAATCCCTCTGCGCTGCAGAAGGTATGGAACCGCCGCTCCCGACCTGTTCCCTTCGCCGGACTGAAGAAGCGCCGCAGATTGTCGGACAAGGGTTTTGTCTTGTCGAACGCGAAGCCGCTGGCTGGGGACTTCGAGGTCATCGCCACGCCGTCTATATCCGCCATCAAATCATGTGGGGCCGCGTTGGCTTCCATATAGTCCGGCTTTCCGTACCCGCCTTTCGGCAAGGGAATGACGACCTGCCATTCCGCCGCGGCCTTGCCGACGTCGCCGACCCAGGTTGAGGCGCCGCGCTGCGACACCGATGCCGGAAGCGCCTGGACAAGCCGCGACAGACCGGTGGCCCCAGTGCCAGCGGCCTGGGTCTCGGCATCGGCCAGGATCGCGGCGATGACGTGCATTGGGTCTTCCATACCGCCGCCAGGCAGGGAAACGATCAGTTTGAAGCATAGGGCGCCGATATCGTCGGCCGTAACCCCTCCACCCACAGAGGCGCCCGGCTTGCCCTTGCCGCTGGGGAGAAGCCAGTCCCATGCGGCCCCATCGTATTTGGTCCGGCCGATCACCTGGGCGATGGCGATGGCGATGGCGATGGCGATCGCGTCCGTCCCCGCCGGCGCGGAAGCCTCCACCCGCTGAACCAGCCCGATGAAGTCGTCCATGGTGTTGATCGTCGGTGGATCGGGCGCTTTCGCCGGGCAATTTGCGGCCCGCCGCCGAAGGGTTCTGACGCCGTCTCGCTGCTGGAGCACATGGGTGAGTTCGTGCGCCAGCAGGCGGCGGCCGTCATCGGTGGAGGGTCGGTAATGGGCCGGGTCCACGGCCACGTGTTCGTCGACGGCGTAGGCCAGGGCGCCGATCTCGCGCGCGGAATTCCCCGCCTGGCTGTCGACGTGCAGCCGGACGGTTCCAAGATCGGCGCCGAACCGAGGCTCGAAAAAGTCACGCAACGCGGGGTCGAGGGCTCGCCCGGGCGAGTCCAGCACCTCCCGCACAGAGGCCGGCGCCGCCTCGCCGTCCCCCGCCGTCGGCGCGCCCGTCGGCTTGGCCCGCAGTTTTGGCTTCTCATCTTCTTCGCAGGCGGAGCACTTGCGGCTGATCTTGATCGGGGCCGCCGTGGGATCGACCCAACTCGCCCCGACCTTCGGCCTGTCTTCCTCCTCGCAGGCGGAGCACTTGCGGCTGAGCCGCAGGCCCGTCGCAGCGGGGTCGATCTTCGAAGCCTGCGCCTGCATCACCCGGTCGGCGACCTGGTCCGCCTCTCGTTCCAGGGGATCGTCACGATCGCCGATGAGCAATCCGGATTGAGGCGCGGCGGGTGCGCCAGCCTCGGACGTCTGGGGAAGGCCGTTCTGCGCCAGGCGGCGAAGCCTGGCCTGATTGCCCATGGAGGCCGGCCGCGTCGGTGACGCGGCGTCGACCGCGGCGGCAAGGCCGCCTTTGGTGGCGACAGCCCTTGAGGGTCCGGTCATGTGCGAACCGTTGTTCTCGGAAGGGTCACGAGCGGAAGATCCTTGCCATTAGAGGAGTTGGACCGGATCGCTTTGGATGCGTCCGACCCAGACATGATGTTCCCGCGCCTCGACGGAATCGGCGATCTCGAACCAAGCCGTGAGCATACGCCCCGAGACCTCAACGACGCTCGGCTCCCAACCGCCATCCCCAAGATCGAATGGAGTCTCAAAGGTTTCGTCGGGGCCGAGTTCCATAAAGGCAGGCACGTTACGCGAGTAGACTTGAGGGAGCCTGGCGATGCGGAAACCTTCGAGCTGGAAGGTCAAGGCGCCGTCCCCCCAGCTGTTCCCGCCGATCCAGATACGGAGCGGCTCGACCCCGCCGTTGACAACCATCACCTTACCGATCGGCGGATGGCGGCGCTGCAGGTCTATGCAGATCGCCAGGCTGTCAGGCGCTTCGCCGGTCGCGCCTGCGCCGCCTTTCGGGTCGCCACCTAGCCTCATCCCCAGTTGACCGTGATGACGGCGCTTCGAGCCACCGCCGTGCCGCCGGTCTTGAACACCACCAACTGGAATTTGAACGTTCCCACCATGTCGTCGGGCCCGCTCGGCGTATCCCTGCCGCAATAGGTGTCGCCATTGGCCATGTCGCGCCGCCCGGCGGTCGTGTATTCGTCTCCGCATCCGGCGACGGGCTGGCTCGATGGACCGCCGCGGCGTCCATATCGCCCGCCTGCCAGGTCACGGTCCTCGGCCCAGGTATCCGCCCCAATCCCGGCGAATCCCGCATGGAGCGGACCGCCGCGCCACGTCGCAAACCGTGAGTCCCACTTGATAAATTGCTGCACCTGACAGCACCCGGGCACGGCGTTCGTCGCGGCGTTGGTGGCGAAAGATGCAGCCAGGTTGAAGGTGGCGCTCTTCCGTCCGCCGGCGGTCGTCACCGGCGGACTGGGGCTCGGCGTGTAGGTCGGGCCGCTCGCCAGCTGACAGTCGCACGCGGCCGGGGCCGCGGGCGCGGGCGCTGCTTGAGCCGGTGCGGCCGGAGCCGGCGCCCCGGTCCCCGCGTCGGGCGCTGGGGCGGCCGGTGCGCCGGCGTCGGCGGCCGGTGCGCCCGCATCCAGAGAGACAACATCGTCCTTCGCCGCGCCATCAGGGTCTCTGGTGGTCAGCGCGACGCCGGGATCGCTATGGTCGACGGCCACGACCATTTCGGGCGCATGGCCCATCTGCCGCAGCCGCGCCTGGTTGCCCAAGCTCGTCGCGCGACGGTGGGAGACCGGGGTGTTGGCCAGCGCCCCGACGGCGGTGTCGCGCTTTCTACGCAGGCTTCTCATCATGGTCGTCATCCTATCACGTTGAGGAATTCCCAGCTCGTCGTCGGTGCGCTTGTGTAGCGCGGCGGGCTGATCACTGCAGACCCGGTGACCAGATTGCCCATCACATCCAGCCGGCCTAAATCGGAAAAAGCGCCGACGAGGGCGAAGCAGACGGCGCGGGTGTGGATCGCATCCGTGGGCTGGACGAAGAGATTTCCAGTCGCCACCGCCAGGGTGGGAAGCAGGACGCCCGCCGCAGGGGCGCTGACCGAGCCCATCTTCACCCGGTTGTTTTGCAGCATCACCGAGCCGTCATCCTGGTCATAGTCCAGCACCACATTGATGCCAGCCATTGCCGGACTCAGCTCAGCCCTCTCGGATTTTACGCCCTGCGCCTTCTCAATCTCCCGCACAGCCGCCTTGCCCTTGGTCCGCGACTGGGCGCCCTGGGCCGGCAATAGGCCAAGCGCCTCGATGTCGTTGTCCTTGATCAGCAGCACTGGGCGCGACTTGGCGGAGGCGAGCAGCCTCGTTTGCAAAGCGATCCCATAGATGTGGTCGAAAGCCGTCTGACGCGCTTTGGCGAGGGCTTTTTCGGCCTGAACGGCGGCGGCGGCCGCACGTTTTTCCTTCGCCGTGACCGCCTCATCGACCGCCTTTTGCGGAGCCTTTAGGACTTCAGCTTCGACGGGTGGAGTCTCCGCCTCCTTGGCCGCCTTCGACGATATGGTCGTGAACATCGCCCCGGCGCGCCTGCGAAGCTCCGCCCCCGCCAGATGGGCGGCCTCGGCGGACGCCGGATGGTAGAGCAACGCCGGCGGAGCGTCAGGCGATGGGGGCGGCAAGGGGATTAGCACACCCAGTTCCACCGCCACGTCGAGCAGCCACAGGTCCAGACTGTCGTTGAAAGCGGCCGCCAATTGGGCGTCCGATCCGTTCTCGATCCTCTTGGCCAACTCCAAAGTCCCCCCAAGGTCGGACGAGAAGAAGTTCAGCCCGCCGATGCAGTCGCGCACCCGATTGGCGACGCACCGGATGTCGCCCATACGGGCCATCACCAGCACCGCAGCCGTCAGGCCTTCGAATCGGTTGCCGGTGATCAGCGCATCCTCCAGGCGGGCGTCTGGCGGGACGGAAGCTTTTTTAAAGATCCGGTGCTCCCACAGCCGGGTGTTCGATGAATCCGGGGTGAGGCTGTAGCCGATCAGGACGCGCCGTTGGCCGGCGTCCTCTTCGGGCTTTCCTTCGCGAAGGAAGGCGTTGTCGCGCAGCTCCAATCCCCAGCACTCGCTTCGCGCATAGACGCCGACAGCCGCCAGAGGCGCATCCTGTGTCGAATGATAGCGGAACAGACAGCGCTCGATCCGCAACCCGGCGCAATGCACGGCCATCACGCCTATGGAGATGAACCCGTCGGCGCCGCCAGGCCATTTCCATCCGACCAGGGGATGTTCGAAGCGGAGATTGCACAGCGTCAATTCATCGGCGTGCTGCATCACCACCAGCCCTTGGGCGAAGAGGCCCTCGGCGCCCTGCGCGGCCTGAAGCACCGCTCCGTCCTGGCACCCTTCCAGGACCAGACCGCGGTGTTTGGAGCCGAGGTTGAGCGGTTGGTCGAGGATGTAGCGACCTGGACGCAAGGTGACCTTGCCGGGGCCGGAGGCGACCGCCTGGTCGATGATCGCCTGCAGGTTGCGGCCGGCGGTGAGGTCGTCTGGCCCCACGACCACGCCGCAGCAATCCTCGTTTGTTTGCTGGGTGAGCGGCAGAAAGGGCAGACGACAGTCATCGAGCAAGTGGAAGGTTTGGCCCTCCCAGCCGATGACAGCCAGTTCGCACAGCCATTGGCGCTGCCCCTCGGGCGGTTGGGGGGACTGGCCATAGCGGGCCGGATAGACGTTGATCGGCGTGCTGGGTCTGACGGCGAAGGTCCAGAATGGGCGCGAAGCCAGGGTTGGCAAGGCGTCCAGGCTGACGGTGATCTGCAAGCCCGAAGGGTCGAGAAGCGTGGGCTGGCCTGAAGTGAAGGCGACCTCAGCCTGCCATAGCCGAATGAACAGCGGCCCGTTGGGGTCGCCGACATACTCCGTCGGCAAGGCGGACGGCAGGCTGATGGTGCGTGTGTCGGGCGCGTAGGGCGCCGTCAGGGTTCGCACCTCGCCTTCGGGCGCGGCGATGTAGTTGCCGGTGTCCAACGCGGTGCGTGTCCGCGCCACTTCGATGGGGCTTCCGACGGTCGGCGTGTGTTCGGCGTCAATGGGATCGGCCGCCAGCACGATCTTGTCCGGCGCGGCCGTGGAGCCCCGGTAGAGGAAGGAAGCGTTGTTATAGCCCCAGAGCAGCGTGCCCTTGCCCGTTAGGGGATCAAAGGCGATCACCGTGACGCGGATCAGTTGGTTGTCGGCGCCGAGATAGCCGCCCTGGGCGGGGGGATCGCAAGGCCCTGGCGCCGGGGTCGGCGGCACGAAACCCACCTTCAGACGTGCGGTGGACAGGATCTGCAGGGTTTTGGGATCGATCGAAAGCCCCTGGGCCGCAAATTGTGCGGCGACCGCCTTCGCGGCGTCCGCGCAGTCGGATGCCGTGACCGGCAGGCGCAGGACGTGCTGCAGCAGACGCGAGCGGGCGGCCGTATCCGGACCGCCCAGGGCCACCTCGCGCAGCGCCTGATCCTCGACCGCCGTCACATCCTGCTCGGTCGCCCTCAGCAATACCGCCTCATTGCCGCCGGCGCCGACATAGGCGGGCGCATCCAGCCAGTCGGGCTGGGCCGAGGCGAGCAGCGGCTGATCCAGTGCGAGCCGCCATCCGCCGAGGTAGAGGGTTCCAGGCCCGACGCTGATGTCCCCCGGACCGGCGCCGCTTACCGCATAGCCATCGTCGGGCGTGCCCGCCGGCCCGACGATGTCGATGATCTCGGCCCGCAGGTTCTCCTGTGCGATGATCGAGGCCTCGTTGACGTCGGCTTCCAGGGTGACGCGGCCCTGTTGGGCCACTACCGACCGCCAGGCCCGGCTGGGGTCGTAGCTGATCCTTGCTCGGTCGCTGCCCATCTCGCTTCCCCTCAGTCTGCGTCGATCCAGATCGGCGTTACGCCGATCGGCATGAATTCGATGAATTTCAGCGCCAGACCCCGTCGCTTCAGCGCCTCGCGCTCGCTGCAGAAGGCCCCCGCTTGGGAGCCATCTTGCGCGCAGGCGAACAGGCTGTCGTTCGGACCGGGCGCCAGGATCATGGCGTCGGCCCCCGGCCTGAGCCGTGCGTAGTCGGGGCGTCCGAACAGCGCGGTGGCGAACAGGGGGGCGTCTGCCGGAACGCGTAGGCAGCGGTAGGGGGCGTGCAGGCTGCTTCCATCGGCATAGGCCGAAAATCGAACGCAGCCGTATTGCGCATCTTCCACCGCGGCCAGGCCGGTCAAGATCGTCTCGCTGGCGTTCAGCCGGTGAGTGCAGGTAGGGCCGATGACCGTGGTGCGGATCAGGCTGACTTCGCCGCTGGACAGACCCAGGGCCAGATCGCTCAGCGCCAGTGGAAAGCGTGCAGCGAGCGTCGCGGCGGGGAAGCCGGCGAGCGCGGCGATCAGACCGTTTTGCAGCGCGGTTGTCGGGACCGATCCTGGGCTATAGGCTTCGAGCGCGCTGAGCACGGCCGGGCTCAATGCACCCCGAAGATCGACGGCGACCGAATCCGAGCCGATCTTCAATTCCGCGGCAAGGTTGGCCGGGTCGAACAGGTGCAGCGGATCGCCGTCGGCGCGGGTTGCAATGGCTTGGACTATGCTGTCGCCTATGGTCAGTTGCTCCACCGCGCCAGCGTTGACCGTTCGGATCGGACCGGCGATGCAGCGTTCCACCACCAGCGCCTTGATCCTGCCCTCCACCAGGAGGCGGGTCGGAGCGAGCGGCAGTCCGTCGATCGCCGATCCGAACAGGGTAGGCGGCGTGTCGCCCGCGCCCGAGCCGCCGGGGTCGAGCGTGGCCAGGCGCAGCCGCACCGTGTCGAAATCGCCGGTCAGGCGGATGTCGGCGCCTTGGAAGTGGACCCCTTGCAGCACCAGGGTGGCGCCGCCCCCGCCATCGATCCGCCAAGTCGATCCGCCCGCCCAGCGCAGCACCGGCCGCGTCTGGTTGGCTGCGCGCAGGACGAGCGTCGCGTTGGCCGCAATGTTCAGGTCGGCGCCGACGCCGGGGTAGGTGGCCGAATCGCCGATCTCCACGGTGGCGTCCCCGACGACGGCGGCGAGGGCGGCGTCCAGCCCAACGCCAGCCGAAACCGTGGCGACCGCGGCGGGCTGTCCCAGCACCGGCAGGATGCGCTCGTCGAAGCCGCCCGCCCCCACCGGCCCCGACAGGCCAAAACTGTAGTTGACGCTGATCTGACCGATCGGCGTGGCGCCTATAAAGCGGAACCTGCCTTGCGGCGGCGCGATGGCCAGGGTGGAAAGCGCGGCCGGCGCAGGCGCGATCCCGCCGCCGAGCCCGACCATGAAGGCGTTGGGATAGAGCGTCTCTGGCGCCGCTTCCCAGAGGACGTCTCGGATCGGGACCGGCAGCTTCCATTCATCCGGCGCCACCCAGCTTTCTCCGAAATCCTCGCGCGCCCTTTGGGAGGGCGCGAACAGCGGGATGTCGCGTCCGGTCGGATCGAAGGTGAACTGCCCGGGGCAGCCGCTGCGCTCGACCGGAGTCGCGCCCAGGATCGGGTAGGCATACAGCCACCAGATGAAGACGCCCAGCCGGGGTATGTCGTGCCAGCCGGTCGTCTGCCGGCCGCGGCGGAAGTCGGCGGTATGGAAGAATTCGTCGAAGGCCGTATGAGCGTTGGCGGCGCCGTAGACATTGCGCAGATCCGCGAAGCCGCCGGCCTGGGTGCGGCTGAACGCTCCCGTCAGGCCTTCGATCACCGACGGGGTGGTCCGGTTCGCTGGATCGGCGGTCAGGGGCGTGTCGCCGACGGGCGGATCGAACTGATGCCGCGTTCGCCCCATGCGTCGGAAGAATTCCACCACCCGCGCGTCGTGGCCGGCGATGTCGCTGGCCAGCTCTTCGAGGAGGCCGACGGTGCCGGCCCGGCGGCGATAATAGATGGTCCGCGCCACATCCAGCCGTTGGGCGCGCGCATCCAGACAGGCGACCGTTCGTGTGGCCAGGAGATCGCCGATATAGGGTATGGCCCAGTCGTCGCAGGTCTCGATCGACTGGTTCGCCCAAAGAGTGTCGATGCTGCGGCGCACGCTCGCCGCCTGAACGCCGATCCGCCCGACCAATTCGCGCAGAGCGCCGTCGTCCTGCGTGCGATAGATCGCGGGGAGCAGGCTCCACAACCGGTCCGCATACCAGGTTTGGTAGCCGTCGTCGGCCATCTCAGCCTCCCCCGGTGTGGGCGACGATGACGATACGGTCGGCGGTCAGGTCAAACCAACCGCCCTCGCCGATCTGATGCAGCGGCGCGGGATCGTCGATAAAGCCCGCGCCTTGGTCGGTGGCGAAGGCGCTTTGTAGGATGGCCACGGCGCCATCCGCGGACAGCACGGCGGCGGCGATGACGCTGTCGAACACCGGTTGGCCTACGCGAAGGCCCGATGGCGTGAATATCGCGCCGTCGCCGATCAAGGTCTGCGTCGCTGCCGCGATGACGGCGTCCGGGTCCATGCCTTCCGCCACTTGCAAGGTCATGGTCAGCCGCGTGGGCAGGGCCTGGGCGGCGACGACGGCGATCGACCGGTTGGGATCGCGGGCCGCCTGGAGGGCGACGGTGGCCGAGGCGAGCGCGGCCGGATCGTCGCCGACATAGACCGTCACCGCCGCGCATTGCCGCGTCTCGTTCCATGCCCAGGCTGCGCGCGCCCGCGTCACCCCAGGCGCTTGAGCGGCGAGGGCCTCGTAGTCGAGGACGGAAACGGCGCGACCGAAGGTCAGAACCGAGCGCGGAGCGTATTGGCGAATCTTCAGCGGCGGATCGGGATCGTCGCCGCCGCCCACCGCCACCGGGTTGCGCACCGCCGCCAGGCCTGGAAAGGGGTTCGCCAGCACCGTGAGCTTGCCGGCGGGGGGGGAGGCCGCCCCGGCGCCGATGCGATAGGTGGCGACGACGTTGTTCGATCCAGTGGGCAGGCGGGCGCCGTTCACGCCGTCGCCGAACTTGATCTGGGTCGCGCCGCTTTCGTCCTCGTGGGTGACGAAGACCTCGGCGCCGGCCGCCTGACCGTAGAAGCTGGACACTTCCCGCCAGGGCCGCCCATCGACCCGCACGGCGACGGTGCTGGCCCAGTTCGGACCCGACGCCAGGTAGGTCACCGGGGATTTGGCCAGGGTGAAGCTCTGATCGGGAAGACGCGCGTCGCCGCTGCCCAGCACTTCGTTCGCCACCGTCTTGCCACGCGAAATCGGCAGCAGGTTGTAGAAGACGCGGGCGGGCATGTTCAGCGGCGTGAAAGGCGTCGGCAAGCCGCTGAGGCTCGCCGTGTCGTCCCCTGCCGAGGTCGCATTCGCGGCGACGCCGATCCCGTTGACGTCCTCGATCAGCACAGGAACGGCGGACCCGGCGCGGAACACGGCCGGCGCGGTCGCCTCGAGAGCGGTCTGCGAGCCGTCCCAGCCGTCCTGGATCTGGTCCTCAAGGCGAGCGGCTTCGCCAAAATTATAGGCGAAACCGATCGCCGCCACGTCCCAGCTGAGGTCGATCGGGTTGGCCAGCATCACCCGCGCGTGGAGAATCGGCAGTGGATTGTTCGCCGGCGGGGTGGACGGATCGGACGCGCTGTTGGCGTACCAGACGACTTCCTCGACCGTCAGCACCCGGGTCGCCAGCGGCGTCGAACTCGCCGGGCCGGTCAGGATAACGGGGTCGTTAGGACTGAGGTCTCTCGCAAGCCCGGACAGGTGCAGCACGTAGCTCGGCGAATTGTTGGTGGGGATTTCGATCGCGCCGTCGGTGAGCGTCCACAGGCCGCTGGACTGGCGCGCCCGCTCCAGCCGGAAGTCCGCCGCACGCGCCGCGGCGGGAGGCGCTTCGGAAAATGTCGCGGTCAGCAGGGTGTGTCGGGTGCGGTCAGGACGCATGATCGACCGCACCTGCGTAACCTGGAGGGCGACATTGTCCGTCTGCTGGGGCGCCCGCAGCAGGAGCGTCTCGCCGACGCTGACGCCCCGCACCTCTCCGGGCAGCATGAGCATCCCTGACATCGGGACAAGGAGGCTTTCCACCAACCGAGCGGGCGCCGCGTCCGGACCGCCGATCGCCGTGTCGAGATCGAGTTCGAAGGTCTGCACCTGCTGGCCGGGTCCGGGCTTGCTCAGGAACTGCTGGCCCTTGGGCAGAACGAGGCTCTGACCCGGCTTGACGAGCGCCGCCAGCACGCCGCGGGCGCCGATGGCCGGGCGCGGGCGATAACCCAGCACGCGGATCAACCGGCCGACGCTCTGCGGCCGGTCGGCGGTGCGCAGATAGGCCTGCTTGGCGATCCGTTCGTTGTAGAAGGTCAGGATGTCGGCAAGATAGGCCCACCACTCCACCATCATCACGGCGAGGTCGCCTTCACCGCCAGGCCGCCAGGCGTAGAGGGCCTGCTCGCCTTCCTGACGGTTCAGGAGCGCACGACGAAAGCCGCGATAGTCGCTGATGCGGAAGGCGATGCTGTCCAGCCCCGCCGGATTGACTGGCGGGGTGAAGGCATGGTCGTCGCAAGGGCAGACCGGGACAGCGGGCTGGGTCATCGGCCACCCTCCGGTGTGACTGTGATCACCCCGCGCTCGGGCCAGTCGGGATCGTTGTCGATGCGCAGGATCTCGTCGCCGGCGAGCTCGAACGTCTCAGGCAGGTCGATGAAGCCGGTCAGCGTTCCGCGCCGCCGATAGAGGATCGACAACACCCCGGACACGCCCGGCACGCCCTGGATCGCGGCCTCCAGCACGCTGCGGTAAAGCGGCGAGCCGAAGGTGAAGCGGTCGGCGAAGAAAAAGCCCTGCGCCCCGTTCGGCCGGCGCGCGCTTCCGAGCCGCGCGAGCACGCGCTGCTCCACATCACCCGGCAGGCTTTCAGCCGAAACGCAGACCTCGATCTGCAGATCTATCGAAACATAGCGGGGCGATGGCGCATAGGATTCATAGCCGGCCAGCCGGCGGCGGTTGAGCAGTTCGATCAATTGCACGTGCTGGTCCGAGGCGATCGCCTCCACGCCTGCCGGATCGACGGCGGTGAAGGCGGACAGCCAACTGCCCGTCCACCGAAACCCGCAGCCGGCCTGCTGCACCCAGGGCAACTCCTCCGCCGCGGCGGCGTAATCCTCTGGCCGCACGGCGCGAAACTGGCGGGCGCGGAAAGCCTGGGGCGCCATGCGCCGGATGTGTTCGGCGGCCTCTGCGTCCGCGCCGTCCGTCGCGGCGAAGGGATTGCGCGCTTCGGCGATCAGCCCGCTCCAGATCGGCTCGACCTGGGTGATGCTGTCCGCCGCCACATTGCCCGCCGCGCCGAGCCCCGCGCGATATTCGGTCTCGAACACGTTCCCATCCACAGGCGACAGGCCGAACACGCCTTCGCCGAAGCGGACGGTTTCGCCGTCGCCGTCGATCTCCCACTGCGTCGGCGCGCCGTCAGCGTTCGAGGCCACCGGGCGCCAAGCGACCGGATCGACGGTGAAGGCCTCTTCCAGGGCGTCGGCGTCGAGCAGGCTGCGCGAGAAGGTCCAGGTGCGCGCCACGGGCGCCACCTGACGCACGACGATCTCCGGATTGGGCGGGTTGTCGGGATCTGGATCCGCCAAGTAGGCCAAAGGCCCTCGGCGAAGGGGCAGCCGATAGACGAAGTCTGGTTGGGCGTCGCTGGCGTTCGGCCCCCACCGGGCGATGGCCAAGGGGGTGGTCAGGGGCTGAAAAGGAGGAATCTGGTTGATCGCCGCGCCTTCACGCCAGCGCTGCCCTTGGGTCGCCGGCAAGAGATTGCCGCCAAGAAGGGTGGCGGTGAGGTCGCGTTCACGTGTCAATGCGTCCGCCGGACCCCAGGCGATCCGCGTGACCGGCGCTCCTGGCGCGGGTTGGAACAGCGGGTCCCAGCCTTCCTCGCCGTCTTCGGTCAGGCGCACCACTTGGCGGATGCTCTCGCCGGGCAAGTCGGTCTGGATCAGCACCGGCGTCCCGGCGACAAAGCCGAAGCCGTGGCCGGCGAGCCACATCTCCGTGGCGCCTTGAGGAAGACAACGGTCCTCATCGTCCCACCAATAGGGTTGGATCGGCCAGTTCCAAGCCGCATTGACGGCGTAGCTGGATGTGTCCGCCAGGCCTGTCCCGATCTCGAACGGCGCCGACGTCCCATCGGGCAGGCCCGCGCTGATGCGGGCGCCGGCGGGGATCGGCGGGCCGGCCACGGCGCACATCAAGAGGGTGGTGGCGCAGGTCGCGGGTCGCGGTTCGTAGTCGACCAGCCGCGCCAGCCGGACCAGCGAACCGCGAAGAGTCGCCGTCTCCAGGCCCATTTCGGCGGCGACGCGATCTTGCTGATAGCTGAGTTCGTCGCCCAGGGCTGAAAGCGCCTCGGCGAACACCAGACCGAAGTCCGCCTCCGAGCGTTCCCGCCAGGCCGGATAGCGCAGGGCGCTGAATTCCAAGAGCGCGCGGCGGAAACTGAGGAAATCCTTCGCCAGATAGTCGATCGGCGGCAAATCGGTCTCGTCGGGCGGACAGGAGGGGTCGGGCGGCAGGCAGTCGAAATCGCTGGAGCAGAAGGGTCGAAACGAGAACGGCGCGCCGGTGAACATGCGATCGAGGAAGGGCGAGACCACCGTCACGAGATAGGTGGAAAAGTCACCCGTCCCCTCAATGTGCAGGGTCAGCAGCGGCCGTCCCTCGGCGTCGAAGGACCAATCTTGGGTGCGGTCGATGGGCGCGAGCGGAACGATCGGAAGCCGATCGCCGCCGGTGACGGTCGCGGCGAGACCGGGCGCGTCCACCGTGACTGCGTTCAGGAAATGCACGTGCAGGAGTGTGGGATCGGCCGGATCGAGCTCGGCGAAGTCCACCCCGTTCAGGCTGGTGGAGCTCTGCAGCGCGATGAAGCGGTCGCGGGCGGGCGCGGTCATCTCATATCACCTGCACCTGGGTCGAACGCGGCGCCCGCGTCTCGATCAGTTCATATTCGATCCCGACCATCAGTCCGCCGTCAGGGACCGGCGCACCGTCCGCAGCCGTGGTCACGCTGACCCGGCGCACGGTGATCTGGTCGCCGAGCCAGCGGTTCAACGACTGCATCACCACGATCTGAGTCGAAGCCTGCAGTGCGGAGGATAGGGGCGCGAACAGCAGCCGGCGGAGCCCCGCGCCGAAGTCCGGCAGGCAGACGCGTTCGCCCGGATCGGTGAGCAGAACTTGTCGGATCATCTGTTCGACGTGATCCTGATAGCCGGCCTGCGCCGCCTGACTGGAGCCGGGCGCGATGCGGAAGGGGAAGGCGAAGTCGTTGCGGATCATGGCGCGCGCCTCATAGCCCTGAAACCTTGGCCTGGGTCGATGACACGATCACCGATCCTTGCGGCGCCTGATCGCCGGCGATGCAGAGGCCGACGCTGCCGGCCGTCAGCACAAAATCCCCGGCGTGTTTCACCCGCGAGGCCGCCACGATCCAGTTCACCGAAACGCAGGGGTGCGGCGCGCTAGCGATGACGAAGGGACAGCCGGCGATGCTGAAGCTGTCGCCCTTGCGCACGAGCACCGCATCCGCCGTCGCCTTGCTTGCCCCCGGCGAGGCTGTCACCGTCCCGCCATGCGGGCACATCAGGACGCTTGCGGTGGTCAGGAGGGGGGGCATCAGCTTACCTCCAAAGCGCCGTCGTTGACGCTGACGCTGCTGGCGCCCACCGCCACCTTGCCGGACGAGCCGCCGGTCAAGGTCACGCCGTTGGTGTCGATCACCATGGTGTGCTGGGCGGCGTCCTGCAGGGTGACCGACGAGCCGTTGTTGTCGAAGAGCAGAGAACCCGCCACGGTCACGATCGATTTGACATCGGCGTCCGCGTCCGCGGGAACCTCGCCGTCCCGCCAGTAACAGCCGCTCCAGATCGGATAGGAGACGTCGCCGCCCTCGAATTCGATCCAGACGCCCGAGCCGATTTCGGGCAGCATCACCATTCCCACGCTGGGTCCGGCGTAGGGCACGCAGGCTTCGCACCACCCCGTGGGCGTATCGCCGAGCACCGAAGGAACGGCCGCCTTGATACGCATGGTCTTGGCGTCGACGTCCGTGGTCGAGCCTCGATATTTGCCAAAGAACGGCGCGGCGCTCACAACAGCCCCCCTGTCGAGCTGGGGACGCCCACGGCGTTGCGCACCAGGGTGAAGGCCATCTTGTGCGCGTCGGCGGTGATGCTGTGGCGCACCTTCCAGACCAGATATTTGCCGGAATGGACCGCGCCGGCGGCGCTTAGCATCACGACGGAGCCGACGCGCAGAATCGCGCCGAGCCGCCCGGCGTCGGCGGTTCCCTCGCATTTGACGAACCAGGCGGCGTCGCGAAGCACGGCCTGCGCGCGGGTGGTCAGCTCCCCTCCGTCATCCACCGTGGCGGTCAGGCGGGCGCTCATCTGCTGACCGAGGAAGGACGGCAGATCCTGGGCGTCCAGGGGCGCAAGGCCGTTGTCGGCGGTGTCGCCGCCGACCGGATCCGCGGCGCTGAACAGGGCTTGCTGGGCGTTCACCGAGGTCGGACGCATTACGTCCCAGCTGACATCGATCGAATCGACGTTGGAGTCGGTCGCCCCATTCAGCGTGAGGGTGACGGCTGGATCGCCGTCGAGCTTGGGACCGGCGAACCAGCCGGTGCGAACGCCGGGCGTATCGGTGCAGAAAATCCGACAGAGCTTGCCGCTGCGCTTGGCCAGCCCGTCGAGGAACTGGGCGTCGGTGGCGCGTTGCATCAGGCTGTGCCCGCTCTCCGAATGGGCCGGCGAATCGTCGTCGGTGTTCCCGTCGGCGGGGGTGAAGCTGTATTCCCCGAATATGGTGGCGGCCACGGCGGCGTCGGTGACATCGACCCACTCGCGCACCTGTTCGGCCGTGTTCATCAGCCAGGAGGCGTCCTGACCCGACACCGTGACGTGACTGTCGCTGCCGCCGTTGTTGAAGTGCAGCTTATGGGACAGCACGTAGCCATCGATCAGGCAGTGGGTCACCCCGTCTGCGGCCTGGGCGGTCACCGCGATGTTGGACAGCGGCGCGATCCGGGGATCGGACGGTGCGTCGAAATCGCCGGCGTCGCTCAGCTTGATCGGCAAGGTCAGGGAGAAGGCGCCGGGCGCGTCGGCGTTCTCCTCCACCTCCAGGGTGGCGAGCTGGCTGGTGAAATCGGAAGCGGGGGCGCCGCCGATCAGGATATCGAAGGTGGTGCTCATGTCGCCCCGCCCCGCGGTATGCCGACAAGGTCGCGGGCCGCGAGCGCCGCCGGGACGGGCGCATTGTTGAGATCGCAGAGCCGCCAAAACAACGTAGCGTCCTTCAGATAGCGGGCGGCGATCAGGTCGAGCCGCTCGCCGACCGCGCGCGGGTGATAACCCGCCAAGGCCGCCATGCCCGGCAGCGGGACGTCGACCGCCGTCACCGCCCGCCCGTCGACCAGGACCGTGTAGGTCGGCTGTTTGGCGTAGCGGCTGTTGGCGTCGAACATGGATCATCCCCTCAGAGCGGCAACATGCCGATCACCGACTCCACCGCGTTGGCGAGGTTGGCGATCGCCAGCGCTTCGCGCAGGCCTTGGTTGAACGAGTAGGCGGTTTGGGCCAGCGACCCGAGCGGGCCATCGACGAACGCCAGCTCTTCCGGCGTCAGCACCTTCAGCCCGACCGTGGCGTCGGCGTGGGTTGGGTTCAGAAGGACCGAATCGTAGAGCTTCTCCGTGATCGCGAGGCTGGTCACTCGCACGGGCAGGATGCGGCCCGGTCCCCAGATGAACAGCACGGTCGGCAGCTGCGAGGCCGGCACCGTGCGGGTGGGATCGCTTCCAGATGAGCCGCCAATGCCCAGGGCGGCGGTGACCGATCCGATCAGTCCGCCCCCCGGCGGCGCAGTGGGGTAGAGCAGCATTTCAAGCGCCGCCAGGCGGGTGTAGACGCCGCTGACCGTGGCCAGAGCCTCCCTGGCGCCGCCATCTGCGATCATGTCGCCCGCGTCCATCGCCAGGCTGAATGAGAAGGATTCACCCGGCGAGCCGGTGACCGCCAGCGGATTGACGGGCGCCGATCCGGCCGCTTTGGGGGCCGCTCCCGCACCGCCGCCGGTATGCGCCGGCTCCCAGGTGTGGGTCATGGTCTCGGGGTTGAACTGGAAGATGATGATGTTGGGGATGGGAATCGGAAAGCTCTCCGTGAACTCCACGAAGGCGCCGCGAAGGAATTTGCCCGCCATCGCCGCCGCCTACGTCGCTGTGCCGCGGACGGCGGCGACGATGCGCGCCGCCAGGACGTCGAGGTCGGGGTTGGGCGTGACCGTCACGGAGACGTGGTCCACAGGGCCGAAGACCGGTCCGCGCGCCAGCGCCGCGCCGATGCGCTCGGCCAAGCCCCGGCCCTCCTCGGGCGTGAGGCCTGGGACATCCAGCACGAGGCGGTCGATCTCGACGTTCACGCCTCAACCTCCTTAAGGGGCTTGCGGAGCACCATGCCGTGCTTGGTCATTTCGCGCTGCACGGCGGCGAGCACATGGGTCATGCCGACGCGCGAACCTTCGGCCTTGGCCAAGAAGGCCGCGCCCAGGGCCGCCGACTTGATGTCCGCCCCGGTCAGCGCCAGCCGATCGGCGAGAAAGGCCCAATCGATCGGATCCAGGATCGCCTCCCCCGTGGGGCTGCGGGGGATCAGGGCCTTTTTCCAAAGCACCAGCCGTTCGGCGGGCCCAGGCGGCAGGAAGTCGATCACCACCCGCAGACGCCTGAGAAAGGCGCTGTCCAGATCGTTCTTGCGATTGGTGGCCAGGATGGTGACGCCGTCGAAGCGCTCGATCCGCTGCAGCAAATAGTCGATCTCGATGTTGGCGAAGCGGTCGTGGGCGTCCTTTACCTGCATCCGGCTGCCGAACAGGGCGTCGGCCTCGTCAAAGAACAGGATGCAGCCGGCGCGCTCGCAATAGTCGAAAACGGCGCGCAGCCGCTTCTCGGTCTCTCCGATGTATTTGTTGATCACCCCGGCCAGGTCGACGCGATAGAGGTCCAGATCGAGTTCGCGAGCGATGACCTGGGCGGCCATGGTCTTGCCGACGCCGGACGGACCGCCGAACAGCGCCGCCAGGCCCCGGCCCAGATGGGTCAGGCGCTCATAGCCCCAATCCTCATACACGGCCCAGCGCAGACCGATCTGATCGGCGAACTCGCGCAGCTGGCGGGAAAGATCGGGGGGCGCGACCAGGTCATCCCAGGTGTAGGGCGTGGGGACCAGGGCCAGCACGTCGTCCTGGGGCGGCGCGGACTGGCGGAGCGCCGCGCGGATCGCCTTGGGACCAGCTGCAGCGGCCCGGGCCGCCTTGGCGACCTCTCCGGGGTTCAGGCGCTGGGTCGACACCAGGCTAGGCGCCGGCTCATCGGTGTAACAGGTCCAAACCGCAAGCCGATCCCGCGTCGATAGGGTCCCTACCGCGATCTGGCAGGCGCCCCCCGTGCGGCCCATGGGGCCGTCGGCGGGCCAGGCGCACAAGGCCAGAGTCGCCAGTTCGCGGGCGTCTCTCCAGGCCTCGGACGGAAGCAGCTGCGCGTCGCGCCAAAAGGATATGGCGTCGCCGTAGCGGGCCATCCGCATGGCGCAGGTGAGGGCCTCCGAAGCGTTGCGCTGAGCGCCGCCCAGCAGCAGGGCGGTGTCGATCACCAGCAGCGGCTGTCCGAGGTCGCCGGCGAGGCGCGCCGCTAGGCTTTGGCGCCCGGAACCTTCGGCCCCGCACAGATCGAGTTGCCGCGCGTGGGGGGGCGGCCGGGCGGCTGCGGTCATTTCGTCGAAGGCGGCGGCGTTGAGCTGCGGCCATCCCGAGATCTCCTCCGCCGAAACCAGGCGAACGGCCGCGCCGAGCGCAGGCTCGCGCCAACCCTCCGCCGCCAAGGACAGGGCCACTGCGGAATCCACGCTCCAGGCGGTTCCGGGAAGCCCCGGCGCTTGGCCCTCGACGGGCATGGCGAGCCGCCAGCGGAGCAGGTTTCGGACATCGGCGCAGGGGCGATGGAAGAGGCGCGACGCCAAGAGCGCCGTCGGGCGGACGGCTTGAGCGTCGTCCTGCAGATAGGCGTAGACGCGGCCGAACTCGGGCTCCCACGCCGCCGCCAAACCCAGCGCGAGGAGATCGGCTTCGGAGTCGGTAAGGGTGAAACAGTCGCGCAGTCGCCGCCAGGCGGGATCGGCGTCAAGGGCGTGACCCGCCGTTTCCGCCGCCCGATCCAGAGCGTCGGCGGCCGCGTTTTGCAGGCGGAACGCCCGATGCTCCGCGGCGCGTTGATGGGGATCGCCCAGCAGCCGCCCCACTTCGGCCGAGGTGATGGCCAGCCCCTGGTCCGGGCTGGTCTGGTCGCGCCGCCAGAGCTCACCCATCCATAGGGCCAGGGACTGGGCGCGGGGACGAACGCTGGCCAGCAGTCTATCCATCGTATCGGCCGGCGCGCTCATGGGACGTCGATCCACCAGGCCGGGGGGGCGGCGATCCCCCCGACCCTGACACGCACCTGATAGCGGCCGGGCTCGAGATTGGCGGGGCGCCTGAACCTCACCTGGGTTCCCGCCGCATTGACAAAGAACTTTCCGGCGGCGGGCGGGCTGCTCCCGGCGATCAGGGCCGCGGTGTCCAGCACGATCTCGGTCGCTCCAGGCGTGAATCCGGCCCCGTTCAAGGTGTAGATTCCGCCGCCGTCGGGCGTCAGCAGGGGCGGGTCGAGCACACCGTCGATCCGGGGTGCGACGGCGATGAGGATGAACCCGCTGCGGACGGGCGGCGCATCCTGGCCCACCGAAAGGCGGTACGTTCCAGGCGCCGCGGCGCCGGCGGGCGGCCCGATGGCGGCGGGCAGGTCGAGCACGAACGAATCGGCCAGCGGCGCGGCCAGCCTCCAGCCCGTCACCTTCCATTCGGTCAGGCCGTCCAGACTTGAAAGGTAGACATCCGCCGCCGTCGGCTGATCCAATCCCTGCCCCCCCACGAACAGCGGGCGGCCCGGTATCGCCAGGGCCTGGCTCACCTGTTCCAAGACGCCATCGGCCGCGGCGCCGGGCGGTACGGTGAAGTCGATGCGGTCGGCGGCCTGGAAGAGTTGGGGGGCGATGTCCAGCGTCTGCAGGGCTGGAGCCACGACCAGGTCTGCATGGCGCGGCGGGGCGGCGGGGACCGGTGTCGGATCGCGCGGCTGCAGGAACACCACGGCGACCCGCAGCAGGGCCGACAGCCGCATCGGTACGGTGATCGACTGCCAGAGCCGGCTGAGTTCGTCCAACGTCGCCGGCTCGATGCCGACGGAAAACTCCTCGCTGGGGGTCTTGTAGATCGGCCGGGCGTGGAAGCAGGAGAGCGCTATGCTCATCGCCTGCTGCTCCTGATGGAAGTCGTCGCCGGCGAAGCTGCTCAGAAGATAGGTCAGGTCCAGCGCCAGCGGCTGTTGCGCATTCAGCTGCGCGCGCGGCCCGGCGGTCGGCGTATTGCGCCATGCCGGGTCCGGCGCCACGTGCGCCAGGGTCAGGCTCAGCTCGCAGCCCCCCTTGCGCAACACGTCCGGGAAGGCGCCGGACGGGGTGATCGCGAACTTGGTGATGACGCCCCCATTCACGGTCCACATCGGCGAATGGGTGATCGCATCGGACATCAGCGCGATCAGCGTATCGGTGACGCTGGAAAGGTCGGGCGTGGTCCAGGCCATGGCTCACCGATCAGCTTTGCGACAGGCCGGTGCGCCAGGCGTAGCCGGGCCGGGGCGGCTCAATCCTTGGCGGCGTGGGCGCTAGAGGGAGAGGTTTAGGCACTGGCGCCGGCGCCGGCGGCGAGGTCCGCACCTCGACGGTTCCGATCCGGATAGCCGGCGGGGGTCGAGGATCGCTTGTCTTGGGGAGCGCTGGCGAGGGGGCGGGTTGGATATCCAGGTCGGGCGGCCCGCCGGGCGCCGGATGGGCGTTGGATCGGGCGGCTGGCGGCTGTGCTTGGAACGTCGGCGGACGTTCGTCGATGATGAGGCGGCCCTTCGCCGAGGCGCGGAGGCTCGCCTCGGTAGAAGGCGGGGATTCCCCCATCGCCGCTTCGGCGCGGTCGGCTCGCCCGAGCGCCGGCGGCTCGCGAAACATCGTCACTGGGGTGTCCAGCGGCGCCGGTGACGGGGGTGCGGTTGAAGCGGGTGGCGTGACCGAAACGACGGTGAGCTCCGAGGAGACTTCGGACGCCCGCCACCCCGCCTCCGCAGCCCTTGGCGCCATCCGCACTGGCGGGGCGGGGTTCAAAGGCGCGGGTTGGGAACGGACCGGCGCGGGATCGGCGGGAGGCGGAATCTCGGCTGGCGAGGCGCTGTCCGCGGCGGGGACGACGCCGTCATCGTCGATCCACTTCGGGCTAGGGGTCGGTTCCGGCCCCTTGGGTCGCGGGGTCGTGACGGGATTGAGGGGCGCCACGACCATGTCTTCGGCCTGCCGCTCGGGCGTGGCTGGAGGAAAGGCGCCCGCCGGCGGGCGCTCTTCCCCTGGCGGAAGGAGCGGACGAGTGCTGGGCCCGAGCAGAAACGCAGCCTGCCCCGGCGGGGCCGCTATTCGAGCCAGGTAGGAGCGTCGCCGGGGCACGATCAAGCCGCCAGCCGCCGCCGGATGCGGTCGGCGTAGGTTTGACGCCGCACGCGCGGCATCGCCAGAATGTCAGCCTCCTGCCAATGATAGGCCGAGGCGATCAGATCCACCTCTTCGCCCAGAAGGGTGAAAGCGCGTCGCATTTCGCCGATCACGAAGCTGGGCGCATGGAACATCGCATCGAGCGCCCTGCCGCAGCCCGGACAGACGCCGCCAATCGGGCCGGACACCTCCGGGGCCATGGCCGCCATCGCCGTCTCGGCGCGTCGGCGCGCCGATGGCGAAAGCGCCGGACCCAGACAGCATTCAGCCAGAAGGGCAACGCCATCTTCGCTATTGTGCGCCGCGATCTGATCTTCAGCCGAGGGCAGACGAAAGAAGACATCGCCGAGCCGCCACCAGCCGGTGCGGCCCGGTGCGGGCCCGACTCCCTTCGGACGATGGGGGCGGACAGCGTCTAGATAGTCGATCAGGGAGAACTCCATCTCCACCCGTTCGCCGCACCGGGCGTCGGGGCATCGAAAGTCGCTGAGCACCCGCGCGCCGAACAGGTCGCGGCGCAGCGCCAGCAGCAGCACTTCGAAGTCGGTGACCGTGAGACCGGCCCAATCCGCTGAACCGCCATCCACCGGTTCGGCGATCCTGGCGAGCAGTTGCAAGGCGACACGGGCCGGCTCGGCGCGGGATTCGGCGACCAGCATCTCGCTGACGCCATCCATCGCCTTGAACCTCACCGTCCGGCCCTCCACGGGCAGACGCACAATCGCCGGCCCAGCCATGACCGGCCTCAGATTTCAGTAGGTTCGGTCAACGAGGCGTCATATTCCCAGCCCTCGTTCTCGAGCTTGATGTGTTCGAGCGCGATGGCGGTTCCGCTGGCGTCGAGATCGGGCAGGGCCTGGTATTCGGACACCCAGCAACGGTGAATATTGAACCGATAGACCGGTTGCCCCGCTTCATTCAGCAGGTCGATCCGCACCTCCTTGCGCAGGTTCTTCAACGATGTCGAAGCTGAGCCCTTGTCCAGCACCTGGGCCGCATTGGCCCAGGTGGCGAAGTCCAGGTCGTGGGTCAGGCCTCGCTCAAGCGTAATCGGCTCGTATTTGGTGCGCCCAAGGCCCTTGCGGCTGATCGGGTCGCCGCCCTGCTTGTATTCGATCACGTCGGAACTGCGCTTCAGCCCGCCGACCTTGCTGACAGCCGCGACCGGTGCGGTGGAGGCGCCGAAATAGATCAGGAAACGATAGGTTTTGTAAGTATCGAACCGGTTGACGTTTGCGGTGAAGGTTGGCACCGGATTCTCCTGTTCAGCTCGCCGATTGGCCCGCCAGCTGGGCAATCTTGATGACGACGAATTCGGCCGGCTTCAGCGGCGCGAAGGCCACCACGATATTGACCACGCCGTTCTGCTGGTTGTCCGCCGTGGTGGTCGTGGCGTCGCATTTGACCTGGAAGGCCTGGCTGGGCGTGGAGCCCTGCAAGGCGCCTTGATTGAACAGCGACAGCAGGAAGTTTTCGATCGTGGTGCGTATGGCGATCCACAGGGGCTCGTCGTTCGGCTCGAAAACCACCCAGCGCAGGTTGGCCAGCAACGTCTGTTCGAGAAAGAGCGTCATGCGCCGGACCGAGACGTATTTTGACTGGGCGTAGGCGTCGTTGTCCGCCACCAGGGTGCGAGCGCCGAAGACCACGGTGCCTATGCCGGTGAAGTTGCGGAGCACGTTGACGGATTCGAGGTTCAGCACGCCGTGGCGAGGATCGGTCATCAGCCCCGTGGGCGCCGGACCGACGGTGTTCAGGATCGTGGTCTCAAGCCCCGCGGGCGCTTTCCAGACGCCGCGACGGGTGTCTGTGCGCGCATAGACGCCCGCAACATAGCCGCTCGGCGGCACGCTGATGGTGGTGGAGGTGACCGGATCGGTGGACAGGAGGTAGGGGAAGTAGATCGCGCCGTTCTGGCTGCGGGGGATCAGCGGCAGCAGGCTGTCGATCGGCGGCAGGGTCCCGCTGCCGTCCGCGGCGGCCATTTCCGGCGGATCGACAATGGCGAAGGCCAGTTTGCGTTCGGCGAATGCGAGCGCGGCGCTGAGGACGGCGTTGTCCGACACCCCCGGCGTCAAGAGCATGTTGAATATCTGCACCTTGTCCAGCGGCGTATCGGGCTGGAAGACGTCGGTGAAGTCCTTGGGATCGAAGGTCCCGGTGAATCCGGCCGGCGGCGTCGCGGTAAAGGCGGTGGAACTGGCCCCGCCCAGCGCCGTGCCGAAGCCAGGTCCCGGAGCCACCTGCACCAGGGTTGAACTGGCGTTGATCACCGCGTCCGGCGCCAGGGCCAGATCGCCGCCGATCTGGACCCCTCGATAGGTTTCAATCCGCGACCCATAGGTTATGACGACATCGAAGGTGTTCAGGACCACGCTGGGCGCCACCGCGCGGACGTTGGTGATCGCCACCTTCATCAGCACCACGTCCGCCAGTTCCTGGGCCGTGAACACCATGGAGCCGCCGGTGGTCGCCACGGTCGCCTTGAACGCCACCGCGGGATTGGTGAATTCCGTGGCACCGCCGCCGCTATCGTGCATCAGCGGCTTCAGGCCGACCACGTAGGCGTCCGAACCGCCGTTGAGGAAGAACTGATAGACGGCGCGCGCCACATTCGCATCGACGAGGCCGCTGGTGTAGAGGCCGCCGAACGCCGCCTCATAGTCCGAAAAGCCAAAGATCCGGACCGCATCGCCGGGGGCCTTGGTCTTGTAGGGATGCGTGTATCCCACGAAAGCCGCGACGGACGTCGGGGCCGCGGCGATGGTGTGGGCGCTGAGGGGTAGCTCCTCGATGTAGAGGCCGGGATAGGAGACCGAAACGGGCATTTTCAGTACTTCCAGAGGATGGACGGGAGGGGCGAAGACTCTGTCAGGCGGCGAGCACGGTGGCTTTGGCGGCGGCGGGGGGGCTGGCGGCGGCGTCCGCCCCGCCGATCAAGGTGACCAGGCCCGCCGCAGGGGGTGCAAAGCCGCTGGGGGGCGCCGTAATGGCCAGCACGTAGCCAAAGGTCGTTCCCAGGGCGCTAAGCTTCACGCCGAGCGCCGTCTTGGTCCAGCTCAAGATCAAGGTGAAGGTTCCGGCGATCGGGTCGACAACCGCGATGGAGCCTCGGGGCATGACGCTGTCAGGATCGTCGTTGTTGCGGGCGTTAAGGGTGAAGGCCGCGCCCGCGGCGCCGTCCTGCCGTTTCGGCGCCCAGGTCGCCGTCGGCGTCCCCGCGAAATCCCCCGCGCCGACGGCTGGAAGGACCACGGCGCCGGCCTTGACGGTGGCCAGGCCAGGGCGGTCCCC
>JAMFTA010000042.1 GCA_026225565.1 Caulobacter sp. | reverse complement strand
TGCACTTGGCCAGGATGGTGATGCCGCGCTCGCGCTCCTGATCGTTGCTATCCATGGCGCGCTCGACGGTCGCCTCGTTGGCTCGGAAAACCCCGGACTGCGCGAGGAGCGCGTCCACCAGCGTGGTCTTGCCGTGGTCAACGTGGGCGATGATGGCGATGTTGCGAAGGGACATGACGGAAGGACGGCCTTGGTGAGGAGGTCGCGGAGGAGTCGCGAAAAGACGAGTAGGAAGCGCGCGCTTCTACGCGAGGCGAGGCGCAAAAGCCAGAGGCTTGCGTGTAGACAGATGGTCGCTCGGCGGCCCCACCACAAAAGAAGGCCGAAGCGACGGCTTCGGCCTTCGATCACGATCTATTTCAAGCTGCAGAGACCCTAGCCGATCTTCTGCACGTCGGCGTTGGCGATGGTGTGGTGGTTGTAGGTGAAGGTGCCCTTGCCGTTCCAGCCCGCGTCCACCACCAGTGCGGCGGAGAAATTGGCCAGATAGGTGCCGATGGCGGGGGGCGGCACCGAAACCACATATTGGCCGTGCAGGGTGACCAATTGCTCATCATGGCCAAAACCAGTGTGATGGATATGGCCGGTCACATGGGGAATGTGGATATGGCCAAAGGGCGGCGGCAGGGCCTGGGTGATCTCGCCCGACCCATTCACCTCGCCAAACGGCGCATAGACGCCGAGGTCCAGGGTCAGGACCGGCGCGCCGATCAGGTCTTTGCGCTCGACTCGCAATTTCACGATGTAGAAACCGACGGGTTCAGGCATGTTTCGCTCCTATGATTGTAGACGGCGCCATCTGGCGACCCGGCTATTTAACACGCCTGGAGAGCGTTACGTGTGGCAGTAATCTTATAGGATGTATCAGGCCCTCTCGTCCATGAACGCTGCGATGGCCGGCGCATCCATGCCGCCGCTGGCCACAAAGCCTGGATTGAAGAAACCTGGCTTTCCATAACGCAGCGGCGATCCGTCAGGTGCGAAGGCCAAACCGCCCGCCGCCAAGAGCACCGCATGGCCGGCGGCGGTGTCCCACTCCATGGTCGGTGAGGGGCGGGGATAGATGTCCGCCTGCCCGCGGGCGAGCAGGCCGAACTTCAGGGACGAGCCGATGGAGATCCGCTCGACGCAGCCGATGGCATGCAGATAGGCCTCGGTTTCCGGGACATCGTGGGACTTGGAGGCGAGGGCTGTCGGCGGGGTCTGTGGCGGGCGCACCTGCAGGGCGCTGCGCTCCTCCCCGTCTCGACGGAACCAAGCCTCGCCGGTCACCGTGTCGCCGATATAGAGCTCGCCGCGCGCCGGGGCGTAGATCGCCCCCATGGTCGGCGTTCCATGCTCGATCAGGCCGATGTTGACGGTGAAGTCCGTGCCCCGCCGCACGAACTCCTTGGTGCCGTCCAAGGGGTCGACCAGGAAGAAGCGCTCGCCGACCTTGGGCGTGCGTCCCGCCTCGGCCTCCTCCTCGGCCACCACCGGCACGTCGGGAGTAAGGTGCAGGAGGGCCTCCAGGATGATGGTTTCGGCGGCCCGGTCGGCGATGGTGACGGGCGAGGCGTCGGATTTGATCTCCACCTCAAAGCCGGCTTCGAAGATGCGCCAGATCTCGGCCCCCGCCTTCAGGGCGGCGGCCACCAGTCCCTCCATCAGGACTTTGCGGGTGTTGAGGTCTGCCAGATCGGTCATGCAGACGGGCTTAAGCCTGGGCGCCGGGGCTTAGCAAGGGAGCGTCCGGAACCCGTTGCAACCTCGGACCTTGTGACGACGAGAGGTTCCGCCTAGTTTCCGCCATTGTTTCAGGCCGCCAGCGCAATTCATGTCCAATCCGCGTCACTACCTTGAGTTCGAGCGTCCGATCGCCGATCTGGAGTCCCAGATCGAGGACCTGTCCACGCTCTCCGACGCCGCCGAGGCCGACGGGGCGAACGGCTATGAGGCTGAGGCGGCGAGCCTGCGCGAGCGGGCGACGGCCTTGCGCGCAGAGATCTACGAGGGCCTGGACGCCTGGCAGAAGACCCAGGTCTCCCGCCATCCCGATAGGCCCCACTTCGTCGACTACCTCGGGGCCCTGATCGAGGATTTCGAGGAGTTGAAGGGCGACCGGGTGTTCGGCGACGACCAGGCGATCATCGGCGGGACCGGCCGGTTTCGCGGCCGCCCGGTGGTGGTGCTCGGCCATGAGAAGGGCCACGACACCCAGACCCGCATCAAGCACAATTTCGGCATGTCCCGGCCCGAAGGCTATCGCAAGGCCGTGCGGCTGATGGACCTGGCCGAGCGCTTCAACCTGCCGGTGCTGAGCTTCGTCGACACGGCCGGCGCCTATCCCGGCAAGGAGGGCGAAGAGCGCGGCCAGGGCGAGGCGGTGGCTCGGTCCACCGAGCGCTGCCTGACGCTGGGCGTGCCGATGATCGCCACCATCACCGGCGAGGGGGGCTCGGGCGGGGCCATCGCCATCGCGGCCGGCAATAAGGTGTTGATCCTGGAGCACTCGATCTATTCGGTGATCGCCCCCGAATCCGGCTCCTCCATCCTCTATCGCGACCGGGCCCAGGCGCCGCTGATGGCCCGGGCCATGAAGATCACCGCCAAGGACTTGCTGGGTTTCGGCATCGTCGACGCCATTGTGCGGGAGCCGGTCGGCGGCGCCCACGCCGACCGCGCCGCCGCCATGACCGCTGTCGGCGACGCGGTGGAGGCGGAGCTGAAAGGGCTCAGCGGAATGAGCCCCGATCAGCTGCGCAAGCAGAGGGCCGAGCGTTTCTACGCCATCGGAGGCAAACACCCATGAGACCAAGCTGGATCGCCGCGGGGCCGGCGATCGCCGCCGCCTTCGTCGGCTCAGTCGCCCTGGCGCAGACCCTGCATACAGAACCGTTCTACTCCAAAGCCTACGACCGCTGTATGGCCAAGGCGCAAGCCAGCCACGGCTACCCAGAGCGCGAGATGGGTGAGTGCAACGACGCCGAATGGAAGCGGCGCGACGCGAGCCTGAACGCCGCCTATCTCAAGGCTCTGGCCAGGGTGGGCGTCGCTCAAGACGACTTGAAGGCCGCCGAGCGGGCCTGGATCGCCTATCGGGACGCCGACTGCGCCGTCTATCAGAACCAGGGGGAGTTCGGCACCCTCGGGGGCGTCGACGCCGGCCGGTGCATGATCGACCGCACCATCGAACGGACCGAAGCCCTGAAGGCCTTCTTCCCGGACTCTTCCGGCGCGCGCTGAGCTTCAGCCGACCGATCGCAAGGCCGCGACCATCTCTTCAACCGCAGTTTCCGTGGTCGCCCACGAGCACATGAATCGCACTGTGCCGTCGAGGAAGCGGTAGACGAACCAGCCGGCCCCATGCAGGCGCTTCAGCGCCGCCTCGTCCATCTCCACGAACACGGCGTTGGCTTCCACCGGATGGACCACACGATAGGGCATGGCGGCGGCGAGCTTTTGCGCCATGGCGTTGGCGTGGGCGGCGTGGCGGGCCCAGGCGCCGTCCTGCAAGAGGCCGATCCAGGGCGATGAGATGAACCGGCCCTTGGACGGCAGTTGCCCCGCCTGTTTCAGCCGGGCGTCGAAACGGCGGGACAGGCGCTTGTCGAACAGCACCACGGCTTCCGACAGCGGCGCGCCGGCCTTGGTGCCGCCGACGATCAGGATGTCGATACCGAGGGATTTCAGCTGCTTGACGTCGAACCCGGCCGCCGCGGCGTTGGCTAGGCGCGCCCCGTCCAGATGCACCGGCAGGCCCTTGGATTTGGCGAGGTCGGTCAGGCGGCGGACCTCCTCCAGCTTATAGACCGTGCCGTATTCGGTGGCGTTGGTGATGGAGAGGGCGGCGGCGCCCTGGCGATAGGAGGCGTCTGGCTGGGCCAGGGCCGCCGCCAGCGCCTCGGGCTCGATCTTGCCGGCCGCGCCCGGCAGCGGGATCAAACCGAGGCCATGGCCGAAGAAGCCCGGCGCGCCGGTCTCATCGGTGCAGATGTGGGCGTGGGCGTGGGCCAGGACCGCCTCGAACGGCTGGCAGAGCGCCGCGCAGGCCACGGCATTGGCCGCCGTGCCCGAGGCGACGAAGCGCACGTCGGCGTCGGCGTCCAGAAGGCCCCGCACCGCATCTGCCGCCTTGGTGGTCACCGTGTCGGTTCCGTAGCCGGAGGTGAAGCCTGTGTTGGCGGCGATCAGGGCGTCCAGCGCCTCGGGGCAGGCGCCGGCGGTGTTGTCGGAGGCGAAATCGTAGCGGGCTTGGGTCATCTGCGGGTTCTAGCGGCGACGACGGGACTTGTCGCGGGGCGGAGGAAGGATCGCCCTCAGTCCTCGACGAGCCTGTCCGCCTTGCGCAGGGCCGGAAACAGCTTCGCCCAGACCCCGACCACCACCAGGGAGCCGACGCCGCCGAACACCGCCGCGCCGATGGGGCCGAGCCAGCGGGCCATCACCCCGGTCTCGAATTCGCCAAGCTCATTGGAGGCGCCGATGAACACCGAGGAGATGGCCGACACCCGCCCGCGCATGGCGTCGGGGGTGGCGATCTGCACCAGGGTCTGGCGCACATAGACGCTCAGCATATCCCCAGCCCCCAGCACCGCCAGCGCCGCCACCGACAGGACGAGCCAGTTGGAGAGGGCGAACACCAGGGTGGCGAGACCGAACGCCGTCACCCCGCCCAGCAGCCAAAGGCCGGCGTGGCGATGCACCGGCCGGCGGCTGAGGATGATGGCCATGGTCGAAGCGCCGATGGCGGGACCGGCGCGCAAGACGCCAAAGCCGCCGGCCCCCACATGCAGGACATCGCGGGCGAACACCGGCAGCAGCGCCGTCGCTCCGCCCAGCAAGACGGCGAACAGATCGAGCGAGATGGCGCCGAACACCACCTTATTGCCCCAGACATAGGCGACGCCCTCCTTGATCAGGTCCATGCGCCGCCCGCCGTTGTGAGCGGGCTTGGTCTCGCCGCGGATCAGGCTGGTGGAGAGGATGGCCCCCAGATAGAGCAGCGCCGCGGCGCCATAGGCGACGGTCGGCGAGATGGCCACGAACGCCCCCGCCAGCATCGGCCCCACCACCGCGCCCGACTGCCAGGCGAGGGAGCTCCAGGCCAGGGCGCGGGGCAGCTCGGCCCGGGGCACCAGCATCGGCGCCAGGGCGCTGCTGGCGGGAAAGGCGCGGTTGACGCCGAACACGGCGGCGATGAGGAAGATCGGCAAGAGCGCCGTGTGCGGATTGAGCGCCAGCACCCCCAGGGCGATATCGCAGAGCACCTGCACCCCAAGGCATGACATCATGATGATCTTGCGGTCGTAGCGGTCGGTGGCCTCGCCGGCGAACAGGGTCAGGGCGAACAGGGGCAGAAATTGCACCAGCCCCACCATGCCCACCAGAAAGGCGCTCTGCTCCACCGAATGGGTGAGGCGGGCCACCGCGTAGACTTGCCAGCCAATGGTCACCGCCTCGCACATGACGGCGAGCGTCAGCGACAGACGGGCGAGCCAGAAGACGGCGAAGTCGCGGTGGCGAAAGACGCTGAGGCCCGGATGAAGAGGATCGGCGGGGGGCGGGTCGGGTAGGGCGGGGGGGAGGGTCATGGGCGCGACAAGATGGCGGCGCCCGCGCCACGGCGCAATCCTCCTCGCCCTCCGTCCGCGTGAAAAGACTTTACGGGCGAGCATGGCGATCTTAGCTGAGGCCCATGCTCGCCCGTTCATCCCTCGCCGAAGCTTCCTTTGACGCGCCCCCGGCCCCGGTGCGCCTCGCCGTCGAGCGACCGGAGGATGGCCCGATGGTGGACGCCCTGGTGGAGCGCGCCTTCGGTCCCGGGCGCTATGCCAAGGCCGCCGAGCGGCTGCGCGAAGGCAATAGGCCGATCCGCCCCCTGTCCTTCTGCGCCTTCGGGGCGGAGGCGTTGGTGGGCGCGGTGCGCCAGTGGCCGATCGTGGTCGGCGAGGCGCGCGGGGTCTTCTTCGGCCCGATCGCGGTGGAGGCGGGCTGGCGCAAGCACGGCGTCGGCGGCCAGCTGATCGCCCGGGCCTGCGCCGCGGCGACCGATGGGGGCGAGGCCTTCATCCTGCTGGTAGGAGATTTGCCGCTATTTGGCCCCTATGGGTTTGAGCCGGTTCCGGCGGGGCGCGTCCTTCTGCCCGGTCCGGTCGATCCGCGCCGCATCCTCTGGCGCGCCCTGCGTGCGGGCGGGGTGGACGGCGCAGCAGGCCTCGTCAGCGTGGCGAGGGACTGAACCATGGCCGAGCCGCAAGCGCCGCAAGGCCTGGCCGGCGTGGTCGCCGCCGCCAACGCCGCTCAGCCGCCCGAGGTCGCTGGAGGGGCCGCCGGCCAAAAGCGCGGCCTGCCGCCGGTGCATCTTTGGCATCCTGCCCATTGCGGCGAGATCGACATCCGCATCGCCAAGAACGGCCAATGGTTTCACGAGGGCTCCCCCATCGGCCGCGAGGCCTTGGTGCGGCTCTTCTCCACCGTGCTGCGCAAGGACCCGGACGGTTTTCACCTGGTCACCCCGGTTGAGAAGATGAAGATCGCGGTGGAGGACGCGCCCTTCCTGGCCGTGCGGGTGGATCGCGAAAACAGCGCGGCGGGTCCTGTGCTGCGCTTCCTCACCAATGTCGGGGACGAGGTGGAGGCGGGACCCGAGCATGTCCTGCGCGTCGAGACCGATGCGCAAACCGGCGAGCCGGCCCCCTATCTGCATGTGCGGCGAGGATTGGAGGCGCGCCTGCGCCGGCCGGTCTTCTATGAGCTGGTGGAGATGGCGCAGGAGTGGGACACCTCTGAGGGCCGTCAGCTGGCGGTCTGCTCCAACGGCGTCTGGTTTCCCCTGGGCGCGCCTGGGGGCCCGGCAAGCGCAGGCGGCGCCCCGAGCCCATGATCGACACGATCACCGCCTTCTCGCCGACCCCGGTGCTGGAGCCCTTCATCGCCGGGCGCCTGCGCCCCCTCAGCGCCTACGATCCGGCCGAGGCGATCCCGCGCTCGGATTTCGACCTCAATCCCGAGAGCCGCATCGCCGGCCGCACCCTGGCGCCCGCCGCCGTGCTGGTCGGGCTGGTGGAACGCGAGGCGGGGCTGACGGTGCTCCTCACCCGCCGGTCAGACACCCTGCGCAAGCATTCGGGCCAGGTGGCTTTTCCCGGCGGCCGGATGGAGGATGGCGAGACCCCTGCCGATGCGGCCCTGCGCGAAAGTTGCGAGGAGGTCGGCCTGGATCACCGTTTTGTGCGGCTGGTGGGGCTGGGCGACGCCTATGAGACCGGCACCGGCTTTTCCATCACCCCGGTGGTCGGCTTCATCCGCCCCGGCTTCACTCTTAAGGCCTATGACGCCGAGGTGGCGGAGATTTTCGAGGCGCCGTTCGCCTTCCTGATGGACGCGGCCAACCATCAGCTGCGCTCCATGTCCTCCGGCGACGGCATCGAGCGGCGCTTCTACGCCATGGAGCACGACGGGCGCACCATCTGGGGCGCTACGGCGGGGATGATCCGCAATCTCTGCGGGCAGATCTTCGGCCAGACCTGAACCCAGTCATCGCCGGTTCATCGGCGTCGCTGCATCCTATCGCCGGTCCAATCGTTCTCCCATCACCGCGCGCCCGCGCGTCCCCGGGCCCTCACAGAAGGAGTCCCCCATGCGTAAGCTCATCTTCGCAGCCGGTCTGATCGCCGCCGTGGCGATCCCCTGCTTCGCCGCCGCTCAGGACTACGCGCCCGCCGACGCCTGCCAGCAGCAGAACCACGACAACAAGGTGGCGGGCACGGTGATCGGCGCCATTGGCGGCGCGCTCATCGGCAATGCGCTCGGCAGCCACGGCGGCAAGACCGGCGGTACGCTCATCGGCGCCGGCGCGGGCGCCGTTGTCGGCAATTCGGTGGCGGGCGGGCGGCCCTGCGCGCCCTATGGTTCGAATTATCAGAACTATCCGGCCCAGTCCCAGCCTCAGCCTCAGCCTCAGCCCCAGCCTCAGGGCTATGCGGATGGCGCCTATGGGCCCCCGCCGCCGTCCCAGGGCTATGACAATGGCTATCGGGATGCGCCGCCCCCACCCCCGCCGCCATCCTATGGCGGCGGCTACCAAAGCGGCTACAACAGCCCGCCTCCCCCGCCGCCCGGCCAATACGTCAACGGCGGCTACTACCAGGGCCCCGACGACCAGGCTCCGCCCCCCAACTATAACGGCGACCAGGGCGGCTATGGCGCGCCGCCGCCATCCTATCAGGGCGGATACAGCCAGCAGCCCCCGCCTTATCAGGGCGCCTACAGCCAGCAACCGAACTATCCGCCCCAGCCCGACTACGACCCTCGGTAAGCCGCCTGCTAGCCGATGAAGCCCGCGGCTCTGGCGAGGCGGTCGTTGATCGCTTCGCCCAGACCGTCCTTGGGGATCGGCGCTACGGCGATGGCGGTGGGCTTCAGGCGATCCGCCGCTCGCAGATAGGCGAAGAGGTTGGCTGCGGCCTCCCGTAGATCGCCGCTGGGGCTAAGGTTCAGTCCATGCTCGCCGTCCATGCGGCTCGGCCCGAACGCCAGGAAGGCTTCGCCCGGCTCCGGCCCCGGCCGGTTCAGCCGGACGGGCGCTTCGGGGGCATAGTGCAACGCCATCCGCCCAGGGGAGCGCTTGGCGTCTCCCTCCGCCGTCTCCAGCGCGCCGACCAACGCCTGCAGCTGGTCTCGCGTCACGCCGCCAGGACGCAGCAGGCGCGGGGGCTCGCCGGGCAGGAGGCTGACCACGGTGGATTCCAGGCCCACGGCGCAAGCGCCCCCGTCCAGGGCGGCGGCGGCGGCGAAACCCGTCTCCAGCATGGCGTCCCCGTAGGTGGTCGGGCTAGGCCGGCCCGAGCGATTGGCCGAGGGGGCGGCCACCGCTCCGCCGAAGGCCGAGAGCACTGCCTGCGCCAAGGCATGGGCCGGCGCCCGCACCGCCACCGTCTCCAACCCCGCGCGGGCCAGATCGCACACGCCCCCACCTGGACGGATCGGCAGCACCAAAGTCAGAGGCCCCGGCCAAAACATCTCCGCCAGTCGGTCGGCACGCCCATCGAACAGCGCCAGCCGCCGGGCGGTCTCTGCGTCGGCCACATGGGCGATCAGGGGATTGAAGCGCGGGCGGCCCTTGGCCTCGTAGATCTTGGCGATGGCCTCTGGATTGGCGGCGTCCGCCCCCAGCCCATAGACCGTCTCGGTAGGCAGGATGACCAGATCGCCCTGCCGCAGCGCCAGGGCCGCCGCCTGCACGGCTCCGACGTCCCCGGGACGAGCTGGCGCGGGCTGTGTTGGGCTCAACGGGCCTTCTTGGCCGCCAGCCGCACCACGACGGTGACATTGGCCGCCACCGTATCGGGCGAGGCGAACTGCCCCTGGCCGACGCCGAACTGGCGCCGGTCGATGACCAGGGTTCCGTCCATATTGGCGACATCCTTCAGGATGGTGAGGGTGAAGGGCATACTCACCCGGCGGACGGAATCGCGGATCTTCAGATCTCCGACCGCCTGATAATGGTCGGGGCCCGTCTGGGTGATGGCGGTGGTGACGAAGCTGGCCTTGGGGAATTTCGCCGCCGAGAACCAGTCGGGCGTCGGCAGCATCTGGTCGCGGGTGGGATCGCCGGTGACCACGGAGGGAATGCCGATGGTCACCACCGCGTGGGAGGCCCCAAGGTCCTTCGGATCGAAGGCGATCTGCGCGTCCCAACTCTTGAACACCCCATCGAAGGTCTGGCCGCTGACCACGCCGCGAAAGGTCAGGCGCGAGGCGGCCTTGTCCACCGTCCACACCGGCGCGGCGGGGGCGAGGGCGGCGCGGCGACCGTCCCGAATCGCGGCGGCAGGCGGGGCGGCGACGGCAAGCCCGGCGCAAAGGCTGGCGACGAGGACGAGGGCGGCGGCCTTAAGGCGCATGGGGCGCTTCCTTGGATAGGCGGCGACCCAGGGGCGCCATGCGGAACAGAAGATTGTCGCGATCGAAGACCTGGTGCTTCAGCGCCGCCGCCACGTGAAGGGCGATCAGCCCATAGGCGATATAGGCCAAGGCCTCATGGGTCAGGCCCATGGCGTCGTCCACGACCTTGCGCTGATCCCCTGAAAGGCTGTGGATCGCGGCGACGTGGGGCCAGGGAATGACGCCGTAAAGCAAGGTCGGGATGTTCAGGGGGCTGGCAGACACCATCAGCCACCCGGACAGCGGCATACCGATCATGATGACGTAAAAGCCCCAATGCACGGCCCGGGCGGCAAGGCTTTGCCACCGCGGCATCGGCGGCTCAGGCGGCGGCGGATTGAACAGCCGCCATGCCAGTCGGAGCAGGCTCAGCAGCAGCACGGTGACGCCCACCGACTTGTGCAGCTGGATCAGCTTGAACTCCAAAAGGCCTTGGGGGATGTTCTGAAACGTCCAGGCGAGGACGATATTGCCGAGGATCAGCAGCGCGATCAGCCAATGCAGCACAATGGCCACCATCGAATAGCGGGTTAACGATCGCGCCAAAGCCAGTCCCCATCGCCAGGGCTGAAGCATGGGACGGACTCTCGACCCCACAATTTCAGCCATGATACACTCTGGCACGAGGGGCTTGTCCGCCGCCCGCGCTCCGACTCACATTTCTGCAAGCTTCGCGGGCGGCGGGTCGCCATACCTTACTTGGTGAATTCGGTCTCGATCAGCACGGTCACGTCATCGCCCACCAGGGGCACATATTTGGTGACGCCGAAATCGGAGCGCTTGACGGTGGCGATGCCGGAAAAGCCCATGCGCTGCTCCTTCATCATGCCTTGGCCCGTGCCGTTGAAGACCACATCGAGGGTGATCGGACGGGTCACCCCGTGGAAGGTCAGCGCGCCCACCACTTCGCCCTTGCCGCCCGCGCCGGGATGCACCGCGGTGGAGACGAAGGTGATGGTCGGATACTTGCCGGCTTCCAGGAATTGGTCGGCGATCTCGGCGTTGAACGAGGGGCTGTCGGTGTCGATGGACTTGGGATCGATGGCGACATTGACCTTGGAGGCGGCGGGATTGGCCGGATCGTAGGTATAGCTGGCGTCGATGCCGTCAAAGCGCATGGTGTAGTAGCTGAGGCCCATGTGGGAAAGCTTCAGCGTCACCGAGCCGTGCTTCTTGTCCAGGCGATAGGTCCCGGCGGGCGCCATGGTCGGATCGGAGGACATTTGCTGGGCGAAGGCGGGAGCGCCGGTCAGGGCGACGGCGAAGGCGGCGGCGAGGGCCGGGCGGACAAGACGCATGGGCGGGTTTCCTGATTTGCGGGCAAGGCCTGCGTTGTTATGGTCTGCGGCGCAGGGACGAGAAATTGGCGCGCGCCTCCGCTTGCACAAGGGGCGGGGTGCGCTAAGCGCTATATCACAGCAAGTTGGACGGTTTCATGAGTTTCCGCGCCCCCACCCGCGACATCCTTTTCTCCCTTATCGAGGCGGCTGGTTTCGAGCGCCTGCTTGCCCTGGCGCCCTTTTCCGACATCGATGTGGAGACGGTGGAGGCGGTGCTGGAGGGCGCCGCCGCCCTCGCCGACGACGTCCTGGCCCCGCTCAACCGCGGCGGCGACACGGTGGGCGCGCGCTTCGAAAACGGCCAGGTGATCGCCGCCCCAGGCTTCGCCGACGCCTATCGCCAATATCGCCAAGGGGGCTGGAACGGATTGGCCGCCGATCCAGCGTTCGGCGGCCAGGGTCTGCCCAAGGCGGTGGCTTTGGCGGTGGCGGAGATGGTGGACGCCGCCAACATGGCCTTCGGCCTCTGCCCCATGTTGTCGGAAGCGGCGATCGAGGCGTTGAGCGTCCACGGCACCGAACGGCAGAAGGCGCTCTATCTGCCAAGACTGGTCTCCGGCGAATGGACCGGCACCATGAACCTGACCGAGCCCCAGGCGGGCTCGGACCTCGCCCTGCTCACCACCAAGGCCGAGCCCGATGGCGAAGGCGGCTATCGCATCACCGGAACCAAGATCTTCATCACCTGGGGCGACCACGATGTGGCGGAGAACATCTGCCATCTGGTGCTGGCCCGCCTGCCCGACGCCCCGCCCGGGGTGAAGGGAATTAGCCTGTTCCTCGCGCCGAAGTATCTGGTGGGCGACGACGGTAAGGCGGGCGTGGCCAACGCGCTGCGACCGGGCTCCATCGAGCACAAGCTGGGCATCCACGGCTCGCCCACCTGCGTCATGCTGTTCGAGGGGGCCAAGGCCGAGCTGGTGGGACAGGAGAACCAGGGCCTCGCCCACATGTTCACCATGATGAACGATGCCCGCGTCAACGTCGGCGCCGAAGGGGTGGGCATAGCCGAGCGCGCCTATCAGGGAGCGCTCGCCTATGCGCTGGATCGCCGCCAGGGCAGGTCGCCGTGGTCTGAGGATAAGACGGCGGCGATCTTCGATCACCCGGACATCCGCCGCACCCTGGGTTTGATGAAGGCCAAGATCGAGGCGGCGCGGGGCATTTGCCTGTCCTGCGCCGTTGCGGCCGACCTGGCCAAGCACGCGGATGCGCCCGAGGCGCGCGAGGCGGCCTCCCTGCGCGAAGAGCTGCTGACCCCCATCGCCAAGGGCTGGTCCACCGACGTGGGCGTCGAGGTCGCCTCCATGGGCCTGCAAGTCCACGGCGGCATGGGCTTTATCGAGGAAACCGGCGCCGCCCAGCATTATCGCGACGCCCGCATCACCCCCATTTACGAGGGCACCAACGGCATCCAGGCGATGGACCTGGCCGGCCGCAAGCTTTCCATGGCCGGAGGCGCCGCGGTGAGGGCTTTGCTGACTGACATCCGCGCCACCGTCGCCGCGCTCACCGACCCGCGCCTGAGCGGCGTGGCGACGCGGCTGGCGGCGGGCGTCGAGGCGGTGGAGACCGCCAGCGTCTGGCTTTCCGCCAAGAAGGGCACGGCCGACGCCCTGGCCGGCGCCACCGTCTACCTGCAGCTGATGGGCGAGGTGACCGGCGGCTGGATGCTGGCCAAGGGGGCCAACGCCGCTGTGAAGGCGGGCGACGACGATCCCTTCCATGCCGGCAAGATCGCCCTGGCCCGCCTCTACGCCGACCAGGTGCTGGTGGGGGCCCCGGCCCTGGCCGAAAGGGTCGCCGGCGGCGGCGATGCCTTGCACGCCCTGACAGCAGCGGCCCTTGGCCGCTAATCTCAAACGCCTATCTCGCGAGGCTGGCCCATGAGCATCATCGACACACGCCGCGACCAGATGTTCCCCGTGCTCGACGCGGCGCAGATGGAGACGGCCAAGCGCTTCGCCAGCGGCCCCGCCCGCCGCTTCGCGCCCGGCGAGCCGGTGTTCGACGTAGGCGAGCGCTACGTACCGTCCTGGCTGGTGCTGGAGGGGGCGATCGAGGTGTTTCGCCGCGACGGCCTCGGCCACGAGGAGGCCATCGCCAGCGAACAGCCGGGGCAGTTCAGCGGCGAGGTCAGCCAGCTGTCCGGTCGCGGCGCCCTATCGGTCGGTCGGGCGGGACCGGAGGGTTGCACCGCCCTGCCGTTCGACGCCGCCCACCTGCGGGCCCTGGTGATCGGCTCGGCCGACGTGGGCGAGATCGTCATGCGGGCGCTGATCCTGCGCCGGGTCGGCCTTTTGGAAGGAAGCGGATCGGGCTCGATCCTGATCGACCGCCCCGGCGCGCCGGGCTTGGTGCGCCTGCAGGGGTTTTTGCGGCGCAACGGCTATCCCCATACGGTGCTCGACGCCTCCGTAGCTGGGGAGGGGCGCGACGTGATCGAGCGGCTGGGGGTCTTGCCGCAAGACCTGCCCCTGATGATCTGCCCCAATGGCACGGTGCTGAAACGCCCCACCGTGGCGGAAGCGGGCGTCTGCCTCGGCATCACGCCGGAGCTCGACCCGGACAAGATCTACGACGTGCTGGTGGTGGGGGCGGGGCCGGCGGGACTGGCGACGGCGGTCTACGCCGCTTCCGAAGGACTGTCGGTGCTGGTGCTGGATCAGCGGGCCATGGGCGGTCAGGCCGGGGCCTCGGCGCGGATCGAGAACTATCTGGGCTTTCCCACCGGCATCTCCGGCCTCGCTTTGGCCGCTCGCGCCTTCAACCAGGCGCAGAAGTTCGGCGCCGAGCTGGCCATCCCCCTGCAGGCGGCGCGGCTCGACTGCGACGGTCCCGAGCGCGCCCTGGGCGATCCCCTCCGGGTCGAACTGACCAACGGATCGTCGGTGCAGGCCCTGACCATAGTGGTGGCCTCGGGCGCCGCCTATCGCCGGCCGCAGATCGATAATCTTTCCACCTTCGAGGGGGCGGGCGTCTCCTACTGGGCCTCGCCGGTGGAGGCCAAGCTCTGCGAGGGGGAAGAGGTGGCCCTGGTCGGCGGCGGCAATTCCGCGGGCCAGGCGGTGGCCTTCCTGGCCCCCAAGGTGAAGACCCTGCACCTGATCGTGCGCGGCGCGGGGCTCGAAGCCTCCATGTCCAGCTATCTGATCGAGCGGATATCGGCCCTGCCTAATGTGCAGATGCATAGGCGGACGGAGGTTTCGGCCCTGGAAGGCGAC
>JAMFTA010000041.1 GCA_026225565.1 Caulobacter sp. | reverse complement strand
CCTTTCACCCGCCCTGGGCGGTCGCGAGATCGCGGGAACGAGCCCGCAGATCCAGCAGCGCAAGAGGGAGACGAAAGATGGTCAGCATGGGGATGGCTCAAGCGGTCTATCAACACGCCCACGACTTCTACGACACCGGCAGCTGGTATGTGGTCGCCGAATGCTGGGACCTTCTGGCCATCGCCGAGGAGCTTGACCGCCAGGAGGAGATCACCGCGATCCCCTTCGAGCTCGACACCGCCGCCATCGCCCACTTCCACCAGATGATCCACGCGCGGACGGGCGGCACGCGGCACTGACCTAACTCGGCGCCCGCTTCGGCGGGCGCCGTTCCCCCTGCCCTTCCCCAACTTGGATGAAGCCGGCGGAACAGGGGTCGAACGAAATCCAAGTCCTTGTGTCAGGCAGGCCGGCGGCCACTCAGCCTTGGGGTTGGTGATTCGTTCTGACGTCGAGTTTTGGAGGTCTCGAACGAACGTTTGATTGGGCGAGATTGAAGCCAGCGGCCCGCCCGGCGAGCCGGCCTGGGCCGAGCGCATCTCCGAGATGCCGAAGCTGGTCTGGAAGGCCCGCGATGTGCGTTTGTGGCGGTAGGCCACGGGCCTGGCAGACCGACCCCCGTGCCTTACGGTTCTTCTGTCAGCCATCTCCCCGCCTGGACGAACGCAGCGATCCCTTCTTCCCCTGGGCGGGTCAGCCCCCGCACCAGGTTCCAGGGCGGCCAGGTGGGCGGAGTTCAGCCCCCTCCCCTCGCCCTTCCTGCCGTCGTCAATCAGCGGCGTCGGCGGGCGGCGACCCTTGCCTTGTGTTCAACGATCCGCGTCGCTCTGTGCCCTCGTGGTCCTTGGTTCTGCTCATCTCCAAGCCGTTGTGACGCCCGGCGGGCTGCGGTCCGCGCGATCAATCACCTCAACCTAGGTCGGGGCGGTCCAGGTCAAAGCCGACCCCGCTGCGCGTGGCGGACCGGATGGATCCTCCGGCCTTCCTCCGCTGCGCGCCGTGCAGGCCGGTTTCCAACCGGACCGGGCTTTGGCCTGTCCCTCATCCCCGCCCTTGCAGGTCGCGTGATCGCGGCAGGGACCGCGAGCCGCCGGGATTTCCCTGGCGGCAGATGGAGTAAGACGATGCTGAACAAGGTCCAATTGATCGGTTTCACCGGAGCCGAAGCGGAAATTCGCACCACGTCAGGCGGCAAGAAGGTCGCCACCCTGCGGGTCGCCACCAACCGCTACACGAAGGCGGGCGGCGAGCGGAAGGACTACACGACCTGGCACCAGGTCGAGATCTGGAACCAAGGCACGGTGGGCTGGCTCGGGTCCAAGGGGTTGCCGACGGGCTCGAAGGTGTTCGTCGAGGGGGAGATCCGGCACGATCGCTACACCGACAAGGACGGTGTGGAGCGGTTCTTCTCCAAGGTCGTGGTGGCCACGCCGCAGCATGAACTGCGGTCGCTGGACCGGCCTGACGCCGCTCCGGCCTCCGAGGAGGAGTAGCTCTAGCGCCCGCCCGGTTCGCCGGGCGGGCTCTTAGCCTTGGTTCGGAATCGCCGTAAGTTGCTCACCTTGAGTTGGCGAATTCGACGTTTGTTAAACCCCGATGGGTTTACAATTTCGTCAATTCGCGCACTGTGAGTTGGCGGATGGATGGAAAGCTAAACCAACTTCAGCGACTTTTACCGGATGGCCTCCTGGCGGACGCCCGCTGGCTACAGCGCCATGGCTATTCACGAAGCCTCGTCGCCAAGTATGTCAAAAGCGGCTGGCTGCAAGCGCCGGTCCGGGGGGCCTATCAGCGCGCGGGCGACACATCCGACCAGGCCCTCTCGGCCATAGCGGTCGTCTTGTCGCTACAGCGTCTGCGCCCTCCCCTCCTCGCGGTCGGCGGTCGGACGGCCTTGGAGCTGCTGGGGCTCGGCCACTATGGCGCTCCCGACGGGCCGACCCAGTTCCACCTCTGCGGCGCCGCTCCGCCACCCGTCTGGGCGCGCAGGCTCTTGGGGACCCGGCTGGTCTATCACCGGCCGACCTTGTTCACGGCCGACCCGCTTCTCGCCGACGACCCCCATGCCGGGGGGTTCGACCGACATTTCACTCACCCTTCGGCGGGCGGCCTGGAATCCCAGCTCATCATCTCGACGCCGGAACGAGCCCTGCTGGAGGTCCTGGGCCTCGTCCCGCAGGTCGCTTCTTTCCATGAGGCTGACGTCCTGATGCAGGGCCTGTCATCGCTCAGCCCACGGCGCCTCTATGCGCTCCTGGCCGATTGCCGAAGCGTCAAGGTCAAGCGCCTTGCGCTGTGGTTCGCCGATCGCCACGGCCATGCCTGGGCGAGCCGCCTCGAACGGGGCGCCATCGATCTTGGCAGCGGCAAGCGCGTCCTTGAACCCGGCGGGCGCCTCGACAGCACCTACAACATCACCGTTCCGCGCGAGATGGGGAACGCATGACCACGGCCTTCCACTCGCGCCCGCAGAACCACGCCGGCAGGCCGCCTAAAAGCGGGGCTCGGACAGTGACCGCGGCGACTGTTTTCGGAGAAGTTGCCAATTGGCAACTTCTGGGGTCAAGGCCCCTGCCCTTCCCCAAGATCGTCGCTCGTGGTGGGGTTGGTGATGTCTAAGCGCGCGATTCGACAGCAGGAGTTTGATCTGTTCGTCCCTCGGATGAACAGCCTGCCGCTGAAGGATCAGCGCGAGGTCATGGAGCGGCCGTTCTTCTCGCTGTCGAAGCGCAAGCGCCTGAAGCCGATCGAATACACCAGCCCCGATGGCGAGGTCTGGGTCCACGTCAGCGCCAACCCCGCCTTCGGTATCGCCACCATCTGGGACGCCGACATCCTGATCTGGGCGACCTCACGCATCAACCAGATGCGGGAGGCCGGCGAGAACGACCTGCCCCGGACCCTGCACACCACGACCTACGATCTGCTCAAGGCGATCAAGCGCGACACGGGCGGCAAGGGCTATCGCGAGCTCCAAGCCGCTCTTCAACGGCTGGAGGCCACGACGATCCAGACGTCGATCCGGGGAACCAAGCGCAACACCAAGGCGCAGTTCGGCTGGCTCGACGAATGGATGCTGGAGTCGGACGCGGTCACCGGCGCCCCGAAGGGCCTGACACTGACCTTGTCCAACTGGGTCTATGAGGGGGTCATCAAGGATCGATCGCTGCTGACCCTGCACGCCGACTATTTCGCCCTCTCCGGCGGTGTTGAGCGCGCCATCTACCGGATCGCCCGCAAGCACGCCGGCGACCAGGCGTCGGGATGGACGTGTCGGGTGAGCGTCCTGCACGAAAAGACCGGCAGCGAGAGCCCCCTGAAGCAGTTCAACTACCTGCTCAAGCGGATCGTCGCCGCTAACGACCTGCCCGAATACGACCTCAGTTTCGTCAACACCGCGGACAATTCGCCGGCCGTCCATTTCATCCGCCGCGACGCCGCGGAGCGCGCCGCTATCAAGGCGGATCTGGCCCGCCTCGCGGCTGATTCGGAGCGCCGGACCCGCGAGGACGCCCGCGCGCTCGCCGTCGATGGCATGTTTGAGAAGCGCAAGGTTCCACCCTCGGGGGAACGGTGACCTATTCCACGGGGGATCGGTGACCCAGGGCACGGGGTTTCAGTGACCTTGGGCTCGGGGTATTGGTGACCACGGCTTTTCAGAAACCCCTGTGGCGTATGGGTTTTCTGAGCGTTTCTCGACCTCTAACTCTGTCTAACTTTGTCCCTAAGAAATTCTCTAACGGGGCGCGGCGGACAGGCTGGCTTGCCGTCGCCTTGAACCATGAGGGTTCAGGCTCGGCGCGCTGTTAACTCAAAATTCATTGTATCCGACCAGAAACTTGGCAAATTCCAGCTATCTCGTTGGATATTTGCAAAGGAGGAGGCCATGGCGAAACTTGCACTCGCGGAAACTGCGGCCTCGGGACCTGTCCTCCTCGACGCCATGACGGCGCTCAGCGACCGGGCCCATGACGTCATCACCCGGCTGCGGGCCACGGTGTTCGCGCCCGGTGAAGAGAAGATCGTCGATCTGCGCTTCACGATCACCAAGGCCGCCGAGATGGTGGGCCGGACCTCCGAGGCGATCCGCCAGGCCGAGGCCGATGGCCGCCTCCCCGCCCCCAGGCTTAGCGCCTCCAAGCGGCGGGAAGGCTACAGCCTCGCCGAGATCAACCAGATGCGCGACGTCTTCGGGACCCGGCCGCGTCGGGGCCCTGACGATCCGCCGATCGTCCTGGCGGTCCAGAACTTCAAGGGCGGCGTCGGCAAGAGCACCCTCACCTGTCATGCGGCGCAGTACCTCGCGCTCAAGGGCTATCGGGTCGCGGTGATCGACTGCGACAGCCAGGCAAGCACCACGACCATCTTCGGGTTCAACCCCGACATCGATATCGACGACGAGCAGACCCTCCTCCCCTTTTTCCGCCATGGCGGTGAGCCTGATCTCAAGTATGGCCTGCGGGCTACCGCTTGGCCGGGCATTGATCTGATCCCCGCGAACCTCGGATTATACCAAGCGGAATATGAGGCGGCGGCACGGCTTCGCGGCAATCCAGACGCCCTGGATCGGCTGCGTCGCGGCGTCGAGGGTTTGGCCGTCGATTATGACGTGGTCCTACTGGATCCGCCGCCGGCGCTGGGGATGCTGTCGCTGGCGGTGCTGCGCGCCGCCCAAGCCCGTTTGATCCCGACGCCGCCGTCGACCGTGGACGTTGCCGCGACCGCCCACATCCTGCGGATGATCGTGGAAACCCTGGAGGTCATGCAGAACCATCTGGGTGCGCGGGGCTATCATTTTCTGCGCGTCGTCGCGACCAAGGTCGACGAAGGCAAAAGCGCCCACACCCAGATCCGCGACATGATGGAGGCGGTATTTGGCGCCGACATGCTGTCAGCCTCGCTGCTCGACTCCGCCGAGATCGACAATGCCAATGTGCAGCTGCGCACCGTCTATGAGCTGACGGGTCCGGCGACGAAGACCTATGAGCGCTGCCGAAACAACCTCGACCGCCTGAATGGCGAGATCGAGCTTTTGATCCGCAAGGCTTGGCCCAGCCATCGGCCGGACCTTCGCCGGCTGGGTCTAGGGTAGGGGAGGGCGGTCATGGCATCCACAACAGGCAAGAACCGCTCCATCCTCGCGGGCCTGGTCGGCCCGGCGGTCACCGAAACCCCGACGCCGGAGCGCGGCGCGCCCGCCACCGAGCGCTTGAACACGCGGCTGACCGGGCTTGCCCGCGTCACGGCCGGCGACATCAAGGAAAAGACGCTCAAGCTGGTCGATCCGGCTCGATGCCGGATGTGGGAACGGCACAATCGCCGCTACGATCTCCTCAACGAGAGTGTCTGCGGTGACCTTCTTGAAAGCCTTCGCTCCCAGGGGGAGCAGGAGTTTCCCGCGATCGTGCGGCGGGTCGAGGATGACCCGGCCTTCGATTTTGAGGTCATTTGTGGCGCGCGCCGCCACTGGGCCGTCAGCTATCTCAAGAATGTCGAGCATCGCGATATTCGCTACCTCGTCGAAGAGCGCGAGCTCACCGATGAGCAGGCCTTCCGTCTGGCCGATGTCGAGAACCGGTCGCGCAAGGACATCAGCGACTACGAACGGGCCCTGGACTATCGCCACGCCGTAGAAACCTTCTATGGCGGCACCGCTCAGCGAATGGCCGAGCGGCTTGAAGTGCCAAAGGCCTGGCTTTCGCGTTTTCTCGACCTCGCCAAGCTGCCGACCGATGTCGTCGAGGCCTTCGGCGACGTGCGACTGCTCCGCGAGAACCATGCCCGCGAGATCAAGCCCCTCCTGGCCGACGGCGCGTCACGCCCTCGGGTGATG
>JAMFTA010000040.1 GCA_026225565.1 Caulobacter sp. | reverse complement strand
CAAACATCTCCCGGCGAACTCCCCGATCTCTCAGGGACGCCCACCTACCACTGGCCGGGTTTTACGCCGCCCGCAGCCGCATCACGCCGCCGCTCCAGTGGCCGACTTTCTCTCCGCCGCACACACATGAGGTCGCCGACCAGGTCCACCTTTCCCAAAACGCCTGCTGGCGACGGATCAAGCGCCTGGAAGAGGAAGGCGTGATCCGCAAACGCGTCGCTCTGCTCGATGCAGACAAGTTGGGCGTGGGGGTCACCGTGTTCGTCAGCGTCAAGACCTCGGAACATTCCGAGGCCTGGCTGTCCGACTTCGCCGCGGCGGTGCGCAACATGCCCGAGGTCGTCGAATTGCACCGAATGACCGGCGACATCGACTATCTGATCAAGCTTCGGGTGCGTGACATCGAGGACTACGACGGAGTTTACAAGCGACTGATACGGTCCGTGAAGCTTTCCGACGTCAGCTCGGCCTTCGTCATGGAGGAGATAAAGCAGACGACGGCCCTTCCCTTGCGCGCCGCCCACCGCTGACCGGGATCGCGCCTGCGCCCCGCCAACGATGGGCCTGCACGGTTTTGTCAAACGAAGTTCGCCGCTTGGTAAGGCGGCGGGGGTAGGGGCTCCTGCGCCTAACCGGAGACAAGTAGCGGTTGAACTGATGGCGCCCGCCGGCGGATTGCGAGGATGACCTACGGCGCGCTTACGGCTATTGGCGATGCGCCGCCTTAAAGGCCTCATGGATTCCACTCCAATATGCCGACCGCCGCCCCGCCGCCCGATCAGCCGGCCGTCATTGCGACGGTGACAGTCTCGGCGACGCGCCTGGCCCCGGCCGTGGCCGACAAGGTGTTCTCGGTCATTCAGATCGATCGCGTTCTTCTGTCCGACGAGCCGCGGCTCGATCAGGCCCTGGAGCAGGCGCCGGGCCTGTCCCTGTTTCGCCGTTCCTCTAGCCTTTCGGCCAATCCTACGGTCGAAGGCGTCTCCATGCGGGCCATCGCGCCCACTGGAGCCGGCCGGGCGCTGGTGACGCTCGACGGCGTGCCCCAGGGCGATCCCTTCGGCGGCTGGGTGATCTGGAGCAACCTTCCATCCGAAGCGATCGGCGGCGCACAGGTCGTGCGCGGTGCGGGCGCGGGCCCCTACGGCGCCGGCGCGCTGACCGGGACCGTCGCCCTGACCGAACGGTCGCCGCCGCCGGGCGCTTTTGAGGGCGATGCGGCCGCCGGCGGGCTAGGCTATGGGCGCGCGGCCGGGGTCGGCGATGTGGCCCTGGGGTCCGGCGACCTGTTCGTCAGCGCCTCGGGCGAGCATTCCGATGGCTGGAAGGCGGTGAAGGCCGGGCGGGGCGCGGCGGACAGGCCACTGGAACTCGACGACCGCCAGACCACCGCGCGCTATACCAGCCCCGCCTTGGGCGGCGAGCTGGCCGCGCGAGTGTCGGCCTTCAGCCAAGACCAAGCCACTGGCGTCGCCAGCGGCTTTGCGAGGACCGAAGGAACATCAGAAAGCCTGAGCTGGGCGCGGCAGCCGACGACCCACGACCTCGGCGCGGACCTGCAGGTTTGGGCCAGGCAGACAAGCTTTTCACAACTGTCCCTGTCCGAGGCCGCGGGCCACGCCACCGCGACTCCCGCCGACCTGCAATACGCCACCCCGGCGGACGGCTGGGGTCTCAATGGCGCGGTCCGCCGCGCGACCAAGTCCTGGAGTTGGGAGCTTGGCCTGGACGGCCGCACGGCCGAGGGGGCGACCCATGAACTCTACAGCTACACGGCAGGCTCGTTTCAGAACCGCCGCATCGCCGGCGGCAAGGACCTGATCGCCGGCGCCTACGCCGAAGGCTCGCTCACCGAGGGCGCCTGGCTGCTTACCGGCGGCGTCCGCGTCGACTACTGGCGCGACTGGGACGGCAAGCTGCTGCAGACCGCGATCCTCACCGGCGAGCGGGTCTCCACGCCACAGCACTATGCGGCGAAGGGCGGGACAGTGCCGACTGCGCGCGCGGGCTTGCGGCGCGATCTGGGCGACGGCTTCTACGCCCGCACGAACGCCTATGCAGGCTTTCGCCCGCCTAGCCTGAACGAGCTCTATCGGCCCTACCGCGTCGGCAACCTTTCCATCGCCGCCAACGCCGACCTGCGGCCGGAAAGGCTTTATGGCGGCGAGATAGGCCTAGGGCGCGATTTCGCCCGAGGCGGCGTCGACGCCGACCTCTTCGTTAATCGGCTCGTCGATCCGATCATCAACGTCACCCTGACGCCCACGACTCAGCAGCGCCGCAATGTGCCGGCCATCAACGCCATCGGCTTCGAGGTCCAGGCCCATGAACGCCTCCTGGGCGACCGGCTGATCTTGCGCGCGGCCTTATCCGCCGCCGACGCGCGGGTAAGCGGCGGTTCGATCGATCCCCAGCTCACCGGCAAGCGTCCGGCCCAGGCGCCGATCTGCACCGCGACCGCGGGGGCGGACTGGCGCGCGCTCGACCGGCTGACGCTGTCGGCCGACCTGCGCTACGAATCCAATCGTTTCGATGATGACCTCAACACCAATCCGCTGAATGCGGCGACCACCGTCGACGCCCGCGCCACCTGGCGACTCAATCGCCACGCCGACCTCTACTTGGACGCCCAGAACGCCTTTAACGCTGAGGTCGCCACGGCGGTCGGCACGGATAAGGTCGTCAGCTTCGGCGCCCCCCGGATCATCACCGTCGGCATCACCCTGCGACGTTGAAACGATCAAGAGCGCAGGGATCAATCGGAACGGCGGGCGCGATCCGCTCGGATTGCGCAGCGCCCACGCCTCATGTCAGCCATCGCTCCGCCCTCGGGTCACTTTCGGGCGCCGACAACGTCAAACGTGCCGAACGGTCCAGTGTCGGCCTTCCCCTTGAAGGTGTCTCCATGCAAGGTGACGTCGAACTTCAGGGTCACGGGGAAGGGCATCATCGCCTTTCCCGACCAGGTCGCATGTTGGCCCTGCACAGTGCCCTGTACGTCGAGCGAGCCCTGGGAGGACGTCTGCTTGCCGGACAGGGTGTCGCCCACGACCTTGTAGACGCCCGTGGCCGGCTGCTTGCCAATAGGCGAATCCATCACCACCGTCCACGTCCCGGCGAAGCTGCCGCCCGTGTCGCCACCCATCGTCTGGGCCGGCGCCGCGGCGGCGGCTTGGCGGTCTGCGTCGATGGCGTGGCCGCGGGCGCGCAGGTACTGGCGGATCGCGTCGATCTGGGCGTCCGTGAGTTCGGGGAAGGCCGGCATACCGTTGCTGACTAGGATGCCGTCATGCAGCACCGCATGGAAGCTCGCCTTGTTGGCGGGAAAGGGCGAGGTTCTAAGGTCGGGAGCGGCGCCGCCGCCGACCGCATTCCAGCCGTGACATACCAAACAACCGTCCATGCCGAACTCTTTCGCCCCCTTGGCCTCCAGGTCAGGGTTGGCCTGGAAGGCGGGGTCCGGCGGCGAGCTGAGCGGCTTGGCCGGCTCAGGCGGCGCGAGCCGGCCTGTTCCATCCAGCGCGAAAGTGACGATCTGCCTCGACGCTCGGTAGTCGGTGCGATAGTCGGCGTTGCCGGTGGAGAAGATGCCACCGCCAGACGCCCCGCTACCGGTCAAAACGGTGACGTACTGCTTGCCGGCGACGCTGTAGCTGATCGGCGGGGCCACCACGGGCGATGCGGTCTGAAAGCTCCAGACCTCCTTGCCGTCGCGGGCATCGTAGGCGACCAGTCGCCCGTCGATGCGGCCCTGGAACACGAGGTCGCCCGCCGTGGCCATCGTGCCGCCGGGCCAGTTCCCGGGTAGAGCGACTTTCCAGCGAGCGGACTGTGTCACAGGATCCCAAGCCTTCAGGAAGCTCTTGTGGGCGCCGGGCAATGTCGGGTCAGGCAGCACGTTGACGGCCATGCCGCCGATCGCCGGCTGATGCTTGAAGTCTACGCCCTCGTCGCCGATGTAGGCGCCCCCTTCGATGTTGGGGATGTACACAAGGCCGGTGCGCGGGCTGTAGGATTGCGGCAGCCAGCTGTGGGCTCCCCGCACGCCCGGCCACAGCTCAAAGAAGCCCGGCTTTCCATTGTAGCGGATGCCGGGGTTCTCAATCGGGCGGCCCGTCTTCAGGTCGACCCCTTTGGCCCAGGTGACCTTGTCGGCATAGGGCTTTGCCGACAGGAGCTCGCCGGTAGCCCGGTCGATCACGTAGAAGAAACCGTTCTTCGGCGCCTGCATCAGGACCTTACGGTCCTGACCGCCGATGTTCAGCGTCGCCAGCGTCATGTCCATGACGGCCGTGCAGTCCCACTGCTCGCCCGGGCAGATCTGGTAGTGCCACGCGTAGCGGCCGGTGTCGGCGTGCACCGCCACGATGGAGGCCAGGAACAGGTTGTCGCCGCCGCCAGGGCTACGCAATGTTTGATTGTAGGGAAAGCCATTGCCGACCCCAATATAGAAGAGCTTCAATTCGGGGTCGTAGCTGAAAGCGTTCCAGGCGGTGCCCCCGCCGCCCTGCTTCCACCATTCGCCTTTCCAGGTCTTGGACGCGATCTGGGTGGTTTCGTCGCGGTCGACTGCGGGATTCCCCGGCACTGTGTAGAAGCGCCAGAGCTTCTTGCCCGTCATAGCGTCATAGGCCGTGACGTAGCCGCGGATGGCGCTAATGTCCGCGCCGCCTTGGCCGACAATGACCTTGCCGTCGAATACGCGTGGCGGGCCGTTGATGTAGCGCAGTTCCTTGGGGTCAAAGTCCTGAACCTGCCAAAGCACCTTGCCATTGTCGGCGTCGAGCGCGATCACGCGGCCGTCCTGAGTGCCGATGATGACGCGCTTGTTCCAGTAAGCCAGCCCCTTCGGCCCCCAGCCGAGGCGGAGCTTGATGCCGGCGATCTCGCGCGTCTTGGAATCGTATTCCCAAAGGAGCTTGCCGCTCGTCGCGTCCAAGGCGCGGATGTAGGAGTGCCCGGTGGTGACGAACAGCTTGCCGTCCGCCTCCACCGGCCCCGTCAGGGTGTTCTCCGAGGGCAGGTCGAAACTCCAGGCCGGCTTCAGTCGCGAGACGGTCTTCAAGTTAATCTCGGTAAGCGGGCTGTAGTGCTGTTCGCCGGACGTGCGGCCGAAGGTCGGCCACTCGTTAGGATCGACGACCGCAGTCGACTCGGTGGGCTGCGCATCCCGCTGGCAAGAGGCGAGCAGCGGGACCGCCACCAATGCAAACACCGCCGCCGCCACGACCCGTCTGGTCATCGCCCTGCTGATCTGAACTAACCTCACCCGAAGCCTCCCTGCCGCGAGCACCGCTTTTATCTAACTCCGGAGCGTTCGCATTCGACCCTCAAAGAGGCTGCTGTTTAACGCGTCGCTCCGGACTATGCGATACACAGTGGATCATAAGCGGCGGGGTTCGTCGGCGTCAACGTGGATCGGCCGACTGCCGGCCGCCGCTGTTCCTGCTCATGGCTGCCTTTGGCGTCATCGGCAATGGGGTCGAAGGCATCGATGTGGCGTGGGGCGGAACCCCCGCTTCCGCGAACCGTTTGGTCCCACTGAGAACCACACGGCGTGACCGTTCGGATATTCTGCAAATGCCCCGCCTGCGTATCCGCCATGAGAGTCTCTATTCCTACTCGCAGCCCGTGCGGTTTGGAGCGTGGCGTCTGCTTATGAGGCCGCTGGACACGCACGCGACCCGGCTGATCTCCGCTTCGCTGGAGACGCCGCCATCTGAGCTGAAGTGGGTGTACGACGCCTACGGCAATTGCGTCTGCCATTTGCAACCCCGAGATCAATCCGATTTCCTGAAGGTGGTGAACAATCTCGTGGTCGACCGGTTTCCCGCGCCCCTCGCCCAGGTCACCATCGACGATCCATGCTCCACCGCACCCATCGTCTACGGTCTTTCGGACCGGGCTATTCTTGAGCCCTTCATCACGCCGACCACGGAAGAGGGGAGTTCGCGCTACAAGGAATGGCTCCGCGCTCAAATCCGCGCTCCAGACGAGCCGGCGCAGGACTGCCTGAAGCGCATCAACACCACCATCCACGACGACTTCATCTATGGCGCTCGGGACGAGCCGGGGACGCAAGGCCCGGGAGAGACGGTGGAGCTGGGCACAGGCACCTGTCGCGATTTCGCGTGGCTGATGATCGAGAGCGTGCGCCGGTTGGGATTCGCCGCACGCTTCGCGACCGGCTATCTCTATTCGCCCCATGCGACGGTTCGGGGCGCCGGCGCCACCCACGCGTGGTGCGAGATCTTTCTCCCCGATCTTGGCTGGATGGAGTTCGATCCCACCAATGCGCTGGTGGAATCCTCATCCTTGATCCGGGTGGCGACCACGCGGACCTGGCAGGAGTCGGATCCCATGAACGGATCTGTTTTCGGCAATGCGTCCTGGGATCTGAAGGTGGCGGTCGATGTTGACCTGATCCAGGACGACGGCCTGAACATAGCCGCTTAGCCTGCCCGGCTTTCTTGCGATTTTGCGTTTAGGCCCCAGAGCGGGCCCACTGAAACGCCGCATCTGCTAGCGTCTGCGTTTCGTCGTCGGGCACCACGTCTACGGCCACGTCGATGGTCTGGTCTCCAGGGCCCAGCACCACGCCGCCCATGGGCGCTACATCGGCGTAGTCGCGTCCCACCGCCAGAACGATATGATCCCCCGCCACGATCAGGGCGTTGGTGGGATCGAAGCCGACCCAGCCGAGCGCCTTGCCGCACCAAAGATCGACCCAGGCGTGGGTGGCGTCGGCGCCCTCCAGCCGCAGCTTGCCGGGGGGCGGGATGGTTCGCAGATATCCACTGACGTAGGCGGCGGGCAGACCCAGACCCCGAAGGCCGCTGATCATGATGTGGGCGAAGTCCTGGCAGACGCCCCGCCGCGCCTCGAAGGCCTCGATGGCCGGGGTGGAGACGAGGGTCGCCTCGGGGTCGTAGGCGAACTCAGCCTTAATCCGGCAGCTTAGATCGTGTGTCGCCTCCACCACCGAGCGGCCCGGAGGAAAGCACTCGGTCGCATAGGCGGTGATGGCCGGGTTCAGCTTTGTCATGGCTGTGGGATAGATGAAGTGGGCCGGCGAGATCACGTCCAGGGACATGGAGGCCGAGGCTTCCTCCCGAACCGCTTCCCATGAGGCGCCGGTGAAGCCGGGGAGGAGCGAGATCCGGTGGACCGCGACCTCGGACCGGGCCTCGATCCTCAACTCCCGATGAGGCGTGTCGATGACGGCGGTGACCACCCGCTCCCCGAACGGACCAGTCCGCTCTTCCAGCCGGCTTGGCGCCGGCGTGATGGTCACGCCGCTCGCAAGCACGGTCTGATCCAGGCCTTGCCGCGGCGTGAGGCGCAGAGCGCAGCGCGCGAATGTCACCGCCTTGCTGTAGTGATAGGTGCTCACATGGCGCAGTTTGTAGTTCACGCCAGGCCGCCGAGCTTCTTGGTGGGGGTGGCGTTGGCGCCTTGTAGGAAATAGCGATCGGTGATGCTGTTTGAGAGGTCCAGCAGCATGTGCTCGAAGCTTTTCGCCTGCACCCCGTCCAGCGCGGCGGCGTCCTGCACCTCCACCTGGCTGGCCAGGCGGGTGAGGAGCCGCGTGGGCTCCTCGGGCATACCGTCGTCCTGCAGGGTGGGTAGGGCGGCGATGTGGGCCTTCAGGGTGATCACCTGGAACGCCACAGACCGTGGATTGTAGGGGTCCAGCATCACGAGGTCGCGGACGGGGGTCAGCGAAATGCCTTCCAGGTAGCGGGAGCGATAGGTGATCTGGCTGTCGATCAGGTCCAGCAGGAGATCGAGATCGTCGGTGGTGGCGTCTTCGTCGGCCAGCTTGCGCATCAGGCGGCTGGTGTTGACCCCGCGCTCGACCCGCCGCCCCATGTCGAGAAAGCGCCAGCCTGCGACGCGGTTCATGTTTTCCTGGGTGAGGCCCGCGAGCGTCGAGAGATCCTGCAGCGCCGCCTCTGCCTGTTCAAGGCCCGCGGATTCCGTCATGCGGGTCCGCTCGTGCGCCTTCAGCCGCGCTTCCAGGCTGAGAAGCCGTTTCCAGAAGTCCTCTGACAGGCGCTCGCGCATACTGGCCGCCGCCCGTCGGGCCGAGCGGACCTGGGAGACCACCGAGCCAAAGGCATCCTCGTCGTAGAGCGCCGCATGGGCCACTTCCGTCACCCGACCGCCCAGGGCCTCTTCCTCCACCGCGCCGGAGTCCACCAGAAGAGCCTTCAGCTTGTCTAGCGTCTCGCCGGCGCTGTGGGTGGCCGCGTCCGGGTCCATCAGACTGGTGCAAAGGCTGCGCACCAAGCGCAGGATGCTTTCCGCGCGCTCAAGGTAGCGGCCAAGCCAGAAGAGGTTGTCGGCGGCGCGACTGGGCAGGTTGCCGGTGAAGCGGCGCACCTTCGCCCCCTCCCGCTGGGCCAGGAGAGAGAGCTTCTCTACAGGCTGTTCGGCGATCACCCAGACGTCGGAGGCCTGCGCGCCGGCGCCCATGGACAGGGCGCGGGCGTCCTTCTGGTCGGAGGTGCGACAGAAGCCGCCCGGCATGATCCGCCAGCCGTCCGCCGTGCGCGCGGCGTAGACTCTCAGGATGAAGGGGCTGGGCTGCGGCTTGCCGTCCCGCATGGTCGGGGTGGTGGAGAGGCGCACCACCTCCTGGCCCACGAAGTCGACCGGGCGCGCGTGCATGGCGGCGCGGAGGGCCTCGCGCTCGCCGCCCTCGAGGTCGGCCAGCATACGAGGCCCTCGGGCGATGGCGGGATGCGCCTTGCCGCCAAAGGCGCCGGCGATGGCGAGGGTGTCGATGTTGCGCTCCACAAGCGCCCGTTCCGCTGGCTGGCCGCACCACCACGTCGCTACGTTGGGCAGTTTCAGCGCTTCGCCCAGGAGCCGTCGGCTGAGGGCGGGTAGAAAGCTTAGGAGGGCGTTGGACTCCATCACGCCTGAGCCTGGCATGTTGGAGATCACCGCACCGCCCGCCCGGATCGCCTCCAGGAGGCCCGGCACGCCGAGGCGGGAGGCGCTGTTCAGCTCCATCGGGTCGATGAAGTCCGCGTCCACCCGCCGCCAGATCACGTCGGCCCGCTTCAGGCCCGCGATGGTGCGGACGTAGACCGCGCCGTCCCGCACCACGAGGTCGTCGCCTTCCACCAGCAGGAAGCCGAGATAGCGCGCCAGATGCGCCTGCTCGAAATAGCTTTCGCTGAAGGGGCCTGGGGTCAAAAGGCAGATGCGGGGATCGGTGCGGCTCGCCGCCGCTGTCAGACTGTTGCGAAAGTCGCTGAAGAAGGGCGCCAGCCGCTCCACGTTCATGGCGTTGTAGAGATGGGGGAAGGCCCGCGAGAGGACCATGCGGTTCTCCAGCGCATAGCCAGCGCCGGAAGGGGCCTGGGTGCGATCCCCCAGAACCCACCAGCGACCGTCCGGGCCCCGCCCGAGGTCGGCGGCGTAAAGGTGCATGGGCTGCCCGCCAGGGAGGTTAACTCCCCGCATGGCGCGCACGAAGTCGTCGCTGCCGGTGACGGCCGCCGCCGGGAGATGGCCTTCGGAAACCAGTCGCGCCTCGCCGTAGAGGTCGTTCAGCACCGCTTCCAGCAAGCTCGCCCGCTGTTCGACCCCGGCGGCGATCTCCGCCCATTCCTTCTCCGCCAGGATCAGGGGCATAGGGCTGAGGGGCCAGATCCGTTCGCTGTCCTCGCCGTAGATGCGGTGGGAGACCCCTGCATCGCGGATGTGGCGGGTGGCGAGGGCGAACCGCTCGGCGAATTCCCCCTCCGGATAGGCCGCTACGGCGCGCAGGAACCGCAGCCACGGTTCGGGCGTGATCCCATCCGGCGGCACGAGCTCGTCCGGGGCGTCCACGAACGGGCGATAGTCCGAAAGCCACCCGGCCAGCCGCGCGGACGCCGCGTCGTCATAGGACGGCGCAAAGTCCGGGGCTTTTGCCTCAACGTCCAACGGGCGTCCTCAGGTCGAGGGTGAGCGGGAACTCTGCGCTTCGGCTTTCGGCTTGGACCTCGATCATGCCTGGCGTGTGGCCGTGCGATTGGAACCGCGCCAGCCGCCGCGCCTGCGCCTCATAGGAATTGACCGGGAAGGTGTCGTAGTTCCGCCCGCCCGGGTGGGAGGCGTAGTAGACGCAGCCGCCCAGCGACCGCCGGTTCCACCGGTCGACAATGTCGAAGGTCAGCGGCGTGTGCGGGGCGATGTTGGGGTGAAGGCCGCTGTGGGGCTTCCATGCCTTGTAACGCACCCCTGCGACGGCTTCCCCGGCGATCCCTGTCGAGGTCATGGGCAAGGGGCGACCGTTGCAGGTGATCACGTGGCGTTCGGGGACGAAGCCCGAGACCGAGACCTGAAGCCGCTCCACCGAGGCGTCCACGAACCGCACCGTGCCGCCGCCGCGGCTCTCCTCGGCCATCACATGCCAGGGTTCCAGCGCGTGGCGGAGCTCCAGCCCGACGCCGTCGTATTCCACCCGACCATGCTGGGGAAAGCGGAACTGGCGCTGGGCCTCGAACCACAGCGGATCGAAGGCGTAGCCCGCCCGCTTCAGGTCGGCGAGCACGCCTTCGAAGTCGGCCCAGACGAAGTGGGGCAGCATGAAGCGGTCGTGCAGGCTGGCGCCCCAGCGCACTAGGGATCCGTCCTGGGGCTCACTCCAGAACCAGGCGATCAGAGCGCGGATCAGCAGCTGCTGGGCCAGGCTCATTCGGGCGTCCGGCGGCATCTCGAAGCCGCGAAATTCCAAGAGGCCCAGCCGGCCGGCGGGTCCGTCCGGCGAATAGAGCTTGTCGATGCAGATCTCGGTGCGGTGGGTGTTGCCCGAAACGTCGGCAAGCAAGTTACGAAAGAGCCGGTCCACCAGCCAGGGCGGGGGCGTCTCGCCGTCGCCGGGCGCGGGTACGGCCGCCAGCGCGATCTCCAGCTCGTAGAGGCTGTCATGGCGCGCCTCGTCCACCCGCGGCGCTTGGCTGGTGGGGCCGACGAATAGTCCTGAGAAGAGGTAGGACAGGGACGGGCGCCGCTGCCAGTAAAGGAGCAGGCTCTTCAGAAGGTCCGGCCGCCGCAGGAAGGGCGAGTCCAATGGGCTTGCGCCGCCCACCACCACGTGATTGCCGCCTCCCGTGCCGGTGTGGCGCCCATCGATCATGAATTTGTCGGCGCCGAGGCGGGTCTTGGCGGCGTCCTCGTAAACGCCCGTCGTGATGCTCACCGCCTGCGTCCAGTTTTTCGCGGGGTGGACGTTGATTTCCAGCACGCCGGGATCGGGCGTCACCTTGATCACGTTCAGGCGGGGATCGTCCGGCGGACCGTAGCCCTCAAAGCGGAGGGACTGGCCGCTCTCGGCGGCGAGCGCCTCTACTTGCGCGACCAGCTGCAGATAGTCCTCCGCCGCCTCGACGGGCGGCATGAAGACGTAGAGCACCTCGTCCCGAACCTCAAAGGTGATGGCGGTCCGCACATAGGGGGACTCGGTCTTGGGCGGGTTGGCGGAGGGCGGGGCGGTCAGGTCGTCGTGCAGCGGCAGGGGACCGCGAGGCTCGAAAGGGTCGCGGCTGCGGACGTGGGGATAGTCGTCAGGCGCAAGCTCTGACAGCCCGCCGAGCGGCAGACGGAACCCGGCGGGAGAGTCGCCCGGAACCAGGAACATCCGTCCGCGTCGGAGAACCCAGCCCTCCGTCATCCAGCCCTGACGCTTGCCCTTGCTCCAGCGGCGGAGGGGCAGGACGTAGGCGCGCGCCTTGGAGACGCCGCCGTCGAAGGCCAGCAGCAGGCGCTTGCGCTCCTGGGCGTCGTCGATCTTCGGGTCGAAAGCGTCGAAGTTTTCGGGAAGCTTGCCCTCCGTGCCGATCCAGTGGAGCGGGTCCTCAAAGGCCGGCCGTATGCAAGCGGGATCGAGACCCAGCCGGGCGGCGAAACGATCGGCGAAGACGGCCGCGTCGATGGGCGGCCGCGCGGCCTCTTTCGCGCCGGGCTCGGGGTCGGGCTCGCCGGTGATGGCGTCCGCGTTGCGCCAGATCGGCTGGCCGTCGCCGCGCCAGTAGAGGGCGAAGGCCCAGCGTGGCAAGGGCTCGCCGGGGTACCATTTGCCCTGGCCGTGGTGCAGTAGGCCACCCGAGGCGAAACGATCTCGCAACCGCCGGATCATCCGGTCGGCGAGGGCGCGCTTGGTGGGGCCGACGGCGTCGGTGTTCCACTCGGGCGATTCAAAATCGTCGATGGAGCAGAAGGTGGGCTCGCCCCCCATGGTTAAACGCACGTCGCCTTCGGCCAGATGCTTGTCTACCAGGTTTCCGAGCGCGTTCAGGGCCAGCCAGCGCTCTTCCTCGAAGGGCTTGGTGATGCGGACGGGGTCGATCAGTCGGACCACCGACATCTCGAAGTCGAACTCCACGTTGGCGGGCTCGACGAGACCGCTGATGGGCGCGGCGGAGCGATGGTGCGGGGTCGCAGCCAAAGGCAAATGCCCCTCGCCGCAAAGGAGGCCTGAGGTGGCGTCAAGGCCGATCCAGCCCGCGCCTGGGAGGAACACCTCGGCCCAGGCGTGCAGATCGCAGAAATCCTCGGTCGTGCCAGACGGCCCGTCCAGCGCCGCCACGTCGGCCTTGAGCTGGATCAGGTAGCCGGAAACGAAGCGGGCGGCGAGACCGAGCTTCCTCAGCACCTGCACCTGCAGCCACGCGCTGTCGCGGCAGGAGCCGGAGGCCAGGCGCAGGGTCTCCTCCGGCGTCTGCACGCCGGGATCCATCCGCACCAGATAGCTGACCTCGCGCATGATCCGCGCGTTCAGGTCCACCAGGAAGTTGATTGTGCTGGGGGCTGTTGGCGCGAGGGTGGCGACAAAGCCGTCGAGCGCCTCTGAGTCCTCCTCCACCACCAGATAGGGCGCGAGTTCCCCGGCGAGTTCGTCGGGGTAGGCGAAAGGCAGGGCCTCGGCGTAAGGCTCCACGAAGAAGTCGAAAGGGTTGATCACCTTCATCTCGGCGGTCAGGTCCACCTCGACGCTGAACTCGGTCACCGGGTCTGGGAACACTAGCCGCGCCAGCCAGTTGCCGAACGGATCCTGCTGCCAGTTGATGAAGTGGTTGGCAGGGGTGATCTTCAGGGCATAGCTCGGCACGAGCGTCCGACAGTGGGGCGCCGGGCGCAGACGCACGGTCTGCGCTCCAAGCTTGACGGGCCGATCGTAGCGATAGCGCGTCAGATGGTGGAGCCCGGCCGTTACAGTCATCGTCTTTCCATCGGGGTTCACCAGGAAGGCTTATCGCTGGCTAGCACGAGAATCGTCCGGCTTGCGATTTCATATGATCGCGGTTGCGCGATTCAGCGTATCGGACCGGAATATTCGCGCAGCGGCAAAGCGCGATAGCTCGGTGGGTGAAGTCGCGGCAGACACCGGCCCGCTCCTCGTTCGCAGGCCCATCCCGCCAAACGAGAAAATTCCAGCTCAAGCCGGTCCAGTTTTTCGGGGGCGGGTCAGTTGGACAAACGGCGTTCATCAGCCGCATTGGGCTGAAAGCCGACGCGTGCTGCGGTCAGGGGATCGCGGGCCGATCCGGTCGGCACAAACGTTTGTCCGGGCAAAAACGGCCGATTGGATTCGTGTTTTTCCCGATCAGGACAGGCGAAACACAACGCCCCGCTAGGGCGTCGCGCGGCACGGTTCTTGCGCATGGGTTGCGAACGCATCGGCGAATTCACGGCTCGCGCAAGCGGTCGCGACATCGTCATGAGCCGCCACGGAGACATCAATCGTGATCGCCGCGCTGATCGGAGGTCGAGCACAAGACGGGCTCGAAATACTATCCAGCCATAAGAGCCGCCCGGCCGCGTCATGACGATCGCGGGACTTTCAGCCTATACGCCAAACCAGATCGCCGCCCTTAGCCAGGGCGAGATCGAAGATCTGACGAACTCAGACTTCGCGGTCATGACCAATGCCCAGATCCAGGCTCTGACATCCGATCAGATGTCAGAGCTGAGTTACACCCAAGTCGGTGAGTTCTCGGCCCGGCAGATCGCCGCACTCGCGCCCAGCCAGATCGCGGCGCTGAACGATACTCAGATGGGTTTCAGCCTCGCTCAATTGGCTGTTCTCAACGGTTCGCTGCTCCAAGCTCTCAGCACTAGCGATGTCGCGGCTTTGGCGACGACGCAGATCGCTGGGCTCAGCAGGTCGGGCGTCGCGGCGCTATCCCAAGCCCAGATGGCGGCCCTCACCCCCAATCAACTGTCCGCCCTAACCACGGCGCAAGTGGCGACTCTGACCGCTACGGAGGCCGCCGCCTTAAGCCCGGCCCAGCTCGCCGCCTTCACGGCGACCCAGATGGGCGCCTTTTCGGCCGCGACCATCGGCGGGCTCAGCACCTCGCAACTCGCTGGCCTCGCCACAACTCAGGTCGCCGCGCTGAGCACGAGCGCATTGCGGGCGCTCGGAACCGATATAACGGTCCTCGCCACCGCCCAACTCAGCGTCCTCTCCAGCACCCAGGTTAAAAGTCTAAGCACGACCGAGCTGAGAGCCCTTAGCGCCGACAATCTTTCGGCCTTCTCCGCCAATCAGGTCGCTGCCTTAACGGGGCCGCAAATTTCCAGCCTGACCGGCGCCCAGGTCAGGGGCCTCAACCCGGCGCAACTGGGCGCCCTGTCTCAGACCCAGGTCGCCAGCCTCACCGCCACCCAGGTCGCCGGCCTCTCGCCCGCTCAGATCCAATCGATGAGCCGCACCCAGGTCGCTGGCTTATCTCGCACGGCGGTCGTCGCGCTTTCAGCGGATCAGATCGGCGCCCTGACAACCTCCCAGATAGCGGCGCTCTCTTCGGCCCAGATCGGAGTGCTGAACGGCGCCGAAGCCGCCGCCTTGAGCCCCGCTCAGCTGGCCGCTCTGTCCACAACTCAGGTGGGCGCCTTGTCCATCGCCGCTCTAAACGGGCTTAGTAGTGGTCAGCTTGCGGGGCTCGCGTCGACGCAGATCGCGGCACTCAGCGTGAGCACCCTGCGCGGGCTGGGAACGGGCATCGCGGCGCTCGGCGCGTCTCAGCTCGCCGCCCTCACGAGCACTCAGATGAAGGGCCTTAGCACCGCCGAGTTGACCGCCCTTAGCACCGACAATCTGGCGATCCTCTCCGCCAGTCAGATCGCCGCGTTGGCGCCCGTGCAAATTTCCAGCCTGACGGGCGCCCAGATCGGGGCCCTGAACACGGCGCAACTGGGCGGCTTGTCTCAGAGCCAAATCGCCAGTCTCACGGCGACCCAGGTCGGACACTTCTCAGACGCCCAGATCGCCAGCCTCACCGGCGCCCAGGTCGCTGGCTTGTCCCGCACAGCGATCGCCGCCCTGTCGGCGGATCAGCTTGGCGCATTGACGACATCCCAGTTGGCGGCGCTCTCCACCGTCCAGATCACCGCGCTGACAGGCTCTGAGACCGCGGCCTTGAGCCCAACCCAGCTAGCCGGTTTATCTTCCGCCCAGATGGCTGCGCTGTCGGTCGTCGCAATCAACGGGCTTAGCAGCGCGCAATTGGCGGGGCTTGCGGCAACGCAGATATCCGCTCTGAGCGTCAGCACGCTGCGCGGGCTCGGGACGAACGTCACTGCACTCAGCGCGCCGCAACTGTCCGCCCTTTCGAGCACTCAGATAAAATATCTCACCACGACGGAGGTGGCCGCCTTTAACCCCGCAAATCTGTCCGCTCTTTCCGCGGGGCAGATCGCGGCCCTCGTCACCACGCAAATTCCAGCCTTGGGCAGCACGCAGCTCGCCGCCTTGAACGCGACCCAGATGGGGGCCTTGAGCCAAACCCAGATCGCTAGCCTAACCGCCACCCAAGTCAATCAACTCTCCGACGACCGGATCGCCGCCCTATCCAACACCCAGATCGCCGGGCTAACGCGCGCGGCGATCGCCGCGTTTTCAACGGATCAGATCGCCGCCCTGACAAACGCCCAGATAGCGGCGCTCTCCTCGGCCCAGGTCGCGGTGCTGACCGGCGCCGAAGCGGCCGCCTTGAGCCCCGCTCAACTGGCCGCCCTGTCCACAACTCAGATGGGCGCCTTGTCCGCCTCCGCCCTCAATGGCCTCAGCAGCGACCAGCTGGCGGGGCTCGCCGCAACGCAGATATCGGCGCTGAATGCGAGCACCCTGCGCGGATCTGGCACGAGCCTCGCAGCGTTCAGCGCCTCCCAGCTCGCCGCCCTCACGAGCACTCAGATCAAGAGCCTGACCACCACCGAACTGAGCGCGCTCAGCCTTGAGAATTTGTCCGCCCTTTCCGCCAGTCAGATCGCGGCCCTCATCGCGACACAAATTCCAGCCTTGGGCGGCACGCAGCTCGCCGCCCTGAACGCGACCCAGATGGGGGCCTTGAGCCAGACCCAGATCGCCAGTCTGAGCACCACCCAGATCACTCAACTCTCCGATACGCAGATCGCCGCCCTCACTCCAACCCAGCTGAAGGGGCTCACCGGCCAGGATATCGCGGTCTTGTCAGCGGATCAGATCGCGGCGCTTGGTCCCAGCCAACTCGCCGCCTTCACGACGGCGCAGATATCGTCTCTGACCGGCACAGAGGTCGCGGCCTTTGACACGACCCAGTTGGCCGCCTTGTCGACCGGTCAGATGGGTGCGCTTTCCGCTGCGGCCGCTGGGGGTTTCACGGCGACGCAGCTGGCCAACCTCACCACTAGCCAGGTTGCCGCCTTCAGCACCGCCGCCGTGCGGGGGCTGGGAACGCAGATCGGGGCCCTCAGCGCCTCCCAGGTCGCCGCCCTATCCGGCACACAGATCGGGGCCCTGACCGCTACCGAACTGGGGAGCCTTGGCTCCGACAATCTAGCAAGTCTATCCGCTTCCCAGGTCGCCGCCTTGACGGCCGCACAGATCGCCACCTTGAGCCAGACGCAGATCGCGGGCCTGACCCCCGGGCAGCTCGGCGCTTTGGCGCAAAGCCAGATCGCCGCTTTGACGGCCACCCAGATCGGCCAGATCTCAACCACGGAACTTTCGGCCCTGACGACGAGTCAGGTTCGGGCAATCTCGGCATCTGGAATCGCCTCTCTAACTTCGGATCAGATCGCCGCCCTGACCTCGTCTCAGCTTGGCGCCCTGACAATCACCCAGGCCGGATCGCTTGGAGGCGCTGAGGTCGTCGCCCTGACTCCGACCCAACTTTCCCTCTTATCCTCGACCCAGGTCAGCGCTCTCTCCGTCACTGCGGTGGCGGCCTTGAGCACCACCCAGCTGAGCAGCCTTACTGCCAGCCAATTTTCGGCTTTGGGTTTCGCCCAATTTGGAGCTCTCTCCAGCACCCAGACGGCGGGACTGACCGCAAGCGAGATGGCGCAGCTCTCGACAACCCAGGTCGCCGGCCTATCGCCCGCGGCGATCGCCGCCATACCTCTTGGAAATTTGTCCGCGCTTTCGACAAGCCAGGTCGGCGCCTTGACGAGCGGTCAGATCGCCGCTTTGAGCGCCGCTCAACTGGGCGCGCTGACGTCCGCTCAACTGGGCGTTCTAAGCCAAAGTCAGATGTCGGGTTTGACCGCTACTCAGGTGGGCGCGCTTTCGGACACCCAGGTCGCCGCGCTTAGCCAGACCCAGATTAAGGGGCTGACCGGAAGTGGGATCGCGGCCCTCGATACGGATCAAATTGCGGCCTTGTCGCGCTCTCAGGTTCAGGCCTTGACCGGCGCCCAAATCGCCGCGCTTACCGCCACCGAAGCCGCCGCCCTTAGCACCACCCAGCTCTCGGCCTTTTCCACCAGCCAGATCGCCGCCCTGACGGCCAGCGCCCTAGGGGCGCTCGGCGCCACACAGCTGGTCAACCTCGCCACAACTCAGCTCGCCGCGCTTACGGGCGGACAGGTGGGAACACTGTCGGGGACGCAGATCGCCAGCCTCACCTCGACTGAAGCTGCTCTATTGTCCACGACCCAGCTGGCCAATCTTTCGGCCACGGCCATCGCCGCCTTGAGCCCGACCGAGGCGACGGCGCTTTCGTCAACCCAGATCGCCGCCCTGACGGTCACCCAGCTCCCCTCCCTCACCCCCGCCCAGCTCGCCGGCTTGACCGCCTCGCAAATGGCGGGACTGACGGCAAGCCAGATCGCGGGCCTCACTCCGACCCAGATCGGCGCACTCTCTGGCGGCCAGATCGCCGCCTTCTCCTCCACACAGATCAAAGGGCTGACCAGCTCGGCGATCGCCGCCCTGTCCAAGGATCAGATCGCCGCCCTGACGGCGAGCGAGGTTTCGGCCTTGACCGTCGACCAAGTCGGGGCGCTCTCCGGAACCGAGGTCACAGCCCTGGCCGCCACCCAGCTTGCCGCGCTTTCGAACGCTCAGATCGCCGCCCTGTCGACGACGGGGATTGCGGCCTTCGTGCCAACCCAGCTGGCCAGCCTGACGACAACCCAAACCGCCGCCCTGAGCGCAACTCAGATCGGCGCCCTTGGCGTTACAGGGATAGACGCCTTGAGCGGCGGCGGGATCGCCGAGCTGTCGACAGTCCAGATCATGGGTCTCTCGCAAACAGCCCTCGGCGCACTGTCCTCCACCGATCTGGGAATGCTTTCCAGCACCCAGGTCGCGGCTTTGACGGCGACCCAGATCCCCATCCTGACCAGAACGCAACTCAGCGCCCTCAGCCCCACCCAGCTCAACGCCCTCAGCGGCGCCCAGCTGAGCGCCTTGACCAGCACCCAGGCCTCAGTGCTCACCTCGCCGGAGATCTCCGGCTTGACCGTCTCGCAGATCGCTGGACTGAATCCCGCAGCGCTGGCGGCGTTCAACGCGGCCCAGATCGCCGCCCTGACGGCGACCCAGTTGCAAGCACTGACGGCAAGCGGCCTTGGCGCTTTGACTGTGACCCAGGTGTCTTCGCTGACGGCCTCTCAACTGGCGAATCTGTCGGCAACCCAAGTCGGCGAGCTTTCGACGACAACCATTGCGGCGTTCAACGCCACGAACTTTGCGGCCCTGACCTCTACCCAGCTTAGCGGGGTGTCTTCCACCCAGATCGCCTCTCTAACCACGACGGAGCTCCAGGCCCTCGCGACGACCCAGCTGGCGGCCCTCTCAACCACTGGCCTTCAAGGCTTGGGCAGCACTCAGCTGGGGTCGCTCAGCACCACGCAACTGGCGTCGCTGACCACCACGGCGGTGGCGGCGCTTTCCACGACAGCCATCATGGGGCTGACCAATCCTCAGATCGCCAGCCTGTCGGACGGCCAGATCGAGAGCCTGAGCAAATCTCAGATCAGCGCCCTGACCGCGGTCGCCGTCGGCGGCCTGACCGCGGATCAGTTGGGCGCGCTGAGCGCCGCCCAGGTCGCGGCCATATCCGCCGCCGGCATGGGCGGCATGACCGCATCAGAATTTGCTGAGCTCAGCGCGACACAGACGGCGGCGATCGGCGCCACCCAGATCGCCGCGCTATCGGCGACGACCGTCAGCGGGATCGGCGATATTGTCGCCCGCTTGACCACCACCCAGTTTCGAAGCCTCTCCTCAACCGGAATTGCGGCGCTCACCGCCGACCAGATCGCCAGCTTAACGCCCGCTGAAATCCCCTTCTTATCGACCACAGAACTTGGAGGCCTCACCGCTGCGGAAATTGCGACGTTCAGCCCAAGTCAATTCGCGGCCTTCAGCGCTACTGCGGTTGCAGCCTTGTCGCCGGCTGGAATATCGGGCCTGACGCCGACGCAGATCGACCAAATGAGCGTGACCCAACTCAGCGGTCTGACAGCCACCCAGGTCGGCGCCCTTACGACGACGGCGGTGGGCGAGCTCAACACCACCGATATCGCCGCCATGACCATCACTCAGCTCGGGGCGTTGGCGCGGGTGCAGCTGCGAGCGCTAGGCGCTTCGCAGCTCGCCGCCCTGTCCCAGGGACAGCTCTCATCGCTCAGCGGAACCCAGTGGTCCAATTTGACCTTTACTCAACTAAACGGCCTGACGCCCGCTCAGTTTGGGGGCATGACCTCCACGGACGTCAGCTCGCTCAGTCAGACTCAGATCAGCAATTTGACCACACAGCAGATCGGCAATTTATCGGCTGCCCAGCTGGGCGGGTTAACGTCCACGGTCATCGGCGCTCTGAGCGCTACAGCGGTGGCGGCGCTCTCTCCCGACCAGATCGAAGCCTTGAACGACACTCAAATCAACGCACTCACCCCAACTCAGATCGCGGGTCTGTCGGCGGACCAGATCGAGGCCATCGGCGTGGCTCTGGCATAGAGGCCATTGAGCGTTTGCGACCCGGGCGCGAGCGCTCAGCCGCCTTGGCTGGGCGGGAGACACGTTGGGGTTGGGCTGGCGGCGCCCAATCCATGAAAGCCCGAGACTAAACACCTAGAACGGCGCGGTCATCTTAGCGATGATCTGGTGGACGACCTCAGCCTCATTGGCGACACTGCTCTTGTACTCAATGCCGAAGGTGATGCTCCGGGTCTTCAAATCGGCGCCGAGGCCAACGAGGATTTCGTTTTGGTCGAGGGGGTCGGCAGGGGTTGAGTAGGTCGGGCCGTCCAACCAATCGGCATACTGTAGGGAGGCGAGGCCGGCGGTTTCGAAGTCGTGCTTGTATTCGATCCGCAGGTGGGGCGACCAGACCCCATAACTGACCGGCACCAGGTAGTTCCCCCGGATGCCGAGGGTGGAGGTCAGGACCGAGAGCGTCTGCTTGTTAAAGCTCAACGCGCCGTAGCCGTCGCCCGCTTCGGTCTCGGTGAAGGGGTCCAAGGCGCCGTTGATCCCATCCAGGCGCCCATAGGGGTACAGCTGGAGTTGACGATCCCGGTACTCGTAGCCCGCGGTGAGGGAGACGAAGGTCTCATCGCCGCGCCGTTTGCCGTCGGCGAAGGCGTCGTCGAGCGTGACAAAGCGGCGGCTGTGGAAGCTCATCTGGCCGTACCCGAACACCCCATCGAGGAAGAGGCCCTCCAAAGGCCGGTAGCTGGCGTAGACCGCGCCCACGCGATTGGTGGCGGTGCTCTTGGTGCCGGCATTGCCGATCTTGCTTTCGTCCTGACCGTATCCAGCCCCCAGGCCCACAGTCAGCGCGGCGTTCACCCGGTAGTCCGCTCCCAGGCTGATCCCGCCGGTGGTGAAGTGAAAGCCGGAGCGGCCCTGAGCGCTTTCGTGCAGTCCGAAGTCCACCCCGCCGCCGCTCCAGATGGCGAAAGCACTCGGCGCCTTGGACGGCTCGTTTGTGTCGCTTTCGGCGGCGGCCGTTCTGCCCAGATTAAGCGTTGAGCTTCTGATCCGCGGGCCCATGCCGACGGCGGGCGTTTGGGGCGGCGCGCCGTCCAGGGGGGTCATGCGAAGGGCGGCAGGGTCGATGGGCTCTGGCCAGGAGGCGTTCTCCTGGCGAAGGGCGGCCTCGCGAGGATCGCCCCGATCCGGCGAGATCCCGAAGCTGACGCCATTGACTGTCCGGCCATAGCCGTCCTTGTGCAGGCTTTCCAGACGCTGATCGAAGTTGTCGATCTGCGCCTCCCCAAAACGGCGGGCGGCGTCGGTCTGCGCGCCGATCACGCCCCTGACGTCAGGGTCCAAGGTCGGGTCAAGGCGGGCGGCTACCTGGAATATGACCGTTCCCGGCGCCGAGGTCGCAAACGCATTGGCCAAGGTATAGGTCACCGTGGCGGCGCCCGAGAAATGCAACGCCGGCTTTAAGGTCAGGATATAGTGCGGGCCATCGCTGGAAAGCACTGTGCCGCCGTTCGCGGTCGGCAGCGTGGAGGTGAGACCGATGGTCGCCGTTCCCGCGCTGGCGGGGGACAGTGCGACCACGGTCGCGCCGGTGAATGGGCCGCCGGTCGCGCCCCGGCTGAGGTCGGCCGTTCCGCTACGGTCCGCCGCAACCTGCACCGTGAACGAGGGCGCGACCACGGGCGCGGGCATATCTGTCAGCAGACTATAGGCCTGGGTGGTGGAGAAGGGGCCAATGCCTGCGGAGCTGTCTGTCGCCTTGACGGTGAAGGTGAAGGTTCCCACGGCCGTCGGCGTTCCGGAGATCACCCCGAAGGTCGAAAGCGTGAGTCCGGGTGGAAGGGCGCCGGCGGAGATCGCATAGGCGTAGGGCGCCGTGCCGCCTGAGGTGGTGATCGTCTGGCTGTAGTTCGCGACGTGCGCCGGCGGCAGGCTGGCGGGGGCGATGGTCAGTGTCGGCGCGGGGATGACAATAGTGACCAGGGCCGGAGCGGACACATTGTTGTTGGCGGCGGCTGCAACGCCCGCGCCAGGCTTGGCGGCGTATAAGGTCGCCATCGCAGCCCCGCCGCGGGGCGCGGCGGCGGGAAGGCCGATAGCTTCGTAGGTGAAGCTATCGTCGCCATAATAGCCCTTGTTGGGCGTGTAGAGGATGGTGAAGCCCGATACGGTCGCGGTTCCATGGACCGGGGGCGTGACAATGATCAGGCCGGTGGCGTTGGTGACCGACGCCGATAGATCGACGGTTGTCGGTCCACCCGAAGCCGCCGTCGCCGTGACGGTCACCGGCTTGGCGGTCACCGTGCTCGCCCGGGTCACCACCAAGGTGTAGGTCAAGGTGGTGGTGCCGTCCTGGGCGGTGACCACGGTGCTGATGGTGTTGGGGCCAACGGCCAGAGGCATCGACGCAGAAGCCGAGCCGGAAGTCGCCGCCGTTCCGTTGATCGTCACGGTAGCGGTTGCGTCTATGGTGGTCGGAACGACGGTGATGGCGGTGACGCTATTAGCGACGCTTTCGGCATAGCTGGTGACGCCCGAGGCGAAGGCCGGGGTAAGAGTCCCGGCGCTGGGGACTAGGCCGGAAAGTGTGGCTACTGAGGACGGAGCGGCGACGTTGACGGTGACCGTCGCCGGGGCGGAGTTCGCGCCGTTGGAGGCGATCGCGAAGAAGGTGTCCGCCCCGTGGAAGGTTGACCCTGGCGTATAGGACGCAACGCCCGATGCACTGATCGACACTGCGCCGCCGCCCGACGTCGCTGCAGAGGGCCCATAGGCTCCGCCTGAGCTGCTGGCCACCGTCCAGGACGTCGGCGAGCCGGTCGCCGAACCGAGCGTCGCCACATTGATCGAGGTGGCGGTTCGCGCGCCATAAGGCACGCTCGAGCCATAGGTGAACGATGTCACGGTCGGGGCCGGGACGCCATAGGTGTAGAGGGTGTTGGCGCCGTTGGAGCCGGCGGGAGTGGTCACCACCACGCTGGCCGTCCCGGCCGAGCCGGCGGGTGTGGTCGCGGTGATGGATGTGGCGGAGACGACGGTGACGCCGGTGGCCGCCGCGCCGCCGATGGTGACGGCTGTAGCGCCGGTGAAGTTGGTTCCGGTGATGGTCACCGCCGTCCCGCCGGCGGCGGTTCCGCTGGTGGGGCTGATGGCCGTCACCGTGGGGGCGGGGGTTGTGTAGGTGTAGAGGGTGTTGGCCCCGTTGGAGCCCGATGGAGTGGTCACCACGACGCTGGCCGTGCCCGCCGAGCCGGCAGGTGTGGTCGCGGTGATGGATGTGGCGGAGACGACGGTGACGCCGGTGGCCGCCGCGCCGCCGATGGTGACGGCGGTGGCGCCGGTGAAGTTGGTTCCGGTGATGGTCACCGCCGTCCCGCCGACGGTGGTTCCGCTGGTGGGGCTGATGGCGGTGACGGTCGGGGCCGGGGTGACATAGGTGTAGAGGGTGTTGGCGCCGTTGGAGCCGGCGGGAGTGGTCACCACGACGCTGGCCGTCCCGGCCGAGCCGGCGGGTGTGGTCGCGGTGATGGATGTGGCGGAGACGACGGTGACGCCGGTGGCCGCCGCGCCGCCGATGGTGACGGCGGTGGCGCCGGTGAAGTTGGTTCCGGTGATGGTCACCGCCGTCCCGCCCGCCGTGGTTCCGCTGGTGGGGCTGATGGCCGTCACCGTGGGGGCGGAGGCCGCCGGAGTGCAACTGACCGATAACGAAAGGCTGCCATCGCCGCTGCCCGCGCCGTTTACGTCGCTGCTCGCTAGGCCGATTATCACGTAGCCGGCGGAGGAGATGGCGGGCAGGGTGGCGCTCGCCGACCCCGATCCCGTCGCCTGTAGATAGATCGGGTAAACGTAGCCTTGAACACCATCGACCGTATACTGCAGAACGAGATACGGGTTGCCACTCACGGAGCTGTAATTCAGCGTGATTTTGTCGCCGGAGGAAAATGCGGGGCTGCTTCCGCCTTCGTTGGTGGAATTGGACGATCCTCCGCCCGTTTCGTCGTAAGTGCCGCTCCAGGAACTGGTTGGGGCGCTGCCAGCACCTGTGCTGTAAGCGGCATCCGGTGCGCCGGATGCGATGTTGGTACAGCCCGCGGACGCCCAACTCGCCGCCGGCGCGGCGGCGGCGAGGAGCAAAACCGAGGCCGCGGCTAGACCGCGGGACGGGCGTGAGAGCGCGCGCATAGCCGACGCGCCGCGAGACGCAAGCACAGGTAAAACGCGGCCAAGCCGCACCAACAGCTGTTCGATCACGCAAGCCCCCCGACTCGGTACTGATGGCCACGCCATCGGCGCGCGCTAAAACTTAATCACAACTTAAAGGCGCCGAGTTGGAAAAATCTCCTCAGAGGTGTGGCAAAGCGTCGCGGGCGGGTATCTTTGAAAAATACGCTCTAACCGAGCGTTTCGGGCGACTGTAAAACTTTGCGGGGGAGGGGTTTAGGGGGATGACGGTCGAATCAACTTAAGGTAGTATTATTAATAAATGAAATTAAGAGAGGAGGAATTTCGTGTCGCAACCCTATCTTGGTCAAATCATTCAGGTGGGCTTTGGCTTCGCGCCGCAGGGCTGGCAGACGTGCAGCGGGCAGACCTTGAGCATTCAACAGAACAACGCGCTGTTCGCGATTCTGGGCACCACGTTTGGCGGCAATGGCGTGCAGACTTTCGGCCTGCCGGACGTTCAGGGTCGGGTGCTGGTGGGCGTCGGCAATGGGGCGGGGCTGAGCTCCTATGTATGGGGTGAAAGGGGCGGGATGGAAAACGAGACCCTGACCATCGCCATCCTGCCGCCGCACACCCACACGGCGACATTCACGCCCTCAGGCGGCGGGGGCGGCCCAACGACCCTGCAGGCCCTGTCAGGCGTGCCGACGGCGTCGGTCACCGCCATTCCTGCCCAAGGTTCGCAGTTGGCCAACGCCTTCCCTACCGGCCCCAACCAACCCAGGATTTACGCCCCCGCCGGATCGGGCACAGCCGTCAACTTGGGGGGGATCAGCGGCGGCGGCATCAGCGGGGGGACGGTGACCAACGCCATGACCGGCAACAACCAGTTTTTTTCGCTGCTACAGCCCTATCTCGCTGTCTACAGCTGCATCGCCATGCAGGGCCTCTTCCCATCGCGCAACTAGAGCCGCAGCCTTTCAAGGCTTGAGGAGGCCCGATCCCTTGTCCGCGCTTTCCGGACCGAGTCTGAAAAACGTTCAATGGAGCAAGGGGCGAGGTGGATTTGGAGGCTGTACGGCCAGCCTCTATCGTCCCCGCCTAGGGCACAGACCCATAAACGGGATTCCCAAATCAAGGCTGGGCTGATTCACTCCTCCTGAGCAAAGGAGGATGGCATGGCGCGCTTTGATCTGACCGATTTTGAGTGGGCTGTGATCGAGCCCTTGTTGCCCAACAAGCCGCGTGGCGTTCCGCGGGTGGATGATCGCCGGGT